>CAYMQN010000014.1:0-32733 GCA_964392545.1 uncultured Desulfobacteraceae bacterium
CGTCGATCTCAGGGGCGAAGCGCTGGGCAATGATCTTGCGGCGGATCTTTTGGGTGGGGGTGATCTCGCCGTCAGCCTGGGAGAATTCCCGTGGCAGCAGGGTAAAGGCTTTGATGGTCTCGTAGCGGGCCAGGTCGGTGGACTGTTGATCGATGCGTTCGCGGAAAAAGGCCCGAATCTCCGGGTGCCGCACCAGTTCTTCCCGGAAAGCGAAGGCAATGCCCTTTTGCCGCGCCACCGTTTCGAGGGCCTCGAAGGACGGCACGATGAGGGCGCTGACGTACTTGCGGCGGTCCCCCACGGCGGTAATCTGTTCGATATAGTGATCCTTGCCCACGGCCGTTTCGATGCGCTGGGGCGCGATATTCTTGCCCCCCGAGGTGATGATCAGGTCCTTGATGCGGTCGGTGATCACGAGAAAGCCATCGGTGTCGAGCCTTCCCACGTCGCCGGTCCTCAACCAGCCCGCGTCGAATACCGCAGCGGTGGCGTCCGGGTCGTTGTAATAGCCCAGCATGACATTGGGGCCCTTGACCTGGATCTCCCCGTCGGCGGCAATGCGCACCGTAACCCCCGGCGCCGGACGGCCCACCGTGCCGAACTTGAAGTGCTGCGGCGTGTTGTAGCTGATCATGGGGGAAGTCTCGGTCAGGCCGTAGCCCTGGCAGATCAACAGTCCCACATCCAGGAAGAATTCCTCGATTTCCTTGGCCAGGGGAGCTCCGCCGGCGGAGAAGAAATTTTTGTCGCCGCCGACGATGTTCCGTATTTTGCGCAGCACCAGACGGTCGGCCAGCTGGTGCCGCAGGGTAAGCGCCATGCCGGGAGTGCGCTTGAGACGGCGGCTCTCGACCCACTGCCGCCCGACGCCGGTGGCCCAGGCGAACAGCCGCCGCCGCAGGGGCGGGGCCTGGTCGAGGCGGTCCATGACGGCGGCATAAATCTTTTCATACAACCGCGGCACGCTCACCATGGCCGTGGGCTTGACCTCCCCGAAATAGGCCAGTACGTCGCGCGGGTTGGCGATATAGTTGTTCTGGGCGCCCTGGTGGAAGACGATATAGGACCAGATGCGCTCGTAGACATGGCTGAGGGGCAGAAAGCACAGCGACCGGTCCGGGGGGCCGATCTGGAAATGGGCGTTCACGGCATCGATCTGGTGGAAAAAGTTGCCGTGGCTGAGCATGACGCCCTTGGGGTCGCCGGTGGTGCCGGAGGTATAGATGATGCTGGCCAGGTGCCGCGACGTGTCGGCGGGACGCTGGGATGCCGTGGTAGCGGCGGGCCAGTCCGTCGGTGCGGTGTCGAGCAGGCTCTGGAAGGAGCAGCTGCGCTCGCCGTCCCCGCCGCGGGCGTCCGGCGCGTCGAAGCGGATGATGTGCCGGAGGGTGTTTTCGTCTGCGGCGATTTGGCGGACCTTTTCATACTGGTCCGCGTCACCCACGAAGACCACGCCGGCGCCGGCGTCTTGTAGAATATAGGCGGCCTGGCCGGCGGTGTTGGTGGCATAGATCGGCACGGTAACCGCATCGAGGGTCAGAATGGCGAAGTCGGCAATGGCCCACTCGGCACAGTTCTGGGAGAAGATCGCCACCCGATCGCCGGCGCGCACCCCCATCTGATGCAGGGCCGCGGCGATCCGTTGGATCCCTGAACCCAGGTCGTGATAGGTCAGTTCCTGCCAGGTAGCGTCCCTTTTATAGCGCATGGCCACCCGCGGGCCGAATTGCCGGCAGCTGCGGGCGATCATGTCCGCCAAATGGCGATGCTCCATTTTAGAATTCCTCCCAGGCTAGACGCCGATCGCATGGGCCGGCTTGGCCGCGATGACGGCACCCGAGGCGGGCGGTGTCCCGGTCCCCGCCTCTTTTACAAGAAGGATGGCATACCACGGCAGCCGGAGTGGCTGTCAACCATAATTTTAGTAAAAACTATAGCGTCCGTCCGGGCAAGCGAAACTGCCGATGGCAGGCCTGCGACCTGCCCGCGGGCGCGTGGCCGGTAATGAAATTGCCGTCTAACAGACCCAGCTGAAGGCGTAGCCCGGGTAGGGGAGGTGGCTGTGTAGGGTGAGGGAAGGGACAGGCCGATGGTGGTGCCAGATTCTGGCGTTCAGAATTTCGACCCGTTTCAAGCTTTCGTGGAACCCCTTGCCGATGGCTTTGAGATAGGCTTCCTTGGCGGTCCACCGCAGAAAAAGGGCGGCATCGTCGGCAGATGCCAGCGCGGCCGCCTCGCGGTCGCTGAAGGCCGTCCGTAAGAGGGTCTCCCGGCTCGCGGGACGGATGCGTTCCAGATCCAGCCCCAGCCTTCCGGCGGGACTGAGCCCCATGCCGGCTGCGGCATGCGCCCACGAGTGGGAAATGGACAGCGGCACGGCGGGTGCCTGGACCAGATAGGGGGCGCCCTGGGCCCGGTAGGCCACCCGGGTGGTAGCCGGATGCGGCCGGCCGTCGAGGAACCGCCGGGCCAGGTGTTTCACGGCATAGCGACCCGCCATCCATTCCACTTGTTTTTTCAAAGCCTTGAAGCGGTTGACCCGGGCGATTTCATCCGCGCCGAGGAACGTCTGGCGAAAATCCTGTTGCACGAACACCAGCGGGGGCGCGGTGCGGAAATCCGCCGGAACCGCTTTGGCCAGGCAGCACTTCAAAAAGCCGGGTATCGAGACGAAGGCCAACCGATACCCCGGCGCCGGTCGCGTGAAGGTGACCGGCTCGCAAGGGTCTTCCGGCAGGGGATGCGGGGCAAGCGATGCTGTCATAAGAAGTCAACGATCGGTCTTGACAAGGGTTCTCCGCCAAACGCGGCAAGGCCGGAGCAAGTTGGAAGCGGCCGCACGCCCTGCCGACCGAACCGGGGACAGTCCCGGTCCCGTCGGCAGAACCTTCGCCAGGGTCAGGAGGCGCGCCGGGCGGCTTCCGTGGAGGGCTGCAGGGCCTCCAGAATCCGGTCCTCCTTCGCCAATCGGTCCACCTGAACCATCTGGAAATCCTCGATGGATAGATGGAGCCGCCCGGCCTCGTCCACCAGGCGCAGCTGGTAGGTGTTGGTTTCCGTCCCCTGCCGGGATTTTTCCGTGATGCACAGGTACGCAGCGCCCCTGCGGACCGGCCGATAAAACCGCATGCGGCCGATGGCATGGGGCAGCACGATAAGGTTGGTGCTCATCACCTCGAGCATGCCGCCGGTCTGGAACATGGCGTCCACCACCGCCACATTGGTCCGAAAGGCCGGCTGCGGGTCGTCGGTGAAGAACGGCTTGTCACTGCCGTCCACGATGCGCGCGATCAGGCGATCCGGTTCGAAGGAGACGATGTCCTCCACCGTGCGGAAAAGGCCGTCCATGAAGAGCCGGGACGGGTGGTAGAGCAGCTCCTGAATATTCCCTTCATAGTCCACTGGTTTGAACCGGGGCAGGGTTACCCGTTCGGCCGGCAGCGGTTCGTGCCCGAACCGGTATGTCCCCTGGTAGTGCAGGGTCGGCTCACCCATGGCGGTGCCCTTGGGATTGCGGAACTGGGAGGTGATGCGGCAGGCCAGCCTGTCGGCCGCCTGTTCCGAGCGGCGGGCCTCCACCAGGATTTCCTTGGGGCGCCCCTTCAGGATCTTGATGCCGTAAGGGATGCTGAAATCGCTCAGCTCCTGCAGTACCGCATCGGGTGGGGCCAGCAGGGCGGCGGCTTCGGCCATGGTCTCGATTCCGGTGGCGCCGAGAAAGATGGGGATCGCCTCGCGGGCGTGATCCAGGAGAAAGCGATCCCGTTTGAGATCCAGGACCCGTCGGCAGGTGACGGCCTCATCGGTTGCGGTGACGACCTGATCGATGAAGGGGGCCGGTGCCGCCTCGATCGCCGTGTCCGTCCGGGACAGCAGGCCGTCGGGGTCGAAGGCATGGTCCATTCCTGTGAAGACCACCTCGTCGGCGGTGCTATCCGTCAGTTCCTGCAGGAAGAAGGCGACGCCCTTTGCGAGGGGCAGAAAGGTCAGGCCCCGCTCCTTGAGAACCTTGTTGACCGTCTCGTTGGTGGCCATGCCGGCGCCTTCCCAGGCGGTCCAGTCGAAGATCTTGATGCGGGTCTCGGGGTGGCGGCGGCGGTAGTGCTGCAGCATCTTCCCGATCATGTCGTTGGCGGCGGTGTAATCCGCCTGTCCCGCGTTGCCCAGGCGGGCGGTGACCGAGGAAAAGGTCATGAGATAGCGCAGCTTGCGGTCGCCCAGGGCCGCCAGCAGATGGCCCAGCCCCATGACCTTGGTGTCGAAAACCCGGTCGAAGGACGTCATGTGTTTCTTGGGGATCATCTGGCTTTCTTCGAGGCCGGCGGCGTGCAGCACGCCGTCCACCGCCCCGGCTTCCGCCACCGCCGCGGCAACAGCGGCGGCATCCGTCACATCCACGGCGTGATAGGCCACCTCGGCGCCGAGCCGGCGCAGGGTTGCCAGATTGGCCGCGGAGGCCCGCAGGCCCAGGATCCGATCGAGGGCTTTTTTGACGGCGACGGGCTTGGCATCGGGCATGCGGGCCTTGAGCTTTTCCATCAGCCCGGAGGCCTCCAGCGTGGGATCGGCCAGCTCCGGTTCCAGGGCCGCGATGTCGCTGCGGCCCAGGATGACCAGGCGGACCTGGACCGCCTCGATCAGGGCCTTGAGGATTTCAAAGGTAATGCCCCGCGCGCCTCCGGTGACCAGGAGGGTGTCCCCATCGTGCACGAAGCGCTCCCCCGGATCCGCGGCCTTGGGTGCCAGGCAAAGCCCCCAGCGGCGATCCTGATCCACGCCGACCTCCACCCGCGGGTCCTCCGCGAGCAGTTCCGCGATCAGGGCTTCGGCCAGGGCCGCGGCGCTCGCTGGCGCGGCGAAATCCACCGCCTTGACGCGGGTTTCGGCAAGTTCTTTGTTGACGGTTTTGAGCAGGCCGGCCACGCCCGCCATGAGCGGGTCGAGTGCGCAAGTGCCGTCCCGGTAGGGGAACACCGTGGACTGGGCCGTCGGCACGGCAATAAAGGTCCCGGGCCGGTCGAGCTGGTCGTAGAGGCCTTGAATCAACTGGAAAAAGGCTTTCAGCCCAACGGTGATGCGATCCTGGTTCAACACCGCTTCGCTGGTGTAGCCTTCGAGGGGCACCAGATGAATCAGGCCGTCGACGGCGGCGCCCCGCTCCTTCA
The DNA here is from genome assembly GCA_964392545.1 of uncultured Desulfobacteraceae bacterium. Lineage (GTDB taxonomy): Bacteria > Desulfobacterota > Desulfobacteria > Desulfobacterales > UBA5852 > JABZFP01. Next base: position 5,166 of record CAYMQN010000014.1, read on the forward strand.
GAAGGGACGGGATCCGGGCCACCTCCGCGGGATCGCGCCAGTCGCAACGCAGCTGGACACCCTCGCCGTGGCCGACAATCAGTGGATCGCCACCCCGGGCGGCGATTTTTTCCGCCAAGACGGCGGCGTAGGGGCCGCCGTTCGTCGTGATCAGAACCCGTTGGCCTTTCATCAGGTGGTTCGCCTGGGTCGGTGCAAGTTCCACGGCCTGGACCACGAGCCGCTGAACGCCGTCTTCGGGGATGTCCGCAACCGCAACGGACGTGCCATGGGCGACGACTTCAGCCGCTGGGGTTGCCGGCGGCTCCTCGGCCGCAGGGCTCCCGCTCACCTGACGGGCGAGGTAGTCGCCCAGTTTCGCGATGGTGTTGAGGTCGCGCAGCTTGAGGTCTTCGGGGACCTCGAGGCCGAAGCGCTCGGAGACCTTGCCGAAGATCTCCACCTGCTTGACGGTGTCGATGCCCAGATCGGCTTCGAGATCGAGATCGTCTTCGAGCATGTCGGTGGTGTAGCCGGTCTGCTCGGCCACGATGGCCTTGACGGTCGCGGCCACGTCGACGGATGGCGTCGCAGGCCACGCGGCCGGCGGCGCCTCCTTTTGCGGTTTCGCCGGTTCGGCCGCCGGCGCGGGGGCGGCCTGGGGCGGATCCTCGGCCACCGGCGAGAGGACGTTCGGGTCCACGCAGAGGGTGTTGTTGATGGTGGTCAGACGGGGTCGCTTCAGGCCGCTGATCTTTTGCAGCCAGGCTTCATATTGAGGGTTGTCGACGGCCCGGGCTTCTTCCACCCGGCGGATCATCAGAAAGGCGAAGTGCGACCCGAAGCCGGCAGCGTAGTGCAGGCCGTACTCGAAGGGCCCTTTGGAGGCCTTCCGGCTGAAGCGCAGGTCCCGGAACTCCTCCGGAATGTTGGTCAGGTTGGCGATGGGCGGAACCTGATGCTGCTGGAGGGCCTTGACCAGAACGGCGTCCTCGATGGCCGCCCCCAGGGTGTGGCCGGTGTAGCCCTTGGTGTTGGTGATGGTGATGTCGCGGTAGTGCTCCGGGAAGGTCCGCTTCAAAGAAGCCACTTCCGCGGAAGCGCTTCCGCCCCGGGCCGGCGTGTAGGTCTCATGGGACATGAAGACCATCTTGGGGGCGTAGTCGTCGCGGGCAAGGCCGTGGCGCCGTTCGATACCCTGGACGAAGCCGGCCATTTCCTCGGTCAGGTGTTCGAGGTCGATCTGGGTGGCGTGATAGGCGCTGTTGCCGATGTAGGTCCCCAGGATTTCGGCCTGGCCGTTCAAGCCCCGCTCCCGTACACGGTCCTCGCGCTCCACGATGAGGGAGACGGCGCCGGCCCCCAGGATGGTGCCGTTGCGGTCGGCATCGAAGGGTTTGGCCGCCTCGGCCACCACGTTTTTGATGCTGGCGGCCCCCAGGGCCAGGAAGCCGGAAGCGATCCAGGGGCTCTGGGTCTCCGAAGTGGAGGCCTCGCCGCCGATCACGATCACCCGCTCGCAGCGGCCGGTGCGGATCCAGTCCTCGGCCACCCCGACGGCCTGGGTGGTGGAGGCGCAGGCCCCGCTCATGAGCATGTTGGGGCCCTTGGCCTTGATGAGCTGGGCGAAGTGCGCCGAACCCAGGGGCACCACGTCGAAGAGCAGGTTGCGCTCGAACTGGTAGGTGCCGTATTTCTTGCGCCGCTCCTTGATCTTGAAGAACCAGTCGGTGATCTGCTCCTTGATCTCGGAATCGCGCACCGACTCCATGAGGTGGTAGTAGATGTTCTCGAGCTCCTTGTAGGGGCGCACGTAGAACTTGTTGTAGTAGTATTTGTTGAGCTGCTCGATGAGGGTTTCGAACCCCGGGAAGAGGGAGGTCATGATGACGCCGGTGCCGCGCTGCAGCTCCCGGGGCAGGGCATAGCCGTTGGGGATATTCTGGCCGGTGGAGGTCTTCCTGTGCTGGAGCACGAGCGGGATGTGGGCGTCCTTCAAGGCCTCGATGCCGGCGGCGATGGCCAGGGCGATGGTGATGTCGTAGTCGTAGTCGACGCCGTACTCGTTTTTCAGGTTGAAGTAACCGAGTTTTCCGGCCAGTTGGATCACGTCCTGGGTGTCGGTGATCTTCAGGAAACGGGCGTTGCCGTCGGGCTGCTTGAACACCCGGGTGATGTTCATGTCGACGATTTTTTTCTTCTCTTCGGCCGACAAAGGTTCGATGAAATTGCTGCCGTTCAGCAGTTTGTCGAAGTTGTTGGCGTTGAAGACCTTGTTGCCGGTGCCCGGCAGCCCCACCGCGGTTCCGGCGACGACCGTCTTGCCGGTGTAGAAGTTGAAGCGTTCCACTTCCTGCAGGGCCTGCTCGCGCTTCTGTTTGAGGAACTCCTGATAGAGAACGCCGCGCAGGGCCTCCTGGTTTTGGTCCAAAAAGGCCTCGAAGTCTTCGGCCGGGATCAGACCGGTGTCTCCCGCGGTGGCGGCCGGCATCGGCGTTGCGGCCGCCGGTGGTGCAGGGGGTGCGGCCGGGGCCGCGGGGGCCAGCAGGTGGCGTTCTTCCAGATGGGCCTGGAAGGCGCGCAGGGAGGCGCACTCCCCGGCCTTGGCATCCACCGAAGGCCGGGCGTCGTAGCCCTCGATGCGGATGTTCTTCAGCAGGTTGACCAGAATCCGGCCGGGGCCGATTTCATAGAACCGGTCGTGGCCCGACTGGTGGACCCGCTCCACCGAGCGGATGAACTCCACCGGGGAGACGATCTGGCGCACCAGAAGGGCCTTGACCTCTTCGGGATCCCCGGGGTAGGGCGCGGCCGTCACATTGGAGATGATGCGGCTGAAGTCCACCGGATGGAAGGCGACGGTCTTCAGGTAGGCGGACATGTTTTCGGCCGCGCTCTCAAAGAGCGGCGTGTGGAAGGCACCGGAAAGGGCCAGGGGTTTGAACATGACCTTGGCCTCCTTGAGGTAGGTGCCGAAGGCCGCGATGGCCGCTTGGGCGCCGGAAACCGCGGTCTGCTTGTCGCTGTTTTTGTTGGCGACATAGATGTCCTTGATTTGCGAGGTGCGGATCAGCTGGTGAACATGGTCGGCATCGTTGAACACCACCATGATGCGCCCCGGCTGCACCTCGGTGGCGGCCTTCATGAAGTCGGCCCGTTTGACGATCAGCCGCATGGCGTCTTCAAAGTCCAGCAGACCGGCGCAGTAAAGCGCGCTGTATTCGCCCACGCTGTGGCCGATGAAGCGGTCCGGGGCAAATCCCCGAGCTGCCAGATCGGTGTACACGGCCGCCGAACTCAGGAAGACCGCCGGCTGGGTGTTCTCGGTCTGATTCAAGCGCTGGTCCTCGCCGAACATGATCGCCAGCAGGCTGTAGCCGCGCATTTCCTGGAAGATGCGCTCGCCGCGGTCCATGATATCCCGGACGGTGGCATTTTCCGTATAGAGCTCCTTCATCATGCCGCCGTACTGGGCGCCCTGCCCGGATACCAGGGCCACCACCCCGTTTGGTTTGGCCGGGATAGCGACCGCCGGCGGCCTGGCGGCCGCCGATTGCTCCGCCGTGTGCAGCCAGGGCGGCAGGGAACCCACCACGGTGTGGCCGTGGTTGCCGCCCACGCCGTTGACGTTGGCCGCGAAATAGAGGCGTTGCCGTCCGGCGAGGGACTGCAGGCGGGGGTTGGCCGCGAGTTTGGAGGTGGGGCCCACGATGGAGGTGTCGGCCGCGTAGCTGTAGTTGGGCAGCAGGGTCCGGGAACGGTTCATCAGGAGCAGTTTGGCCATGGCGACGGCCGGATTGGCGGACTTGAAATAGCCGAATTCGGATTTGACGTTGCCGAAATACACCGGACGCCGGAAGGTGCTGTCGATGGCCTGTTTTTCCATCTGGTCGAGGAAGACGTTGGCGACCCCGAAAACGTCCAGATGGTCGATCTGGTCCGGCGTGATCGGCAGGCGGCGGTAGCAGTCCGCCATGGTGTCGCGGTAGACCTTTTCCGAAGGCGCCAGGAGGTGGTCGGGCACCGAGGAGCGGAAGGCGCTGTGATGAAACTCGCCCAGGATGGGCATCTTGTGCTTCCTGGCGTGGCCGTAGGTGGTCATCACCAGGACAGCGGCCCCCTCGCTCATGACGTAGCCCCCGGCCTTTTTGTCGAAATAGCGGCAGTCGCCGCCGGAAAGCAGACTCAGCCGCTTGAAGGCCAGCATCACCGTGGGGTAGAAGTTGGCGTCGACCCCGCCGGTCAGGACACTGTCATAGTCGCCGCTCTGCAGCCCCTTGACCGCCAGGCGGGTGGCCACGGTGGCCGAGGCGCAGGAGGCGTCCACCACGAAATTGGCGCCGTTGCAGCCGAAGGTGTTGGCGACCCGGCCCGAGACGATGTTGGAGAGCAGCCCCGGGATGGTGTCCTCGTTGTTTTCGGGGATGCGGTCGCGCACCTGTTCGCAGAGGCGGGCGGCAATGGCCTGCCGGACCCCGGGGTCGATGCCGTCCACGTTTTGGATGAGTCTTTCGATCACCCCCAGGCGCACCCGGAGAATGTTCCGCACCTGGCGCTCGCCCGGCAGGGTTCCCAACACCACCCCGACCTTGTTGCCGAAATCGAGCTGGGGCTCGAGGGCCGCGGACGCGATGGCCTGTTGGGCGGCGTCCAGGGCGAAGAGCTGGGCCCGGTCCAGGGAGCGGGCCGTGGCCGGCGGGATGCGGAACTTGACGTTGTTGAAGCGGTAGTCCCGGACCACACCGGCCTTGACGAGGGGGATATGGTAGGGGGAGTCCTCCGGCTCGTCGGCATAGGCGCGGTTGTGGAAGCGCTCCTCGGGGATGCGGGCGAGCACCGACTTGCCGTCGCTCAGGTTCTGCCAGAAGCTGTCCACGTCCGGCGACTCCGGCAGCACGACGCCCATCCCCGCAAAGACGATGCGCCGGTCGTTGAAGTCGTCGTCCGGATCGGTGAAAATCCGGCGCGGCAGCGGCCGATAGTCCGGCGTGTGCTCGGCCACCACGCAGTGGTAGTTGATCCCGCCGAAGCCGTAGGAGCTCACCGCCGCCAGGCGGGGACGTCCTGCGGCGACGTCCCATGGTTTGGCTTCCTCGATGATAAAAAGCGGGCTGTCGGCGATGGCATGGGCCGGCGCCAGGGTTTCGAAGCGGCCGTTGGGCGGCAGGGTGCGGTGGCGGATCGCCAGAATGGCCTTGATCATGCCCGCGTAGCCGGCCCCGCCCAGCAGGTGGCCGATCTGGGATTTGATGGAGCTGATTCCGATGGGGCGCTCGCTGCAATAGACCTTCTTGAGGGTTTCGATCTCGGCCTGGTCGCCGGCGATGGTGGACGTCCCGTGGGCTTCGATGTAGTCCACGTCGACCACACGGACCTTGTCGCGCATATTGGCGTAGCAGCGATGCAGGGCCAGGGCCTGGCCCTCGGGGTTGGGCGCCGCGATGGCCTTGCCCTTGCCGTCCGAGCTGGACCCCACGCCCTTGACCACGGCCTGGATCCGGTCGCCATCGCGCAGGGCGTCCTTCATGCGCTTGAGCACCAGCACACCGGCGCCCTCGCCCAGCACGAAGCCGTCCGCCCGGGCATCGAAGGGGTAGGACCCCTTGGCGGACAGGGCCCCCATCTTGCAAAAGCCCACGAAGGACTCCGGGGCCAGGTTGGTGTTGACCCCGCCGGAGATCACCATGTCGTATTCACCGCTCAACAGCTCCTTGACGGCGCAGTCCAAGGCCGCAAACGAGGTGGCGCAGGCCGCGTCCACCACGTAGTTGATGCCGGTCAGGCCCAGGTGATGGGCGATGCGGGCGGCTTCGATGTTGAGGAGCTGTCCGTGGACCGGCTCGTAGTCCACGCCGTTGGCCAGGCCTTCGCGCAGGTCGGCCAGCAAGCGGTCGCGGGCGTCGTCGTCCAGGGTGTTGAAGGCTTCGATCTGCTCCAGGGAATGGCGCAGCTCGGGGTACCAGTATTTGAGATGCAGGTCGTTGCCCAGTTCGTTGCCCAGGCAGGTGGCCACGATGACGGCCGTGGAGGCGCGGCAGGCCGCCTTCATGGTCAGGTCGTCCTCCAGATAGCCGGCGTCCGCCACGGCGCGGTAGGCGGCCTCCAGAACCATCTGCTGGCTGCGGGAAAGGCGGGCGGCCTTTTCGGGAGTATAGCCGTAGCGGGCATGGTCGAAGGCGAAGTCGCGTACCACGCCGGCGATCTTGGTATAGCTCTTGTCGACGGCTTTGCGGTCTTCGTCGAAATAGAGGGCGGGATCCATGCGTTCGGCCGGGATGTCGCCGATGGCATAATGCTTGGCCATCACGTTGTCCCACAGTTTTTGCGGGGAATCGGCATCCGGGTAGATGCAGCCCATGCCGATCACGGCGACTTCGTCCTCGATCTCCTGGCGCGGGCTGGAGAAGATCTCCAACGCGTTGAGCTGCCGGTGCAGCGCCTCCTTGCAGTGGAAAAAGGCATGGTGAATGTCGGCGATGGTGGTGCTGCACGGATAGAAGGCCAGCCCGTCGCCCACCATGAAATTGCCTTTCTGGTACTGCTCCTTTTCATCGTAGTGGAGAAAGCAGACTTCGCCGGAATCGCTGTCGAACTTGGGGCAGAAGGCTTTGGCACCGATCAGAAGCGAGCCGATATTGTCCTTTTCGAAGGCTTTTTTGCGCGCCTCCAGGGAAAGGCCATCCCGCAGGCGGCTGTGTTCATTGTCGATCATGCTGCGCGAGAAGGGGGTCGCCACCGTGCGGGAGGCCAACCCGACCGTCGTTCCCATGACGATGGTTTCGTCGTGTTCGCAGACCACCTCCTGGTAGATTTTTTGGATCGCGCCGGTTTCGATGATTTCGCAGGAGAACAGATAGGCCGTGCCCACCTGGATGCCGATTTTGACCCCCCGCGCGGCCAGCTGCGCGGTCATGCCCGAAATGAAATGGGCGGCCTGGGCGGTGCCGATGCCGCCGGCGAAAATCATGGTTTTATCGGCCAGCTGATCATCGGCGAGGCCAGACATTTTCTCCGCGGCGAGTTCCCAGAGCACCATGCTGCTCAAGGTGCCCACATGGCCCCCGGCTTCGGCCCCCTCGAAGATGAAGCGCCGGCAGTCCTTCTGCAGGGCGTTTTCAAGCATCATCAGGCTGGGGGTGTGCAGGTAGGTCTTGGTGCCGCCCGCTTCCAGCGCTTTGACCTGGGAGGGAATGCCGCCGGCAAACAGGGCGAAGGGCACCGCGTGCTTCGCGACGGAGGTCAGATGTTCGCCAATGGTCTGGTTGAAGGCCTCGATGCCGATCATGCCGGCCCCGAAGCGCGCCACTTTTTCCTTGCCGGCGGCCAGCATGTCGTCGGCCAGCTTCGGCGGCAGGTTCCCCATGGCGAAGAAGGGCAGGGCGCCGCCCTCGAAGACCGCCGCCGCAAAATCGGGGTTGTCGCTGACATTGGCCATGGGACCCTGCAGGATGGGGTAGCGGGTGCCGTGCTCCCGGGCCAGGGGGCTGTCTTCGCGCAGGGGGTCATGGCCGTCGACGGCCGTCAGCTGCTCGCCGATGTGCCTGAAGAGGCCGTGCAGCATGTCCTGCACGGTCTCCCCGTGGCGGGCGAAATGGCGGGCGAAGACGGCATCCTGCCCCAGATAGAACAGGCTTTGCAGGGGTGCGTCGCTCGGTTGGCTGAGATCCGCGATGTGGGTTTCGATCTCGCGGTAGAGCCGGGCCGGGGCATCCTCCGCTTCGGCCAGATGGATTTCACGGTCCCGCAGGGTCTTCACGATGCGTGTGCCCAGTTTGGCAAAAAAATGGTAGGGGGACCCGAGCGATTGGCCCAAAACGGTGGCGTCCTTTTCCTCCAGTTGACGGAGCAGATCCTTGTAGACCGTTGCCAGGGGCGCCTCCCGGGACAGATAGAGCTGGTTGTCCAGGACCAGCCCTTCGGCCCCCATGGCCAGGAACCCGGCGGCAGTATGCCACCCCACGCCGCCGTGCACGAAAGCCGGCAGATCGCAGTTTTTGAGATACCACTGCAGCAGGATGAAGGCGGAATAGCGGGAGACCTTGCCCGGCCCTTCCTGTCCCTTGACGATCACCCCGTGGGGGGCGATGCGCGCCAGGGCTTCCTGCAGCTTGATGTCCGTGACTTCGATGAAAAAGCGGTAGTCGCGGTTGGTGAACTGGAAACCGGAGAGCTCGGCGGCCGCCCGGTAGCTGAAGACGATCAGATCCATGTTGGCGATGCTGTTGTTTTCCAGATACTCCCGGATGGCCTGGTTGTCGGCCGCCAGCCGCACGCCGAAGAGCAGATCGGATTGCGCCAACTGTTCGATCATTTGAATGATGTCGGTGTTGGCGAAAAATTCCGTATCCAGCACCGGCAGGCCGCCGGCGGCATGAACGCTGGCGAAATAGGAAGGGTCGAAGACCTTGGGCGGCTGGTAGACGATGACGGGCAAGCGGGAACTGATGCGTCTTACGATCATGGGTTTCTCCTGCTAGGGCGTTTGGGCGATGACGGGCTCGGCCGGCCGATCAGCCGAAAGGATGGGGAAAACCGATCCTGGAACTCCGGGCCTGCAAAAGACAGGATGCTATAGCAAGGGGGATGCCACGTGCTCCAATTGCGATAACTATCTGAATTTCAAACTTATGCTAAATTTTGTGAAGAGGATTTGCCGGAAGGATCCAATGCCGATAGACATGGCGTGCAGGGGAGATAGGCAAGTTGTGTACAGGTCAGGTGGGTTTGAGGGGCTGATCGAACTTGAGGTGCAGGGTGAAATCCCCAAACAAGAGCGGGGTCACCGCCACCGTGAGGCCGGTTCGTGCAAGACGCTGGGATTTGCCGCCGATTTCCAGGTTGGCGGCAACCTTCAGGCGGCGCCCGAGCAGCAGGCGCGCCGATTTGTCCGTGGCCTTGATGGCGAAGGAAAGCCCCGCATTGGAAATGTCGGCCAAGTCGCCGCGGAACGGTTTGCCCAGCAGCTGGTTCGAAGCGTCCATGATTTGGGCGCTGATCGCCCCTTCGGCCCGGATGCGGCGGCTTTGCCGCCGTTCCAGGCCCTTGGCCAGGACGAGTTGGCCCACGTCCCGGGACCGGCAGAACGCGGCCAGCTTGGCCTCCAGTGCGGGCAGGACCTCTTTCCAGGCCGTGACCTGGTCGCGCTCGAGGACCTGCAGCTCGGCCCGGGACTGGACCGCCAGGGATGTGGTGCAGGTGGTGGTGGCGAAAAAGGTATCCTGGCCGGCGACGTCTCCCTGTTCCAGGAGGGTGATCAGGGTGTCTTTGCCATCCCGTGAGAAATAGAGCTGCAGCTGTCCGCCGAGGATGAAATACAGGCGGGTGTTGAGGTTGCCCTGGCGAAACAGGCTTTCACCGGCTTCCAGCGTCACCGCTCGGGCGGCAAAGTAGAAGGCGTTGGTTTCCTCCTCGGTGAGGGTTTCGTAGAACGCCGTGAAGACCTGGAGGTGATCCGGGTCGACGGCATCACTCTTTTCGGCCTCGATGATCTCCGCCGATTTGATGATTTCGGTCAGCGCCATGTCGTCCACCGCCATGAGGCGTTCGCGCATGGCTTCCGCTTTGACGAAATTCCGGGCCCGGGCATAATGGCCCACAAGGTCATAGAAGCATTTGACAGCCGCCTGGCTGTCACCGTCCCGGGCATATTGCTCGGCCTGGGCTTCCAATGCAGCGGGATTGTCCATGGTGCCGTCCCTGGGGCCGGTGATATCGAATGCCGTTCGGGGAGGGCCTACGCGTCCCCGGCGGCCTGCCGCGGACCCCGGCTTTGGTCCTAAAGGCACGCTCATATGAAACTTCACGTTTTTGAAGTTTCTTGGTCGATCAAACGGGCCGATTGCAGTTCAACACCGATTCGATCCAACGCGCTGATACGATTTGTTTTATCTGTTTGATTATCCAGCCCCGCCGGTCAGCGGCGGGGATGGATGCGCGGTGGCGTTGGCCACGCTATCCCTTAAAGTTTCTTTACCATTCTACCATAGACGAAAACCGCCATGATGGCAACCAGGGCAGGGCGTCGCGCCAAACCGCCGGCAAATTTCTCCTTGCAAAATGCCGGCGTTGCCGTTAAGAAACAGTTCTTTAAGAATCACTCAAAATAAAAATGGAAGCGCCATGCAATCATCGGTCATCCGGGTCCGGCAGGACCTCTCCGTCGATATCCAGGCTTTGAGCCGGCTGATTCTCGACAACCAACGCGACAGCGGCGAAATTCCCTGGTGCCGGGGCCAGAAAACCGATCCCTGGGACCACGTGGAGTCCGCCATCGGCCTGACCATCGGCGGACATTACGCGGCGGCCCGGCGGGCTTACGGCTGGATGCGCCGCACCCAGCTCGAAGACGGTAGCTGGTATGCCGCCTATCAGGACGGGCGTCCCCAAGACCGCACCCGCGATGCCAACCTGTCGACCTACATCGCGGTTGGCATGTATCACTACTATCTCGTGACAGGGGACATGGCCTTCACGGCCGCCATGTGGCCCACCGTTTGCCGCGCCATGGATTTCGCCCTGTCCCTCCAGACCCCCGAGGGGCCGATCCGCTGGGCCGTCAGCCCCGAAGGGCAAGTGGATTCCATGGCGCTTCTCACCGGGTCCAGTTCCGTCTACATGAGCCTCAAATGCGCCCTCCGGCTGGCGGAGCTGGTCGAGGCCGTTCCGCCGCATTGGCGGGGGGGCCTGCAGCGTCTGGAAACCGCCCTGCGTCGCAAGCGCCACCTGTTCAACATGACCAAGTCGCGTTTTTCCATGGACTGGTTCTACCCCATTCTGACCGGCGCCCTTACCGGGGAAGAGGCCCGCAAGCGCATCGATCAATACTGGAAGAAATTCGTGGTGGAAGGCCAGGGCGTGCGCTGCGTCTACGACGAGCCCTGGGTGACCATCGCCGAGAGCTGCGAACTGATCCTGGCCCTGGCGGCCATGGGCAACGAAGCGCTGGCGCGCATCGTTTTCAGCTGGATCAGCACCAAGCGCTTCGATGACGATACCTTCTGGTGCGGCTTCACCTTTCCGGACATGGTCATCTGGCCGGAAGACAAGATCACCTGGACCAACGCCGTGGTCCTGATGGCGCTGGATGCGCTCTACCATCTGACCCCTGCCAGCCAGTTGTTCCACCACGCCGCCTGGGAAGGCCGCAGCCCCGCATGAGATGCCCGCCTCGGGTGGGCCGCCAACCGATGTCCGATCAGGAGGATGAACCGGTTTGCGACGCGATCACCGTCCCTTTGCCGTCAAAAAGCTGTATTTGAAATGGCAGCAGTTCTATGTACGCCGTTTTCTGGCGCCCCAGTTCGATGCACTGGGGTCTGGGCACCATTTCATGTCCCCCTGGTATGTGGAGCTGTTCGGGGCGCCCATCGAACTGGGGCGCTTTGCGACGGTCATCGCCTGTGCCGACGCCAGGGTGCGCTTCTGCGTCTGGCCCCGGGAGGATGGCGACGGCCTGATCCGCATCGGCGACTACAGCCTGATCTGTCCCGGGGTGCGGATCAGTTCAGCCTGCCGCGTCACCATCGGCCACAGCGTGATGATGGCCAACGGGGTCTACCTGACGGACGCCGACTGGCACGACAGCTATGACCGCACGGCCGCCGGCCGGAGGGCCCCCATAGCGATCGGCGAAAACGTCTGGCTCGGCGACAGTGTCATCGTCTGCAAGGGGGTCGCCATCGGCGACAACAGCATCATTGGCGCCGGCGCGGTGGTGGTGGACGCCATACCGGCCAATGTGGTGGCGGCCGGCAATCCGGCGCGGGTGGTCAAAACCCTCGATCCGAACCGGACCTTCAAAGCCCGCCGGGAGTGGTTCGCCGATCCGGCCCGGCTTTCGCGCGATTTTCAGATTTGGGATCGGGCCCTGCTGGAAGGCAATTCCCTCGGGCACTGGCTGCGCTACCTGCTGGGACCCACCCGCAGGGACTGAGGTGCCGTCTTCACGTCCCGGCCCGATCCGTTGCCCATTTGAACCTTCCGATCCTACATCCGATCTGGATCCATCGAACCAGCCGCGTGACGGTTGCGTGAAAGGGCCGGGATCAAGGCGTGCCAGCGACGAGGAGCGCCGCACAACGCCGCGCCCGGGCCTTTCAGGCCGCCGTCAGGCTTGGCGGCGCTGGTGGGCGTGGAAAAGCACACCGCCCAGAAGGGCCAAAACGGCGCTGGCGGCAAAGAGGCTGCGGGCCCCCAGGGCATCGAACAGGGCCCCGTTGACCATGAAACCGACCATCAGCCCCAGGCCGTAGGTGACGGCATTGTTGGCCGCCTGCCCCAGGGTCTTGGCCGGCCCCGGCGTGAGGCGGTCCATGTAAAGGATGCTGGCCATATGAAAGGTGCCGTAGGAAAAGGCATGCAGGATCTGGGTGCCCAGAATCACCGCGGGCGAGGGAAACAGGGCCAGCAGCAGCCAGCGCAGGGCGGCGATGAAAAAGGAGCCCAGCAGCACCCGCTCGAAACTGGCCCGCGCAAAGAGGCGCTTCGAGTTGATCATGACCACGATTTCCGCCAGGACCGCCACCCCCCAGGATATGCCGATGTAGGTGGGCGGCAGGCCCATATCCTCCAGATGGATGGAAAAGAAGCCGTAATAGGTGCCGTGGCTGGCCAGCATGAGAAAGCCGCAGCACAGGAAGACGACGGTTTTTGACCAGGGCATCCGGGCCAGGGCGTCGCCGGCGACCGGTTGCGGCATGGAAGCGGCCCGCGGCAGGGCACCGGCTGCAGCGGTCTGCAGGACGGCTCCCGCCAGTATCATGGGGACGATCAGCCCCACGCCATGGCGCTCGATCAGGGGGCCCATCAGGGTCACGATCAGAATGAAACTTACCGAGCCCCAGACGCGCACGCGGCCGTAGGCCTTTTTGTTTTTCCCCAGAAGGTCCATGGCATAGGCTTCCAGGAAGGAAATCAGCGGTGCGAAGAAAATGCCGTAGACCACGGCGATCACCAGCATGGGAACGAAGGCCGTGGTGACGAGATAACCGCTCCAGACCGCCGCGGCGGCCAGGTTGCAGAGGAGATAAATGGATTTGCGTCGATGATAGCGGTCTGCCAGGGCGCCCCAGACAAACGGAAACAGAACCAGGGTGGCGGAACGAAGGCCCGCGAGGATGCCGATCTGGGCCCCGCTAAACCCCAGGTGGTAGCAGTAGAGATTGAAATAGGGCAGATACAGCCCCAGGATGCCGAAGTAAATAAAGTACTGGACGCGCAGGATAAAGCGTGTCGATGGCATGTCGAAGACCTTTAATCCCTTTGGGTCTGCTGAAAAGGAAAACGCGGCGGGGTTTTCGGGAAACCGGCAGGCCTGATGGAAACGCGCGCGGCTTCAAGCCGCCCTCCTCCGCTGGCGCCTGCCGCTCCGACAGGCGCTGGCCCACGCCGCAGCTTTGTCTGCAAGGTAATCTACAGGGTTCGGGCCCGTGTTATGGGGGCGTCCCCTGCTTTACAAAGAACAGCCGAAGTGCTACCTTGCCAGCACTGTCAAGCCGCATGATTTACAACAATGTACCTGTCTTATCAACAGGAGCCGGCCATGGAATATATCAAGATTCGCTTCGGCGACGATTGGGACCGGTCGGGATCGGGTTTCGAGCGTGCCCTGGATTCGATCTTCCGCTCCGTCAACCCGATGTTCGCGGACTGCGACCAGCCCTGGACACCGCAGATGGACGTCTATGAAACGCCCGAGGAGGTTTTCATCACGGCGGAGATTGCCGGGGTGGACAAAGACGATCTCGACGTCGAAATCAACAACAAGGCCATCAAGATCAGCGGACGCCGTGTGCCCCTGCCGCGGGCGGCCGGGGCTTCGTTCCGCCTGGCCGAAATCCAGTACGGCAACTTCGAACGGGTGTTCTACCTGCCGACCACCATTGACCCCGAAGTGGTTTCGGCAACTTACACCAACGGTTTTCTCCAGCTTCGTCTGGCCAAGGCGCTGTCCACGAGGCCCCGTCGGATCCCCATCTCGGAGGAATAGGCCCTCCGCCTTGCCGGATGACGTCTCAGGGACGAACCCAGCCCAAATGAACCACCGCACCGGGAGGACATCATGACCAAACAACGCTCGCCGGAGGAGTTTTCAACGGACAAACTCCCCGAGCGTCTGCCCATACTGCCGTTGCACGAAACCGCCCTTTATCCGAAAATGGTGCTGCCCCTTGTGGTGATGGAGGGGGATTCCATCAAGCTGGTGGATGAAGCCATGCAGAAAGACCGCATCATCGGTTTGCTGGTGGCCAAGGCCGCGGCACCTTCCTCCGAAGGGGCCAAGGAAGAGAGCGAGACCGCCAGCCAGGCCGCCGAGGAAGCCCCCCCAGCCTTCGATCCGATGGAAAACCTCTCCCACATCGGCACCAGCGCCATGATCCTCAAAATGGCCAAGACCCAGGACAACCAGACCCAGATGCTGGTGCAGGGCATCAGCCGCTTCAAGGTGAAGTCCTTCGAGCAGGAAAAACCCTTTCTGATCGCCCGGGTGGAACATATCAAGGAGCAAAGCGCCGAAGGCAAGGAAATCGAGGCGCTGATGGCGAATCTGGTCAACACTTTCGGCCGGGTGGTGGAACTGTCCTCCGGCATGCCGTCGGAAGTCGCCGCGATGGCCAAGTCCATCAACGAGCCGGGGACCCTGGCCAACATGGTGGCCTCGACCTTGAATGTCGACGCCCAAAAGAAACAGTCCGTCCTGGAGATCGACGACATCAAGAAACGCCTGCGGGCGGTGAGCCGGATGGTCCACGAGCAGCTTGAAATCCTGGAGCTGGGCAACAAGATCCAGTCCCAGGTCAAGGGCGACATGGAAAAGACCCAGCGCGAGTACTACCTGCGCCAGCAGCTCAAGGCCATACGCGAGGAGTTGGGCGAAACCGACGACACCAATGTGGAGTTGGAGGAATTCCGCACCAAGATCATGGAGGGCGACCTGCCGGAGGAGGCCCGCAAGGAAGCCGAACGGGAGTTGGACCGCCTGGCCAAGATGCACCCCTCATCGGCGGAATACACCGTGGCCACCACCTATCTGGATTGGGTCACCTCCCTGCCCTGGCACAAGAGCACCGTAGACAACCTGGACATCAAGGCCGCGCGTGAGATCCTGGACGAAGACCATTTCGGGCTTGAAAAGGCCAAGCGGCGCATCGTCGAGCATCTGGCCGTGCGCAAGCTCAACCCGGAATCCAAGGGGCCCATTCTGTGTTTCGTGGGGCCTCCGGGCACCGGCAAGACCTCGCTGGGGCGTTCGGTGGCGCGGGCCATGGGCCGCAAGTTCTGGCGCATTTCCCTGGGCGGTGTGCGCGACGAAGCCGAGATCCGAGGGCATCGGCGCACCTATGTGGGCGCCATGCCCGGCCGCGTCATCCAGGCCATCCGTCGCTGCGACTCGAACAATCCCGTCTTCATGCTGGACGAAATCGACAAGCTGGGCCGGGATTTCCGGGGAGACCCCTCTTCGGCCCTGTTGGAAGTGCTCGACCCGGAGCAGAATTTCTCCTTTTCGGATCATTACCTGGATGTGCCCTTCGACCTGTCGCGGGTCATGTTTATCACCACGGCCAATGTCCTCGATACGATTCCCCCGCCGCTGCTCGATCGCATGGAAGTGCTTGAAATGGTGGGCTACACCCTGGAGGAGAAGGTCAAAATCGCCAACCGCTACCTGATTCCCCGCCAGCGGGAGGCCCACGGCCTCAAGGCCCGCCAGATCAAGATTACCACCGGGGCGGTCAAGCACATTATCAGCGGCTACACCCGGGAAGCCGGCCTGCGCAATCTGGAACGGGAAATCGCCGCCATCTGCCGCGGGGTGGCCGCCAAGGTCGCCCAGGGCGACGCCGACAGCGTCAAGGTGGGCGTGAACGACGTGGCCGAGTTCCTGGGGCCGGTCAAGCTCACGTCGGAAGCCAAGACCCGCGTGGCCACCCCGGGGGTTGCCATGGGGCTGGCCTGGACGCCGACGGGGGGCGAACTTCTTTTCATCGAAGCCACGGCCATGAAGGGCCGGAAGGGCCTCACGCTCACCGGGCAGCTGGGGGATGTCATGAAGGAGTCGGCCACGGCCGCCCTGAGCTACATCCGGACCCACGCCAAGCGCCTCAAGATCGACGAGGATTTTTTCAGCAGCCACGATATTCATATCCACGTGCCGGCCGGTGCAATCCCCAAGGACGGCCCCTCGGCCGGGGTCACCATGCTGACCGCCCTGACCTCGCTGCTCACCAATCGGCGCATCAAGAAAGATCTCGCCATGACCGGCGAAATCACCCTGCGCGGCCAGGTCCTGCCGGTGGGCGGCATCAAGGAGAAGGTCCTCGGCGCTCACCGGGCCGGCATCAAGACCGTCATTCTGCCCGCGGCCAACGAAAAGGACCTCGTCGACGTGCCCGACAACGTGCGCGAGGCCATTGATTTTCGTTTCGCCTCCAAAATGAAAGAGGTGCTCAGCATCGCCCTGGAGGTTTAACAGGCGGTGGCTACCGATACACGCGTGTGAATGCCATGATCCTTTCCCGTTTCGTCCAGCCGGCTACCGTCTGTCGATGGGTTTTCTGGTTTTGCCTGGTGGCCCTGGCGGCGGTCGGCTGCCGCTCCGTTACCGCCCCGCCGCCCCCGGAAACGCCCCCCGCGACCCAGGGTTATCCCGCGCCCTACCGGGTCGGCCGTCAGTGGTACCAGCCCATACCGGATGCCGAGGGCTTCCGCGAGCGGGGCACCGCCTCCTGGTATGGCCGTCAATTTCACGGCCGACGAACCTCCAACGGCGAGACCTACGACATGTACGGGATCTCGGCGGCCCACAAGACCCTGCCCTTCGGCACCGTGGTGCGGGTGCGCAACCTGCAGAACGGACGGGTGTTGGATGTGCGCATCAACGATCGGGGCCCCTTCGTCAAGGGGCGCATCATCGATCTG
The DNA here is from genome assembly GCA_964392545.1 of uncultured Desulfobacteraceae bacterium. GTDB lineage: Bacteria > Desulfobacterota > Desulfobacteria > Desulfobacterales > UBA5852 > JABZFP01. The sequence goes on from CAYMQN010000014.1 coordinate 22,062, forward strand.
TCCTACGGCGCGGCCACCCAGCTGGGGGTGGTCGGTCCGGGGACGGCCCCCGTGGAAATCGTGGCCCGGGCCGCGCCGGCCCGCAAGGTGCGCGAGGCCGGCGGCGGGGAACATCTGGTGGCCGTGGATCTGACCACCGGCAACTTCACCTTCCAGGTGGGCGCCTTTCAGGACCGCCGCAATGCCGACCGGCTGGCGGCCAAGCTGCAGCACGCCCACCAGCACGTCCACGTGGCGTCCTTCGATCGGGGCGACGGCCTTTTTCACCGTGTGCGGGTCGGCCGGGCGACCTCCCTGGAAGAAGCCGAGGCTTATGAACAGAAGCTGATCCGCCAGGGCTTCGACGTTTTTATCGTTGCGGAGTAGCATGTCCAAGACCCCTGCGGGACCCGCCGTGTTTCTGGACCGGGACGGTGTCATCAACCGCGATTCGCCGGACTACATCACCTCCTGGGACCAATTCCGGTTCCTGCCCGGCAGCCTGTCCGCCATCCGAAGGCTCACCGAGGCCGGCCGGACCGTCATCGTGATCACCAACCAGTCGGCCGTAGGGCGCGGCATGATGGAGGCCGCCACCCTGGAGCGCATGCACCGCAACCTTTGCCGGGAGGTCGCCGCCCATGGGGGCCGGCTTGACGCCATCTTCCATTGCCCCCACCACCCGGATGCGGGCTGTACCTGCCGCAAGCCCGCGCCGGGGTTGATCCGGCAGGCCCAGCGCCGCTTCGCCATCGATCTGGCCGCCGCCACCATGATCGGCGACAGCGCCCGCGACGTGCAGTGCGGCGCGCGGGCCGGCTGCGGTCGAACGATCCTGGTGCGCTCCGGTCTGCACGATCACCTTGCCCGTCTGGCGTCCCAGGGGCTGGCCCCCGATCAGGTCGCGGACGATTTGGCCGCGGCCGTGGACTGGCTTCTGGCGCAGCCGCTCAGGGTCGCATGCATGTGATGCCTTCCTCCCTGTCATCCCCACCGGGCGACACGGTCCTGGTCACGTTCCGGGGGCGCGTGGAACGCATCACCTTCCATAATCCGGAGACCCATTTCACGATCGCCCGTCTGCGCACCGAGCCCGACGGCCACCGGGTGACGGTGCTGGGGACCTTGCTGGTGTCGGGGCCCGGCGCCTCTCTCGAAGTCACCGGGCACTGGGAGCGGCATCCGCGGTTCGGCACCCAGTTGAAGGTGGCCCACTACCGTCCCCTCCTGCCGGATACGGTGGACGGCATCCGGCGCTATCTGGCCTCCGGTTTCATCCACGGCCTGGGACCGAAACTGGTGGACCGCCTGGTGCACCACTTCGGCACCGACCTGCTGAAGGTCATCGAAAACGATCCCCGTCAGCTCACGGCGGTGCGCGGCATCGGCGCCCGGACCGCCGCCCGCATCGAGGAGGGCTGGCGGGCACATCACGCCGCCCGTGATCTCATGGCCTTCCTTCAGGCCAACGACCTCAACCCCGCCTACGCAGCGCGGATTCTCAGGGCCCTGGGGGAGGACGCCGCAGCCCTGCTGGAGGAGGATCCCTACTGTGCCGTGGACCTGCTGCCCGGCATCGGCTTCGTGGTGGCCGACACGCTGGCCCGCGGCCAGGGGCTGCCCCCCGATGCGCCGCGCCGCATCCGGGCCTGCATCGGCCACCTCCTCGACCAGGCGGCCGCCGAGGGGCACGTCTACCTGCCGGAAAGCCGTCTGGCCGCCCGCAGCCGGGAGCGCTTCGATATCGATGCCGCGGCCTTGGCGGCCATGGTGGACGCGATGCGGACCGACCGCGAGATCCATGTGGAAGAGGTCGCGGCGGAAGGGCGGGGCGAAACCACGGGCGCGAGAGAGCGCCGGCTTTACCGCCGGGACCTCTACGAGGCCGAGCAGGGCCTGGCCGTGCGCTTGAAGGCCATGATGGCCCTGCCCCTGCCGACCTTCGACGCCTCGCCGGGGGCGATTGCCGAGACGGTGACCCGGCGCCTGGCGATTTATCCCTCGCCGGCCCAGCAGGCGGTCATCCAGGGCGTCTTGGCCCACCGCGTGGCCGTGATGACCGGCGGCCCGGGGACGGGCAAGACCACGCTGATCCGCGCCCTGGCCACTGTTTTCGAAGCCCAGGGGCGCTCGGTCTGCCTGGCGGCCCCCACCGGGCGGGCGGCCCGCCGACTGGCCCAGGTCACGGGGCGGCCCGCCGCCACGCTTCACAAGCTGCTGGGCTTCAACCCCATGGCCGGCGGGTTCGAAAAGGACCAGGACGATCCCATCGATGCGGACGTCTTCATCATCGACGAGGTCTCCATGGTGGACATCCTGCTGATGGCCAGCTTCCTGAAAGCCGTTCCCCTGACGGCGGCGCTGATCCTGGTGGGCGACATCGCCCAGCTTCCGCCGGTGGGCCCGGGCAATGTGCTCCAGGACATCATCGCCGCCCAACCGACGGCGGTTTTCCACCTGCAGGAAATTTTCCGCCAGGCGGCGGAGAGCCCCATCGTACGCAACGCCCATCGGGTGCGCGAGGGGCGGCGGCCCGACCTTGCGGCCGGCCGGGAAACGGATATCCTGGCCCCCTTCCATTTCGTCGAGGCGGCCCAGCCCCGGGCGGCGGTGAACGCGATTCTCGCGCTCTGCGGCCACTGGATACCGGACCAGTACCACCTGGATCCCCTCGATGACATCCAGGTTCTGACCCCGGTTCACAAGGGCGAGGCGGGCACCCTCAATCTCAACCAGCGCCTCCAACAGCAACTGAACCCCGTGGTTCGGGGCACCGCGCTCCGATTTCACGAGGGGGACAAGGTCATGCACTTGCGCAACAACTACACCAAGGAGGTTTTCAACGGGGATATCGGCCGGGTCGCCATGGTGTCGGCGGTGCGGGAGCGCCTGACGGTCGATTTCGACGGCCGGGCGGTGGCCTATGATGTCACCGAGCTGGACGAGCTGACCCTGGCCTACGCCATTTCCGTGCACAAATCCCAGGGCTCGGAATATCCGGCGGTGGTCCTGCCGCTGCTGACCCAGCACTATGGCATGCTGCAGCGCAATCTCCTCTACACGGCCATCACCCGCGGCAAACAGCTGGTGGTCATCGTGGGCAGCCGACGGGCGCTGGATATCGCGCTGGCCAACGACCGCCCCCGCCAGCGTTTGAGCGGGCTGCGGGAGCGTTTGAGAGTGGATTGAGGGGAGCGCGCAAACGATTTCAGGGTTTGCGGGAAGGACGGGCGGGAGACCTGCGCGGGAAAAGCCTCACTCATCCTCGGGGGCGGACGGTAGCGGCAGCTTGACGAAATCCACGCCCTCTTCCTTGAGCGTCTTTTCTTCCTGTTTGGTGCTGACCCCCCGGATGTTGCGCGGCTCGGAAACGCCATAGTGGATTTTGAGGGCCTCCCGGGCAAAATCGGAGCCCACATTGTCGAAATGCTTGTCCACATAGGCGTTGATTTGGCGGCTGAGGGCCTTCACGTCGATGCCGTCGGTTTTGGGCGGGGAGACGGCGGGACGGGATTTGATGGCAAAGGTCGAGGGCCGTCGGGTGACACCGGGATCGTTGCAGACCGGGCAGGTGACAAGCCCCTTTTTTTTCTGCTTCGCATAGGCCTTGGCATCTTCGAACCAGCCTTCGAAGATGTGCCCGTTGCCGCAAATCAAATCGTAAGCAATCATGGCGCTGTCGTCGTGAAGTGGCGTGATAAGGCACCGATCAAAGATCGGACGAATCGTTGACCGCCTATCACAAGGGAGAAAAAAATTAAAGTTATTATTGACATATGCCGCTATTTTTAATCAATATAAGAAGATATTTAGCTCTTAGCAACAAGGCGCGCGGGGCGGTTGGTCGAGCGCTGCCGTGAAGCATATCGAGAGGAACCGAATCTCATGACAAGCGATGAACGAAAGCAAAGCAGGTCCCGACGGCATTTCCCTCAGGCGCTGACCGTATTGGTCTGGACCGCAGCGGCGCTGTTTTTTTTGCAAACGGCGGCGTGGGCCGCGACGGCCTATGTCATCGATGAAGTCAAACTCCCGTTTCGCAGCGGTCCGGGAACGGATCGCAAGATCGTCGACATCATTTCGACCGGCGACCGGGTGGAAATACTCGAAGACGGGGAAGAGTGGGTCATGGTGCGTCTTCAGGACGGCAAGGAGGGGTGGGTGTTGAAACGCTATCTTTCGGCCCGGAAACCCAGCCAGCTCCTACTCGAAGAACTGCAGCGATCCCACGCCAGCCTATCGGACAGTGCCGGAGAAATCGAAAATGAAAACGAGGTGTTGAAAGCCGAAAACACGCGGCTCAAGTCCTCCCTGGAAGAAAATACCCAAGCGCTGGCCGAGCTTTCCCAACGGTACGAGGCGCTGGAGGAAGCTTCCGAGGCCAGCAATTTCCAGATGCGCAAATATCTCATTTTCTTCTTCAGCGGGGCCGGCATCCTGTTTATCGGCATCCTGCTGGGGCTGGTCATGAAGCGCCAGCGGCGCAAATCCATGTATATGGTCTGATATCCGCACCCAAACCCCCGGAAGCGTCAGCAAAGTCCTCCGGCCGGCATCCGCAGCGGAACGCCACTGCGTGCCACACCAACGACCCCATGCGGTGGTAGTCCATGCATACCCATCAATCCGATTTCCTGATCATCGGCAGCGGAATCGCCGGGCTGCTGTTCGCCCTCGACACCGCCGAGGCCGGGCGGGTGACCCTCGTCACCAAAAAAGAGGCCATGGAGAGCAATACCAATCAAGCCCAGGGCGGCATTGCGGCGGTTCTGGGCAACAACGATTCCTTCGATCTCCACATCCAGGACACCCTGGCCTCGGGGGCCGGCCTTTCCCAGCCCGACGTGGTGCGCCTGGTGGTGGAGGAGGGGCCCCGGCGGATCAAGGAACTGGTGGCCCGCGGGGTCTCCTTCAGCCGGTCCAAGGGGAGGCCGGCCGACAGCTTCGACCTGGGCCGCGAGGGGGGGCACTCCCGCAACCGGATCGTCCACACCCAGGACATGACCGGGCGGGAGGTGGAACGGGTCCTGCTGGCCGAGGCCCGCGCGCATCCCAACATCACGGTTTTGGAAAACCATATCGCCGTCGACCTGATCACCCATTCCATCCGCATGAAGCGCGGCATGGTGACCACCACCCACGAGGAGCATTGCTGCGGGGCCTATGTGCTGGACCGCGAGTCGCGGCAGGTGCGCCCCTTCGTGGCCCGCATCGTGCTCCTGGCAACCGGCGGGGCCGGGAAGGTCTATCTCTACACCAGCAACCCCGATATCGCCACCGGGGACGGCCTGGCCATGGCCTACCGGGCCGGCGCCACCCTGGCCAATCTGGAGTTCGTCCAGTTTCACCCCACGTGCCTGTTCCACCCCGAAGCCAAGAATTTTCTGATCTCCGAAGCCGTGCGCGGCGAGGGGGCCGTCCTCGTCGATGCCCGCGGCGAACGCTTCATGGAGCGCTATGATCCGGCCCGGGAGCTGGCCTGCCGGGACGTCGTGGCCCGGGCCATCGACACCGAGCTCAAAAAGAGCGGGGACGATGCCGTTTTCCTGGACATCTCCGGGCGGGATGCCGATTTCATCCGCCAACGCTTTCCCAATCTTTACGAAAACTGCCTGCGCTTCGGCATCGACATGACCCGTGAGCCGATTCCGGTGGTGCCGGCCGCCCACTACATGTGCGGCGGCGTGGTCACCGACACCGAAGGCCGCACCGATATCCGCCGGCTATACGCCGTAGGCGAGACGGCCTGTACGGGCCTGCACGGGGCCAATCGTCTGGCCAGCAATTCCCTCCTGGAGGCCCTGGTCTATGCCCACCGCGCCGCCCGGCAGGCCATTGCCGAATTGCATTCCGGCGCCCTGCCGGCGGTGCCCGAAGCACCGGCCTGGGACGAGGTGGGGACGACGGACAGCGACGAGCGGATCATGGTCTCCCAGAACTGGGACGAGATCCGCCGTTTCATGTGGAGTTACGTCGGCATCGTGCGCTCGGACAAGCGCCTGGAGCGCGCCCGGCGGCGCATCGAGATGATTCAGCAGGAAATCGAGGACTACTACTGGAACTTCAAGGTCACCGCGGACCTGATCGAACTGCGCAACATCGCCATGGTGGCCGAACTCATCATCCGCAGCGCCTCCCACCGCAAGGAGAGCCGCGGACTGCACTTCAACATCCTCTACCCCGAACGCGACGACCAGCGCTGGTGCAAGGACACCATCCTGCGGCGGCCATTCGTGGGGTAGTCTTTGCTTAATGCTCATCCAGCAGACCGTTTGCAACCGAGGACAAGGAGAACCCACCATGCCGATCCAGGAAATCCCGCTCGACGCACTCGACCCCGGGACGTTCATCGAAGAACAGTGCCGCTTGATTTCGGAGCAGGTCGGCGCCTCCAAGGCCATCAATGCCCTTTCGGGGGGCGTGGATTCGTCGGTCACCACCCTCCTGGCCCATCGAGCGTTGGGCTCCCGCCTGATCACCTACTTTATCGACAACGGTCTCATGCGCGAGGGCGAACCGGCCTCGGTCGTGGCCGCCATGCAAGCGCTGGGGGTGCCGGTGGAGCTGGTGGACGCGCGCCGGGAGTTTTTCGACGCCCTGGCGGGCAAGACCGATCCCGAAGAGAAGCGCCAGGCGATCACGGATGCCTTCTACAAGACGGTTTTCGGTCGTTTGGTAAGGGAAAGCGGTGCACCGTATCTGCTCCAGGGCACCATTTACACCGACGTGGAAGAGACCGTGGCCGGCATCAAGCGGCAGCACAACATCCTGTCCCAACTGGGCGTCGACACCCGTGCCGATTTCGGCTACACGGTCATCGAACCGCTCATTCAACTGCGCAAAAGCGGGGTGCGGGCGGTCGGCAAGGCCCTCGGCATGCCGGAGGCGATGTACCGGCGCCCGCCGTTTCCCGGGCCCGCCCTGGCCGCCCGGGTGATCGGCGAGGTGACCCCCGAGCGGCTGACCCGGGTACGCAGGGCCACCGCCGTGGTCGAGGAGGCGCTTGCGGGGATCGAGGCCTTCCAGTACATGGCCATTCTCCACGCCGACCGCGTCACCGGCGTACGCGACGGCCGGCGGGAATACGGATTCCAGATCGAAATCCGCTGCTGGGACAGCCAGGACGCCGTAACCGCCGCGCCCACCCAACTCTCCTTCGAGCTGCTGCGCAAAATGGCAGACCGCATCACCGCGGAAGTGCCCGGCGTGGTGAGCGTCACCTACAACATCGCCACCAAGCCGCCGTCAACCATCGAGGCGGTTTAGCGCAGCGCCGGGGGGGCTTTGGGCCTGCCGTTCCCGGCGATGGGTATGCAGCAGCGGCATTTCCACATAGCCGAAGTGGTGTTCAACCGTTGGGCACACACCTCGAACCTCGATGGGTCCAATGGTTCCGCGCAATACAGGCGAGGCTTCCACCTTTACACCGACCCCGCCACGCTTCACCAGCAGCTTGGTTTGTTCGCCCGGCTTCCCCGCACTGCGTTGGATCGCGGCATCCGGCATGGCCCGGTTGATGGCGCTTGCAATTCGGGCCAGCGCCGCGTCTATCTCGGCAAGACTTTGCGCGCGGTTCTTGATCGGAACAAAGGTCAGGTCCAGGTCCACCGACAAGCGGGGCAAATCGCGCACAAACAGATTTAGGGCCGACCCGCCCTTGAGGGCAAAACAGCGCTTTCTCCCCACCAGCGGCATCAGCGCCAGCAGCAGTCCCACCTGTTGAAAATAGGGATTAGAGGGCTTCAGCACCGAAACGCTCCGGTACGGTGATCAGGAATTGTTTGTCCAATCGCCCCCCCTTGACGATCTGGCGATTGCCGCTCCCCAGATCCAGGTGGGTGGTATCCAGCCGTTTGGCCCAGGGATAGTCAAAATGATGGGCCAGAAAAAGAAAGAGGCGTTTGACCTTGATACTCCGGCAGGCCGCCAGTAAAGGGTTGATTACCCCAGGCCGCAGGACGGTCAGTCCCTCGAAAACCTGAACCGCATGCGCGAAGCTTTCATTGTCCCGCACATCGTTGAGCATTTCCATGATGGCTCGCTCCGGGCCTGCCATGGGCAGGGTCCAATCCCGGATGCCGGTGGCAAGCGGTACGATGCCCATCTCCGTCGCCTCGTCGGCGAATAGATGCCGATTGTCGAAGAGGAGGGCGGGATCCAGTTCGATCGCCTGAACCCATGCGGGCGGTTTGCGGACGATCATCACCCGGATGTGCGGCTCGCCACCCAACGGGAGGAAATGGGCGGCCCCCTGGCGATTCAGGGCCGACAACCCGCCCACATGGCAGGACACACCGCCCAGCCGCTGCAACCCCAAAAGCACCCCCTCCCACTCTACGGGCTGGCCTGCACGGGCATAGGCACCATGACCTAACGACACAAACCAGCCGCTGAGCACATACTTGCGCATCAGTTGGCGGGAATAGCCGTTGGCCGCCAGCCAGGCTGCCGGAGCCGCCACACCTTCGGGTAGGAGTTGGGTGAGTTTATTTATTCCATCGCCATTTTGTAAACCCATGGTTTACTTATTAGCATAAATTTAAATAAAGGCAAGGGTATGGGTTTGATGAAAAGGTGATTTGCATATCTTGGATCTGCAAATAGGCGGAAATGTAAACCAGGGGTTTACATTTTATAAAAAAATTAAACGAACAGGGATGAATTATCTCAAATTTGAGCATCTTATCCACCCATTCGGTCTTTTGCACCGAAGAAGAACTCAGGCCGCCGCTTCTTGTGGGCCATCGCCCGGCACTTTGACTCGCACACGGACGGTAAGGAGGTCATGCATCAAGCCGGATTTTTGCATAAATTCTGCAAGCACTTGTAGGTTCATTGAGTGGCGTTGGATCGATATGATGGGGTGTTATATCGCAGTAAAACTTTTTGGTATCAAGCCATAAGGTAATAGGGCCATACCACGTTCATATTCTCCATTTCGCGGTCACAGCTCCTCGGGCACAAACGCTGTAACATCATCGATGTCCACGGTATCGGCCAACAGCATGACCAGACGGTCCACCCCCAGGGCATTGCCGGTGGCCGGCGGCATGCGCTCCAGATCCGTCAGGAAGCGCTCCGGCAGGGCCGTTGCCGGGCGGCCGGCCTTGCGGCGCAGGTCCAATTCCTCCATAAAGCGCTTGCGCTGTTCCCCGGCATCGTTCAATTCGCTGAACCCGTTGCACAACTCGAGGCCTCCGATATAAAGCTCGAAACGCTCGGCCCGGTCGGCGCGGTTCGGCTTCAGGCGGGCCAGGGCCGCGCAGGGGGCAGGGTAGTCATAGACAAAGACCGGGCGCTCCCAGCCCAGGCGGGGCTCGATCTCCAGGCCCACGATCTCGTCGAAGCGCCCGGCGGCCAGGGCCGCCTCGGGGGTGGTGCCCGCGAATTGGCGGAAGGCCGCGTCGACGCTCAGGCGGCGGAATGGCTTTTCGAGATCGATTTCGCGTCCCTGGAACTTCAAAATCCCGCCGGGGCCCACGGCCCGGGCCACCTGTTGCACCAGGGCCTCGGTCTGAGCCATCATGTGCCGGTAGTCCTGGTGGGCGGTGTACCATTCCAGCAGGGTGAACTCGGGCAGGTGCCGCCGGCCCCGCTCGCCGCGACGGAAGCAGCGGCAAAGCTGATAGAGGCGGGGATAGCCGGCGGCGAGCAGGCGCTTCATGCACAGCTCGGGAGAGGTCTGCAGAAAGGCCGCCCCGGCCGGTTGCGGGTCGATGTGGGCTTCCGGGGCGGGCGCCGGGATGCGGATCGGGGTTTCGACTTCGAGGTAGTCGGCGGCTGCGAAGAAGGCACGCATGGCCTGCAGCACCCGCGCGCGGAGGAACAGCGCGGCATGGACGCGGGATTGGCGCATGGCCGAGAGGTTCAGGCTTTGCGCACGGTGTAGGTGTCCGTGCTCTGGTCCTGCAAGGCGACGAAATCGAAGGCTTTAGGGTCCGCCTCGGCAAACCAGTCCTGGCCGGCCTTCTGGCAGGCGCCGCAGGCCCGATGGGGGATGTGGACGGCCAAAAGGTGCCGGCCGCGGTCGGAGGTGGAATCGATGCGCCAGGCACCACCGCAGTCGTCGCAGATGCGGACGGTCTCATTCTGGAACTCCATGATGCCGTCGGTGTCGTAGAAAATTTGGCGGGATCGTTTCCCCCCCTTTTTTTCGCGGACCTGGGCCTGGATCTCCGCGCGCTGCTGCCAGTAGGCCAGTACCAGCTCGCCGACCTTGCCGATGATGCGGGTCACGTCCCGGGACTGGCGGATGCGGTCCGGATCGTAGGTGGGCTCGCGCACCTTGCTGTAGTCCATGCCGGCCATGGCCAGAATGATGCCGAGATTGACATAGGGCAGGGCGCCCTCGATGGCATAGCCGCCTTCCAGCACGGCGATGTCGGCATCGAGCAACTCGGTCAGCTCGGCATAGCCCCGGGCGGTGAAGTTCATGTTGGTGATGGGATCCGAAAAGTGGTTGTCCTGCCCCGCGGAATTGACGATCAGGTCCGGCTTGAAATCGTCCAGGATCGGCAGGACGACCTCGCGAATGGTGTAAAGGAAGCCTTCTTCCCCGGTATTGGGCGGCAGCGGGATGTTCAGGGTGCTGCCGATGGCGTTGGGCCCCCCCAGTTCATTGGGGAAGCCGGAGCCGGGGTAGAGGGTGCGGCCGTCCTGGTGGATGGAGATGAACAGGGTGTCGGGATCGTGC
>CAYMQN010000015.1:0-9632 GCA_964392545.1 uncultured Desulfobacteraceae bacterium
GTCAACAGCAGCGGCGCGGCTTTCGAGGTCAGCGAGGGCCGGATCCGCTACGGCCTGGTGGCGGCCAAAAATGTCGGCGACGGGGCCGTGGAGGCCATCGTGGCCGAACGCGAAGCCGGCGGGCCGTTCGGCTCGCTGATGGATTTCTGTGCGCGCACCGATCTGCGCAAAGTCAACAAGCGCGTGGTGGAGAGCCTGATCAAATGCGGTGCTTTCGACAGCATGGGGCACAAGCGCTCGCAGATGATGGCCGTATTGGAGGAGGCCTTCGAATATGGCCAGCGGGTCCAGCGCGAGAAAGCCGATCCCCAGATGGGCCTCTTCGGCAACAGCGAGACGTCGGCCCCCGCGATCAATGCCCCCACCCTGCCCGACATCACCGAGTGGGAGCCGCGGCAGGCCCTGGCGCTTGAAAAGGAGTCGCTGGGTTTTTTTCTAAGCGGGCATCCCCTGAACCGCTACGAAGAGGCCATGGCCAAGTTCACCAACGCCAATGCCCTGACCATCCGCGAAATCGCCGACAAGGCGGCCGTGCGGATCGGCGGGCTGGTGAGCGGCGTGCGTACCCTGCGCACCAAAAAAGGCGATTTGATGGCCTTCGTGCAGGTGGAGGATTTGCAGGGAACCGTCGAGGTGATCGTTTTTCCGGATGCCTACAGCGACTGCCAGGCGTATCTCAAGGAAGACGCCCCGGTATTTGTCCAGGGGCAGGCCCAGAAGGAGGAAAATGCGGTCCGGGTCGTCGCGGAACGCATCGTCGACATGGATCATGCCGAAGAGGTATGGACCGCCAGCATCCACATCACGGTGGATATGGCCGCCGCCTCGGCCGATCTGCTGGCGGATCTGCAGCAGCTGCTGGCGCGTTACCCCGGCACCTGCAAAACCTTTCTGCATCTGGTCGACGACAACACCACGGAGACCATCATTGCCGCGGACGACGCCCTGCGGCTCCAAGCCGGGGCCCATCTGACGCGCGAGATCAACAGCTTGCTGGGCTATGCCGCCGTGGAGACCCGTTGCGCACCGGCCACCCTCGCCTCAAACGGCAACGGACGGCCGCGCTGGAACGGGCAGCGGGCCTCCTAAAAGTCCCTTGCCAAACGGCGCCTTGCGCCGAAATGTCCCGCCCTAGGCGGGATTGCCGCCCCCGCCCATTGCCGCTCATCCCGCCGTTGGCGGGACCACGCATTTCGTATCGGGCGGCACCTTGCCTTTCGCCGCGATGCTTGTTTAGCCAGAGCCGCCTAAGGCCCTGCCCGGAGCCGGCGACAGTGGGTCAGGACGTGCGGGGTCGGGTTTTGTGCTTTTCCTGCCGCTTCAATTCTTCGATCAGTTCGATCATGGTCGCTTCTTCCTGGATTTCATAACTGGCCGGGCCTTTATCGGCGGGCCAGCTCCCGGAGGGCGCTCCCCGGGGGGCGGCTTCGTCGGGCGTCGGGTGATCCGGCAGGAGCCCCGACCGGTAAGGCGTTTCGGGGCTTGTTTCGGCGGAGGGGCGGAAGGTCTCCAGGGGGGAGACGAAGCGGTTCTGGCGGGCAATGAACTCGGCGTGGTAGGTTTCCATGCTGAACATCCCCTCGCGGCTGCCGGTTTGCAGAACGGTTTCGATCTGGCTCATGCGGTTGTCGCGCAGCATGCGCTTTACGGCCGGGGACCCCCTCAGGATGGAGAGCAGCGGCACCCGGAACCCATGGGCGTCGAGGTGGACCAGCTTCTGAATCAGCAGCAGGGCCAGGGACGATGCCAGTTGGTTGCGCATCAACTCCTGCAGGTCGCCGGGAAAGGCGCTGCACAAGCGATAGACGGCGTCTTCCGTATGGGTGGCATGCAGCGATGCGATCACCAGATGGCCGGCTTCCACCGCGTCCAGGGTCAGGCGGATGGTTTCCGGCTCCCGCAGCTCACCAACCACGATCAGGTCCGGCGCCTCCCGCAGGACATCCTGCAGCCCCTGACGGTAGTGCGGGAAATGGGCGCCCAGCTCGCGCTGCTCCACGAAGGACTTCTTCGATCGGTAGCGGTATTCCACCGGGGCTTCAAGGGTGATGATGTGGAGGTTCTGGGTGCGGTTGATCTCCTCCACCATGGCCGCGATGGTGGTGGATTTGCCGGTTCCGGCGGCCCCGCCGACGAGCAGAAGACCGGTGGACAACCGGCAGAAATCGGCGATGGAAGGGTGCAAATTCAATTTGGACAGTTCCGGGGGGCTGCCCGGCAGAAGGCGGATGGCCATGCTCAGCCCGCGCAGGGTATGGAAGATGTTGACCCGGATGCGGACCTGTCCGATGCTGCGGGCAATATCCACCGACATGCGGCGCTGAAGGGCTTCCAGCTCGCCGGGCCCCAGGAGCTGCCGGACGAGGCGGTCCACCTCGCGGGGCCCCCACTGCAGGTTTTTGTCGAAAAAGAGATGGCCGCTGCGGCGGAAGACCACGGGATGGCCCCCGGTAATGTGGATATCGGAGGTGTTTTGGTGCAATCCCTGCTGGATGAGTTGGATGAAGGCTTCCATAGTTCCTTTTGCTCCCTGGCGGACGCTCCGGGGCCGCCGGCCCTCAGCGCAGGAGGGGGTCGCGTCCTTTCAGCCGCACGGCGAAGTCATCGAAATAAAGCGTGGCGGCATCCGTTGCGAACAGGCCCATGGCGTGCAGGCCCAGCTCCTCGGGCCAGGCGTCGACGCTGGTGCTGTAGCTCTGGGTGGTAAAGGCGTCGGTGAGCAGGACGGCATCGGCCTCCCATTCCGCCGCGCGGCCGGTGCGGGCGATGCGAAACCCCAGGGCGGGGGAGGGGGAGCTGCTCACGAAAGTCCAGTCGATCTGCATCAGATTGCCACCGAGGAGACTGAAATTGTCGTTGACGGCGTTGAAGTGGGTGCGATCGAAGACCGGCCAGTTGGTAAAAACGCTCAACGGTGCCAGGCGCGGATTGGGCCCCCGCCGGTTGTCGAGCATCAGGTCGGCCGGGTCGCCCGTCGTGCTGCCGCCCCCATTGCACTGCACCGGTGTGGCGAGGAAGACCTTGACGGCGTTGACCCGTTCCCCGGCCGCGAAGGGCCCGCCGGCTTCCTCCGGCCGCACGGCGCGCTCCTCCAGCCGCACCAGCAGCGTCAGCCAGGGGTGGAAGAGCCGGGGATCGCCCTGCAGCAGGCAGTAGTCCAGGGGCAGCGCGGCATAGGCCAGCAGCTCGCGTTCCTCCGGCCATAGGGTCAGGGTCGGTCCGGCGGGCGGCACGGTGTATTCCCACAGGGACGTGATCAGCCCGTCCCCGTTGCGATCCTCCTGGGCCCAGAGAATGATATGCGGGGTTGCGGCGTCGTCTTCCGGTACCAGACGATCCGGCAGGTTGGCCCCCCATCGGCCGCGGACGATGGACACTCCCAGCAGGTTGCCGCCGTTGGCGGGGGTGTTGTCCAGCCGGAAGGAAAGGCCGCTCAGGTAGTCGTCGGCGGGCGGCAGGATCGCTGTCTTGACCTGGATATCGTAGCTCAAACTGTTGGGGGCGTGGGGCACCCCGTCATAGACGGCGCTGCTCCAGTAGGTGAAAAAGGGCAGGGCGCGGCCGGCGTCGGCCGTGCGCCAGTCGAAGACGCCGAAGACCCGCGGCTGTGAAAATTCGCGGGGCAGGGGAACGGTGTCGTCGGTGACGCCGGCATCCACCAGGACGGCCCGCGCGTCCGCCAGGGCGCCCACCAGGGCGGACCAGTAGCGCACATAGAAATCGTACCGCCGCCATTCCAGGCTGAAGGGATCGGCGCCGTCGCGCCGGGTCTCATAATCCTCCTGAATCGCGGTGGCCTCGTCGATGGCGTCTTGCAGCGATACCGCCCCCCCGGCGCCGGTCAGATCGAAGGTCTCCCCCACCGTGCGCAGGGCCCGGTTGTCGTCCACCGGGGCCGTGTCGAGGCTGCCCGGCGTCAGGGCGTCGGGCTGCCAGTCGCCGGTGTCCTCCATGGTGTCCACCCATTCCGGCGCGCCGCCACTGCCCCGCGCCACGAGTTTGTAGCGGGTATCGCCGAAGGGGCCCGCGACGATGCCGGTGGCGGTGAGCCGCGCCGGAATCCCTTCCACATCGAGAACGAAGCGCTCCCCGCCGGCCAGGCGATAGGTCCGGGGCAGGGTGGGTTTCACGGGCTGGGCATCGTAATAGGTCAAGCCGGCATAGGCCAGGTAATAGGCCCGCTGCCGGCTGGCGGACACCAGGAAGGTCTGGCTGGAGGAGGACGTCATGGACACCATGGCGGCCCCGAGCGCCGCCATCACGGTGAGGGTCAGGACAAGGCTGATCAGCAGCGCGCCCTCTTCGCTCCGGCAGCGGGATGCGCATGGGGGCCGCCCCCCGCTGACGTGGGACGGGCTGGATGCCTTCGGCGTGATGGGTCTTGTCTCAGTCATGCTTTCCCAGAAAGATGGTGGTCGCCAAATGATCCGCGTCGGGATCCTGCAACTGCAGATCCACCCGCAGCCCGGCCTGCCGGGTCGGGCTGGCATGGGCCGCGGCCCATGCCGCGGTGCGGCTGGCGGCGGTGGTCAAATTGCCGGCGGCATCGTAGTAGATGTAGGCCAGCCCGAAGGCGACCACCTGATCGACGAGGGGCGCGGTTACCGTGCCCCCGGGGCAGTCCAGGCAGGTCAGCAGCAGGGGGTCGCCCGCCGTGCCGTTCCAGGCCAGTGAAAAGGAGCGCGTCGTGTCCAGGGCTTCGTCGGCATGGAAACTGTCGAAGCGGATCGAGCGGCTGCTGCCCGCCGGCACATCGACGATGGTGTTGAATTCCTTGACCATGCGCATCATGGCGAGCTGGGCTTTCTGGGCCCTTTGGGCCCCGCTGCGCGACAGCAGGTACCCTTCGGTGAGCTGCACCAGCCCGATGCCCGCAATGGCCGCCAGGATGCCCACCAGCGCCAGACTGGCGACCATCTCGATCAGCGTAAACCCTGACGAGCGGCGGTGGCGGTATAGAGCGTCGGTCATGGCAAACCTTGGTCAAACGTAAGACTCAGCGTATCAACAACACCGTCAAGGGGTCCTCGTTGGTGCCGGCGATGACGACTTTCAGGATATTTTCCGGCGCCGTGCCGTGGACGTCGGCGATCTCGTTGCCGGCGGCGTCGAATTGAATGTAGTCGTTGAACAGAACCCGGTAGCGGCCATAGGCATTGTTCTGTTCGGTGCCCACCGCCCCGATGCCGGACTGGAAATCGCTCCAGGCACCGCTATCGGCCGGGGCTTCCTGGCGGAAGGCGCCGATGATGCTGTCGGCCGCGGATTGCAAGGCCGCGTCGGCGGCCAGGCGCTTGACCGGGGTGCTGCTGCGGGTCAGGGCGCTGCCCAGATACTGCACCATGATGCCCCCTAAAATAACCGCCACCAGCAGGGTGATGATGACCTCCACCAGGGTGAAGCCTGCCGCGGAGGCGTTGGGCAAGCCCTTCATGGGATGAACCCCGTGAGCCCCGTGACCGTTACGGTCTCGGTGTTGACGCTGATCGCAAGGGTATCCGGTCCGGGACTGCCCCATTGGTCGAAGTGGACTTCGCCGATACCGGCCGTGACGGCCACCCCATCGGGCAGGTTGTGGGTGGAGGAACCCTCGTTGGGCAGCCGGACGGCGGAGGGCAGTCCGTTTTCGAAAAGAGTGTAGGAATTGGGGGTGAAGGAAACGCTCCAACGCTCGGTGGTATGGCTCATGGCCAGGGACTGGGCGAAGCGCAGGTGCGCGCGCAGGATCGCCGCCTCGGCAAAGGCATCCCGGTCCACAGGCGGCGTGCGCGTGAGGATGGCGGTCATGACCACCGCCATGATCAGCAGCACCGCCAGGACCTCGATCAGGGTGAAACCGCCGCAGCCACCCAGGGAATGCGCCCTGGAAGTCCCCCCTGCCCTTCGCATCCGATTTACCTTTATCGCTTCTGCGTTTGTCATTGAAATACAACTTTACCATCGATATCCCTATATTTCCAGCTAGGCGGGAAGGAGAAGGGTCATTTAGAACGGATGCTTCGCAGGAGGGAGAGCGGATCGGCGGAACGGACGGGATGATCAGGGGGACCAGCGTGCGGCGGAAAGCGCTGTGGAGGAGGTCCGCGTCAATTCGGCGGAGGCCGAGCCGAAGCGAAGCGTTCCTCCGGACGCCTCAGGGCCGCTAGACCATTGGTAGCCGGTGCCCAGTCCAAGATCCATTTGGCGAAACGTTTGATCGTCGCTGGTCCAGCCGTGGTCGGACAATTTGATATTGGCCCAGACCAGGCTTTCCCGCTGGTTCAATTCGGCGATGCCGACATCGAGAGCGCGCAGGTCGGCGCTGGCGGCAACGTCGATAAACCGCGGTACCGTGACGCCGGCAAGCACGCCCAGAATGACGAGTACGGCGATGATTTCGATCAGCGTAAAGCCTCCTGCGCCTGCCAACGGATTTTTTAAGGAGCCGGAGGATTTCAATGGGATTGGATAGCCGTTTCCAAGCAGAATAAGACCTCATTAGAATGCCGGTGAATCAGCTTCCGCGACATGATTGTTCTCCATCAGCCGAGAATGATAGCTGCCGATATATACTAACGTTGCCACCGACCCGGTGACTCGGAGGTCGAATGCGTGCGCGTCAAATCGGCGCTAGCGCCCCCGTCATAATAGAGCATGCCTCCATCTTGACCTTGGTTAGGCGCAGCAGTGAGGCTGCCGTCGGCACTCCATGAATAAGGGGCCCCCAAATCATAAATGTCCGAATCGAATAAATCCTCATCGGTTGTGTAACCGGTGTTGGAGAGTTTTACATCGGCCCATTTCAAGGTCTCCCGGCCGTTCAGCTCGGCAATGCCGGCATCCAAGGCCCGCTGCTGGGCGTTGGTGGTCAGATCGATGTAGCGGGGCACTGCCACCGCGGCCAGGATGCCCAGGATGATGAGCACCGCAATGATTTCGATGAGTGTAAAACCGGATTGGTTCGACAAGGGTGATTGCCGTTGCATGGTCATGGCCTCCGTGTGATTCTTCCCGGGGTTGGGTGCAGGGATCTGCACACCTTTCATCCTCATACCCCTGAGTCCCGATGCGCTTGGTGCGCAATGGGTCGTGGGGTATACCACAGCAAAAAACATACCGCAACCGGCGGTTAAACGCCGATATTGCCAAACTCCGTCGCTTGAAGCGCAAAAACTTGAAAAAACGAAGCCCTTCGAACGCCTGAAGATATGTCCATGGCTGCCCAACCTGCAAACATTGTAGGTCGAAGCCTCATGATTTGGTGGTTTTGAAGGCCGTCACGTCGATCTTATACTTTTTGATGCGGTGCCAGAGGCTGCGCTGATTGATGCCCAGGCCTTCCGCCGCCCTTACCTGAACCCCCTGGCATTCTTTGAGGGCTTCAATGATCATGCCTTTTTCGATGGCCTTGAGTTTGTCGTCGAGGGAAAGATCGCCATCACCGTCGTTGGTGTCGGTCGCCGGTACAAAGCTATTCGGGTTGAAGCTGCGGGTGATGGCCTCCGGCAGATGGGCCACCGTGATGTCCCCGCCCTGGCTCAAGACGGCCGCCCGTTCCACCGTGTTCTGGAGTTCGCGGACATTGCCCGGCCAGGCGTAGCCGATCATCATCTGGAGCGCCGCCGAGGCGACCTGCACGTCCGGGGCCGTGCGGGACAGAAAGTCGTCCACCAGGAGCGGGATGTCCTCCCTGCGGTCGCGCAGCGCGGGCAGCTGCAGGGCAAAGACATTGATCCGGTAGTAGAGATCCTCCCGGAAGGTCCCCTCGGCCACCATTCGGGACAGGTCCTTGTTGGTGGCGCAGATGATGCGCACGTCCACCTGAATGGTGCGCGTGCCCCCCACCCGGTCGAATTCCTTTTCCTGGATCACGCGCAGGATCTTGGCCTGCAGCCCCAGGGGCATGTCACCGATTTCATCCAGAAAAATCGTGCCGCCGTTGGCCAGCTCGAATTTGCCGGGCTTGCGGGCCGTAGCGCCGGTAAAGGCCCCTTTTTCATGGCCGAAGAGCTCGCTTTCCAGCAGATCGGGGGGGATGGCCACGCAATTGAGCTTGATGAAGGGATGCTCCTTGCGGCGGCTGTTGCGGTGGATGCTGGAGGCCACCAGCTCCTTGCCGGTGCCGCTTTCCCCCAGGATGAGGACGGTGGAATCCGTGGGCGCCACCATCTGCACCCGCCGCAGGAGCCCCCGCATGACCCGGCTGTCGCCGATGATTTCGGGAAACATCTGCCGGGCGTCCAATTTGCTCAGGACATCCTCGACCCGTTCGAAAACCGTTTCGAAGTGCTTGATTTCATCAATTTTTTTGCGAAGGTACTGTTCGTCCTCCGGCCGGGCGATGACCGGGATGTCGTGGGCCCGCTGCATGAAGCGTTTGACGGGTAAAAGGAGCAGCCGGGTGACCACGAGGCCGCAGAAAAAGCTGCCCAGGGCGAAGAGCAGGGCCCACAAATGCACCTGCAGGCTGCCGTCCTGGCCAAGGCGATGGTAGTGCTGGGCCACCAGGAAGGTGAGCAGGGCCGACAGAAAGGCGATACCGGCAAAAATAACCGGCACGATGACGTACAAACTGATATGATAGCGAAAATCCTTGATAGCCACGAGATTAGCCGTCGGTTTCTTTTAGTGGTACATTTTGGTCAGGTCCGCAATGGGCAGAAAAATGGCCACGGCAAAGAAGCCCACCATGACCGCCAGGGAGATGATCAGCAGCGGACCCACGGCATTGGTCATTTTCTGGATGGCATAGGTCAGCTCTTCATCGTAGTGGGCGGCGACTTCCTCCATCATTTCCTCCAGATTGCCGGACTCCTCGCCCACGGCCACCATGTGGACCACCATGGGGGTGAAATAGCGGGCGTTTCTCAGGGGGGCGGCGATGCCGCGCCCTTCCTCGAGCATTTCCCGGATACGGTTGAACTCCCGGGAGATGGCCGCGTTGCCGATGGTTTCCGAGAGGATCGTCATGGCTTCCAAAATGGCGATGCCGCTGGATTGAAGGATGCTGAAAATCGCTGAAAAACGCGACATGGCCGCTTTGACCACCACGGGACCGATGACCGGCGTCTGGATGAGCATATAATCGCGGACAAAGCGGCCGCGGTCGGTCCGCAGGAACAGGACCAGGGCCAGCACACCGCCCAGCAGAGCGATCCCGAGGATGGCGCCGTAACGGGTCAGAAACGAATAAAGCCCCATGGCGATCTGGGTCGGCAGCGGCAGGGCGATGCCGCTGCGGGACAGAATCGTTACGAACTTGGGCAGCACGAAGGCCAGCAGGATGAAAAACGCCACCACCAGCAGACCGAGCACGAAGATCGGATAAAACATGGCCGAACGGATGTCGGCGCGCACCTTCTGTTCATGCTCGAGGATATATTTCAAACGCTCCATGACCTTGGGCAGTGACCCGCTGACCTCGCCGGCATGAATCATGGCACAGTAAAGGGGTGAAAAAACCCGAGGATGCTGCCGGAACGCCTCGTAGAGCCGAGCCCCCTCCTGGATGGACTGGCGCATGGCGACGAGCACCTTTTGCAGACGGAGGTTTTCCGTCTGGGCGGCGAGGATGTCCAACAGGGACATCATGGGCACCCCGGCCCGGAAAAGGGTGCTGAACTGCTTGGTGAACAGGATCACATCGGCCGTGG
>CAYMQN010000015.1:9642-31996 GCA_964392545.1 uncultured Desulfobacteraceae bacterium
GAATGCGGTTGAACCAGCGGGGGGCCGCGGAGGCCGGTGCGCGCCGGGTGCGCCCGCGGCCGCGCTCCTGGACGCGGGCGGGCAGCAGGCCGCGGCCGCTGAGCAACTCCGTGGCGGCATCGGGCGACTCGGCCTCCACGACGCCCTTGAGGGTTTCGCCCTTCTCGTTGATGGCTTGATAGGCGTAGGTCGGCATACGGTATCCTAAACCATCACGGCCGAGGCCGCCTCTTCCATGGAGGTGATCCCGCGCACCACCTTTTCGAAGGCATCCTCCCTGAGCAGCCTGAGGTGGCCCGCCTCGTGGGCCGCGCGGGTGATTGCATGGGAGGCGCGGTTTTTGACGATCATGTCCCGGATGGCATCGTCGATCAAAAGGATTTCATAGATGCCGATGCGCCCCCGGTAGCCCGTGTCCTGGCAATGGAAGCAGCCGCGTCCGCGCAGGAAACGCGCGTCTTCGGGCGGGGTCAGGCCCCAGAAAGAGAGGGCCTCCGCCGAGGGACGGTAGGGTTCGCTGCAGTTGGGGCAGACGCGCCGGACCAGGCGCTGGGCAAAGGAGACCAGTATCACCGAGGCCACCAGAAACGGCTCGATGCCCATGTCCACGAAACGGGTGATGGCCCCGGCGGCATCGTTGGTGTGGACCGTGCTCAACACCCGGTGGCCCGTCAGGGCCGCCTGGACCGCGATATTGGCGGTCTCCCGGTCGCGGATTTCCCCAACCATGATCACGTCGGGATCCTGGCGCAGGATGGAGCGCAGCCCGCTGGCAAAGGTCATGCCGGCCTTGCGGTTGAGCTGGACCTGGCGGATTTTCTCGATGCGGTACTCCACCGGGTCTTCCACGGTCAGGATGTTGATATCCGGCTGGTTGATTTTCTTGAGAATGGAATAGAGGCTCGTGCTCTTGCCGCTGCCCGTGGGGCCGGTGCTCAAAATCATGCCGTAGGGCTTGAACATGACCGCTTCGATTTTGCGGCGGTCCACATCCGCCATGCCCAGGGTCTCCAGGGTATGGATGCCGGCGCTGGTGTCGAGCAGGCGCAGGACCAGGTTTTCGCCGTAGATGGTGGGAATGGTGGAGGCGCGGATGTTGATTTCCTTGTTGTTGAGCTTGATCGTGAAACGGCCGTCCTGGGGAATCCGGGAGGTGGCGATGTCCATGTTGGCCAGGATTTTAAGGCGCGAGATGATGTGCAGCAGCATCGACTTGGGCGGGGCCGGAACGTTGTGCAGCTTGCCGTCCACACGGAAGCGGACTTGCACGAAATCCCGTTCGGGGCTGATGTGGACGTCGCTGGCCCCCTCGCGCACGGCCTGGGAGAGAATCGAATTGACCAGGCGCACCACCGGGGCTTCCTCGGCCATGTCCTGCAGGGAGCTGACCTCCACATCCTCCATGGAAACGGCCGATTCCCCCGAAGCTTCGGTATCATATTGCATCTCCTCCATATCTTCCAGAACATCACCGATGCCGGTGTAGGTCCCGTAGAGGCTGCTCATGATCTGATTGAGCTCCTGCTCGGTGCAGATGATGGCTTCCGCTTCCATCCCGGTGCTGTTCTCGATGCTGTCGAGGGCCTCGATATCCAGGGGATCGGTCATGGCCACGGTGAGCAGGCGGTTGTCGCGGCAAATGGGAACCGTTTGAAACTTGTGGGCGGCCTCGGCCGAAAGCAGCCCGGAGAGGGTGACATCGATGGGAAAGCGCGCGGCGTCGTATTTTTGGATGCGCAACTGACGGGAGATCAAATCGACGATCTGGGATTCGCTGACGACCCCCTCGCGGATCAGATACTGTCCAAGCCGCAACCGGCTCTTGCGCTGATTGAGGACAGCCTGGTTGAGCTGGTATTCCGTCATGAGACCCGCTTCCACCAGCATGCGGCCGAGTTTTTTCTTATCACGCACGGGTCATCCGCCTCCGTCAGGAAGAGTTGCTGCTGCGATTCCCGCCCGCCCGGAAGGGATCGCTGAAATAGACCGTGTCCTCGCGGTAGAGGCTGCAGACCGCGCTCCGGGCTCCGGCGGCGGCCGGGCAGCTCTGCAGCGCCCCGGTCGCCGCCCCCCGATCGAAAAAGCACTCCGCCAGAACCAGGGCGAACACCAGGCCCTGGTCGCCGTTCCAGTACGATAGCAGCCTGGCGGAGACGCCGTCTTGGCGGAGGTGCTTCAGCGCCCGAACCGCATCCGCCAGGCGGTCCTGTTCGGACAGCCGGGCCCACCAGACCCGCACCGGCAGGGGCTGCACCGCCGCGGGGAGGGCCGGGAAATGGACGACGTCTCCAACGCTGAGCGCATCGGGGTCGGTGATATGCGGGTTGGCTGCGGCGACGGCCTTCAGCGCGTCCGGGGTGAAGCGGCCATAAATCGTCTCGATCAACTGGCCCAGGGTTTCGCCGGGGGCAATGGATACGCGGCCCAGGCGGGCCGGAAACGATGTCGGTGCCCCGTTAACGGGGTGGCCGGCGCGCTCCCAGCCGGGAGCTTCGCTGGCGAGGATGCTTCCGCTGCCCGCATGGTGGTTTGCAACCGGCGGATCCGGCGCAGGGCCGGTGGGATTCCCGGCCGACGGAAAGCCCCCCGCGGGCTCCTGCGCCGCGCGGAACGGTTCGGCCGGCGACGCATGCGGTGCCGCCGGCGTCGGCGCGGAGCGAAAGAGCATTGGAAGCCCCCCCCGCAACGCCGGCGCAAGCACCGCCGTCAGAACCAGCAGCCCGGCGGCCGCCACCCAGCGCCGCCGGCGCCGGTCAGGGAGGATCGTCCGCTGCGCGCTGGCGCGCACCAGCCGCCAGCCGGCCCGTTTCCGGTTTTGGATGATGAGGGCCAGCAGAATGCGGTGGCAAAGATGGATGATGCGGCGGGGATAGCCCCGGGTGGCCACGAAGATGGCCATCAGGGCCGGCAGCGAAAACAGACCGGCCGCGGACCCGCCGCCGGCCAGACGGATCCGGTGGGCGATGAGCGCCAGTGTGTCCCGGAATCCCAGGGGGGTCAATTCGAGTCGCAGGTTGACGCGGTCGGCGACATTGGCATGCGTGCGCAGGGTATGCTCGAATTCCTTCTGGGCGAAAATCACGATCTGCAGCAGCTTGTGCGCATTGGTCTCATAGTTTAAAAATTCGCGCAGCAGCTCCAGGCAGGGCGCGGTCAGTTTCTGGCCTTCGTCGATGATCAGGACCACCGTGCGCTGCTGTTCCACCGCCCTCGCGAATAGGTGTTGCTTGATTGCTTCCTTGCAGCGGTCTTCGCTCCCGTCGGCCGGGGGGCGGGTGCCGCTGAGCAGTTCCAGCACCGCGGCCAGGAAGGCGTTTTGCGAGGTGGCGCCGGGATCGAGCATGAGGTGCGCGTCCAGGGCCTCGTCGTCGGCGAAACGCCGCACAAGATCGCGGCAGAGCGTGGTTTTGCCCGTTCCCACATCGCCGATGATCACGTTGAGGCCGCGGCGCAGGCGGATGGCCAGCTCCACCTGCTGCAGACAACCCCGGTGTTGGCGCGAGGGATAGAAAAAGTCCGGATCGGGGGAATTGGAAAACGGTTCGCGATCCAGATTGAGCAGGCTGTAGTATTCCATCAGGGCTGATCCGTTTGCGCGGCCGGAGCGTCTTCCGCCGGCTGCGCAGGGGATGCGGCCTGGCCGTCGGCGGCAGGCGTTCCCCGCTCACGGACCGACGAGATGGCCCGGGTCTGCTCGGCGAGGATATGGGGGGTCACGAAAATCAGCAGATCCTCCATTTCCTTGTTTTTGTCGGTGCCCTTGAAGAGATAGCCCAGTCCGGGAATATCCTTCAGCCAGGGCACGCCGTGTGCGCCGTCCGAGGTCAGTTCGCGGCTCAGGCCGCCGATGACGGTGGTCTGACCGTCGAAGAGAATGACGTCGGTGCGCGCGCGCTTGGTGATGATGAGAGGGTTGTTGCCCACGGCATTGGAGAAGTCGACGTCGTCCTTGGTGACGAAGATGTTCATTTTGAGGGTTTGTGCGTCGATCACGTGGGGGGTCACTTCAAGCCGCAGGACGGCTTTGCGGTATTCGATCTGGACATCGTCGTCCTCCACGGTCTGGAAGGGCACGTCACGGCCGCTTTCGATGAAGGCCTGCTGGTTGTCCGAGGTGGTGATGTTGGGGCTCGAGAGGATATTGAGCTGGCCTTCGTTCTCCAGGGCCTGGAGCTGAATCGCGAGGATGTTGCCGGAGGCGCTTTCCAGGATGAAGCCCAGGTTGAGGCCCAAGAGGTTGCCGGCCGCGTCCGACGCGGTCAGATCGGCCGGGAAATTGCCCGCCGTGCCGGAGGTCGGGTTGACGGATTCACCGCTGCCGGGCGTCACACCGCTGCCGGCCGGGTTGGCGATGCTGCCCGGGGTGACCCAGCCCTGCTTGCTGTTGATCCCGGTGTTGTAGAGCCCGCCCCACTGGACCCCGAGGCTGCGGGCCGCATCCTTGGTGGCTTCGACGATGTGGGCCTCGATCAGAATCTGGGGCGTCGGGCGGTCCAGGGCCTCGATCAATGGCAGCATGCGCTCCAGATCGGAGCGCACGGCCTGGATGATCAGCGCGTTGGTATGCCGGTCCACCATGACCGACCCCAGCAGCTGGTCTTCTTCCCGGCGCGTCAGGAATTGCTCCAGGTTTTCGCGCAGACCCTCCGCTTCGGCGTATTCGATTTCGACGATCTGCGTGATGAGGGGCTGGGCCAGCTGCAGCTCCCGCTCCTTGGCCTTGATGCGCTGGTCGGTCTCCAGCTGTTGGAGCTCGCGGTTTTTATCTTCCACCGTGACGACGCGGATGATGTCGCCCTCCCAGAGGTAGACCAGGCCGTAGGTCTTCAGGATGCCGCGAAAGGCCTGATCCCAGGAAACCGCCTTGAGGCTCACGTCGACCCGGCCCCGAACGCTGTCGTTGATCATGATGTTCTGGTCCACCGCGCGGGCCAGGGCCCGCAGCACGGCGGCGATTTCGGCCCCGTGCATGGTCAGCGAGATCTTCTGTCGGGGCAGGCGGCGATCGTCTGCGACCGCACCGGTCGGCCCGGCGGCCGGCTCCGTGCTGCCGGGCAAGGGGGTCGGCTTCGACAAACGGCGTTCGACGGGCGATGGGGAATGGCCCTGGGCCTTCTCCGCTCTGGTTTTCCATTCCTTGAAAACCGTGTCGCTTTCCGTGGGCACGTCCTTGCCCGCACACCCGGTCATCACCAACAGCGTGACCAGGATAACGGCCGTCCGGGGGCTGAAAACGTCGGTGTGTTTCATCGCATAGGCTCGCTGTAGTCCATTAAGGGGTCTGCGCTTCCCAGCCTTCCACCAGCGGAAGGGCCAGCATCTGCTGCTGGGGGGTGTCGATCAGTACCTGCTGGGGCGTAATTTGTCGAAGCGTGTAACTGCTTTGGTCCAGCCGGTCGCCCACCACGTATTCGATGCCGTTGATGATCGCCACGCGGTGCCGGGGCGTTTCGACATACCCCGAGTAGATCAGCGACAGATTGGCGGGCAGGGTTTCCGCGGCACCCGGTGTCCGACCGGCGGCCGCCAGCATGCCCTCGTCCTCGAGAAAAAGGGTTCCCTCCCAGGGCGACTGGGCCATGGCGAGGGTATAGCGGCTGTTTTCAAGCGAGGTGCCCTTCTCGAACCGGGCCGTCAGTTTGGTCAGCATCTGGGTCAACGGCTGCGGTGCGTTTCCGGAATCCCCGGCCGGGCGCGGCCCCGACCGGTCGCCCATCAGGCTCAAGGCGCCGATTGCCACGGCGACGATCATCAACCCCACCAGAATTTTTTCACGCAGGCTCATCACTGTCTTGCCACCCATAGGTCCAACTCCATCTGAAGCCCCCGGACGCCCTCCGCGCGACGGACTTCGATGCGTCCGATATGCTCCAGAAACGGCAATTCGGCCAGTTTGAGCATGAAATCCCGGAGGTGACCGAAAGCGCCCTGGATTTCAAGGGAGAGGTTCAGCGCCGACGTTTCATTGATCATCGAATTCAGATCCGCCCCGATATGACGGATGTCGAGCTGGCATTGCGCGGCGAGTTGGTGCAGAAGGGCTTCGAGTCCAGCGAGCTGTTCGGACGTGAGCTGCTCCGGAGAGGGAAAGGGAAGTTCCCCCAGCAGGGCCGGGCGGGTTTCCGCCACCATTTCCGTAAAACGCTTGTAAATCGGTGCCAGCAATCTTTGTTCGTCCAGCCGGCGGTTGAGATCGACAATCTGTTCCTCCAGCCGATCGGCGGCTTGCTGGTGTGGCAGGATGCTCAGCAGATAAAATCCCAGGATGCCGCTGAGGCACACCACCACGAAAAACAGGCGGCGCTCGGGGAACAGCGCCAGAAAGGATTTGCGCCCGATTTTCATGATGTCGGAATCTCCAGCTCGGCCGTGAAACGCAGGACTTCCCGGCCGTCGAGCATCTCGAAGGACTTCGCGATGATTTTGGGTTCGGCCAACAACGGCGAGGTTTTCATCTGCACCATAAAGGCCGCCAGGGCGGGTTCCAGGTTGAGCCGGTCCCCGCGGACGATGCCGTCCAGCGCCAGCAGCCGCCGGGGCTCGGCCTCCGTCGTCGCCGTGTCCCGCGGCAGGCGGATCGCCATACGGGTCATGAAGATGTCATCGGGTGTCTTGCGGGAAAGCTCGGCGATCACGGCCATAGCCGTATAGCGTTCGCTGTAGTGGTTCAACCGGGTGGTCGCTTCCTTGGCTTTGGCCGCCAGGACCAGCACCGTTTCGGGATTGAGCAATGGCGCGGAAGCGGTGAGCTCCTCTTCCAGCTGGGTCATCCGGCGGTAACGGGATTGCAGGTCATGCTTCTGCCAACTGTTGTACCCCAGGAAGCCCAGCATCGTCAGCAGGAACAGGGCGAAGACGAAAAAGTTGGAGCGCTGGCGCGACTCGCGTCGGGTCCGGTCGTGATAGCTTTGCAAAAAATTGGGTGTCCGGCCTTCAACCGGGGAGGCCAAGCCCAGCGCGGGAATATAGGCCAGCCGAGCCTGCGGCGCTTCGGGGGCTTGAACCCGGGGTTCGTTTTCAAAAGGGTTCAGGTCCGCCAGCGCGATCCCGAGCTGCTCGGCGATGTAGGAACGCACCCGGCTGCTCTCGCAAATCAAGCCGGAGAGGCAGAGGCGGTCGATGTCGCGGTCCCCGAAATTGATGGTGAAATGGCCGATGGTGCGCTCGACCTGCCGAACCAGCCGGTCGATGGCCGGCTTGACCATCTCGAAGACATCCTCGGGATCGCATGCCGCCGCCGGCGCATCGCCGGCGGCCTCGTGTCCGATGGACGGACCAAGGCCGGGTGCCAGAGCGGCCAGCAGGGCCAGCGGACGATGGGCGGCATCCTCGCGGTCCGTTTCCGCGGGGGGGGAGGAAGGATGAAAATCGATTTCCGGGGAAGGCGTCGGTGCGGTCTGCGGCGCCATGCGCGGATCGCCCTTGATGGCTTCGAGCATGCTGCTCATGCCGGCCCGAATGCCCCGTGAAAGCATCAGATTGCCGTCTTTGAAGATATCGATACGGGACCAGTTGCGACCGATGTAAAGGGCGCAGAGATGGCCCTGGCCGAGGATCCTCCAACGGGTTCGCAGCAGGTTCTGCAGCAGGAAGGGGTAGGTGCTGACACCGTCCAGGGGATAACCGGCCCGCAAAAAAGAGGATTTGACGGCATCGATGTCTTCCCGCGGCATGGTGTAGGCCAGGACCTCGATCTGGGGACTGTCGCCCCCGGAGGCTTCCCCGAGCACCTCGAAATCGAAGAGCCGTTCCTGGTCTTTGAAAGGCGTCTTTTTTTTGTAGGCCCAGAGAACGGCATTGGGAATCTGACGGTGGGCCACCTTGGGAATGCGCAGCAGGCGTACATCGAGACGGGCCGAGGAAATCGCCGCCCAGATGCTGACCGGGTCGGTGGTTCCAATGAAACGGTTCAGGGTGTTGCGCAGAAACTGGGGAAAAAGCAGATGCTGCGGGTCCAGGCCCGGATCGAAGGGAACACGACGATAATCGACAATCTGGTGGCGGTCCATTCCCGACAAGGTGGTTTTGACCAGATGGACATCGCTGTACCCGATATCCACACCGACCGTAAAGGATCTTTGAAGACGCAAGGCCGACCGGAAGCGTTCCTTCAGCCCCGCTGCGGAGGCTTCGGTTGCCGTGTCCGTGAGCGTTGGAGCGTCACTTGAAGACGATCTTCCCCGGATTTGTTCCAGAAGTTTCTCGGTGGAAGACAGCTCGGCCTTGTTCACGGGAATGTATCTCCAATTCATGTAGATGGTGTCGAAGGGCGCAACATCTCTTGGCGACGATTTTTTTCGATTATATGCTAAAGTTCTATAGTGTAAAGAAAAAAAGGTGGTTAGGCAGGCTTCAAAATTTGTTTAGGGGGTGTTGGGAGGGTCTTGACGGTTGGCCTCGCGGAAGGCTTGCGCGGCATCCGCCCGGATCGCAGCGTCATCGCCGTAGCGCGGCGAAAGGTGAAACAAGCTGTAGCGTTTGACCCCGGCGCGGGCCGCGATGCGGCCGGCCTGCCCGGCCGTCAGATGGTATTTGGCGGCTGCCAGATGGTGATCCCGGCTCAAAAAGGCACTTTCGATAAACAGATGATCCACCCCCTTTACCAGATCGATGATCGCCGCCTGATTTCGGGTATGGCCGGCCGCATCGGTAATGTAGCCGATGGACTGGCCGGGTGAGGAGCGTGTGATCAGACGGGCCAGGGTCCCGATCCGAAATCGGCGTTCCCCGGGGGACCGGCCGAGCAGCGGAGCGGCAACGACCGCGTCCGGATCCGGATTGGCGTACAGGACCTGCTTGAAGCGCCCGAGCCAGGGGCCGGTGGCCAGGGACAACCGATCCAGTGCCGCTTTGTCGATATGGATGTGGACCGGTTCCGCCAGCCGGAACCCAAGGCAGGGGATGCCGTGGTCCAGGATTCGGGCCCGGACGGTAAGGGAGGGCTCGTCTATTAGCAGGCCGTCGAAAGATTGCCGCTCATCGCCTCGCGATTGGGGGCGAAACTTGTCCCGGCAGGCATAACGGCGGGTACGCAGGTGTCGGCCGTGGATTTCCGAGGCGGTCAATTCAAGGGGATAGCGGTAGGCGTCGACGAGGTTCCAACTGTAGGCCTGCAATTTGCCTTCCAGATGCGTCAGAAACCCCCGGGGGCCATAGAGGTGCAAGTGTTTGTCGCGGCCCAGGCACAACCGCAGCAGATGGTCGAAGCCGATGAAGTGATCCATGTGGGTGTGGGACACAAAACAGTGGCTTACCTTGAGGAGGTCCCGCGGGGCCAGGGCGCTCAGATCCCCGAGATCGAAGAGCAGGGCGCGCTTTTCGTGTGCCAGCGCGACATAGAGGCCGGGGTCGCCGAAGGGTCCGTTGACAAGGCGGGGGTGGAAGCGGGCGGCCATCCTTCAGTGCCCATCCATCAATGGCATCTTTCGGCCCCGGTCCGCCGCCGGTGATCAAATTGACCTTTGGCGGACAAGCCGGCGTTCTCACTCTTTGGAAATCCTCGCCGTAGCCCGGCTACGCCTGCGGTTTCCAAATCGCTGCGGCCTTGGCCTGAACCAAAATCTACCATTGCTGGACGGACACTTGTTAATGGAGATGTTTTTGCACCTGCCGATGGATGCACTGATAGATCTCTTCGTCGGATCCGTAGATATCCACCGTATCTTTATGATCGATGACTTTTTCGAGGACGAAGGCGGTAACGTACAGGCTGACCACATGGGGTTGGTTCACGAGGTTGCGGTAGGGTGCGATGAGATAATCCACATCGAAATCCTCGGCCCGACTGAGGCGATCCAGGCAGTCGTGGATCTGCTTTTCCAAACCGTTTTTGCTGGTGGTCTCCACCAGCTTGTTTTCGACAAGCTTCATGGTGATGGCGTTGGCCAGGGCGTCGATGCTGTCTTGGATGGCATTCAAGGAGCGACGCCGGGCATATTCTTTGGACGATTCAATTTTCGAGAGGATGCTGGATTCTCGCGTGCTGGGCCGGAAGACTTTTGCCATGGTTTTTCCTCTACCTCTGGAATACGCCGCAAGGCGACGGTTGAATTGCCCGCATCATAGAGACAGCTTTCTGAATTTGCAAGAAAAAATTCGGCTTTCACACAATGGCCAGACGGTTGGGACAGCTAGCGGTGCGGGATCGTTTCCGGATCGGTGGCCACGACCACCAGTTGCGGGCGCCGGGAGTCGTTCCAACGGTTCCAGCGCAGATGGCAGGCCAGACGGTCGAAACTCCCTGGGGGAGGTTGCTCCGGGTCGATGTTGAACTGAATGGCCTGAACACGGGGCGCGGCGCCCGGTCCCGCGGTGGAGAGGACCATCTGGCGGTGATGGCCGCCCACCAGCCGGTGCGTGTTCACCGTGACCTTTCGCAGGAGGAAGAGCGGTTCCGCAAGGGCTTGCCCGAAAGGCTGCAGGGCTTCGAGTTGATCGAGGAGCGGGGGCCGGATCCGGTTGACCTCGATCTCCGCATCCAGGACAAGACGGGGGCGGTAATCCTCGGCCAGCGTCTGTTGCGTAAGGTAAGCCTCCAAGTGCTCTTCGAAGGCCGGGAGCTGATCGACGGGCAGGGTGAGACCGGCCGCCATGGCGTGTCCGCCGAAATGCGTCAGATGATCCCGGCAGGCGGTCAGCCCCCGGAAAAGATCGATACCGGGCAGGCTGCGTGCCGAACCGCGCGCCACGCGGCCGTTGCGGCACAGCAAAACCACCGGGCGGCAGTAGGCGCGCGCCATGCGCGCGGCCACAATCCCCAGGACCCCTTCGTGCCATTCGCTGCGGGCCATGACCAGAGCGCGTCGCTCGAGCAGTTGCGGTCGGTCCGCGATGCACGTCCGGATTTGATCGAGGATGGTGTTTTCGGTCAGCTGCCGGCGGGTATTCAAACGGTCCAGGGTACGGGCGATGCGCCGGGCCCGCCCCGGATCGCGGGTTATGAGCAGGCGCAGGGCCAGGTTGGCATGGGCCATGCGGCCGGCGGCATTCAAGCGCGGCGCCAGGCGAAAAGCGACATCGTCGGATTCCACGCGGTCGGTCGCGATGCGGCAGATCTCCATCAGGGCTTTGAGGCCCGGCCGGACGGCCATGGCCGGCAACCCGGCCCGGATAAAGGCCCGGTTTTCTTCCACCAGCGGCACCATATCGGCGATGGTGCCCAGGGTCACCAGGTCGCAGAAGGCTTTCAGGTTGGGTTCCGGGCGGTGGCGCCAGAACCCGTCGGCCCGCAGTTGCCGGCGCAGCTCGATCAGAAGATAAAAGGCCATGCCCACCCCGGCCAGATGATCGAGGCCGGCGCAGCAATCGGTCCGCTGGGCGTTGATCACCGCGAGCGCTTCGGGCAGGCTGGAAGACGGCCGGTGGTGGTCGGTGATGATGATGTCGATTCCGGCCGCGGCGGCGACGCGAACCGCCTCGTGGCTGGAGATGCCGCAGTCCACCGTGACCACCAGACGGACGTCGCCGGGCAGGACGCGCCTCAGAATATGGTCGGGTTTGAGTCCATAGCCTTCCTTGCGACGGTGCGGGATGTAGTGGGCCACCCGGCCGCCCGCCTGCCGCAGGAAATCCAGCAGCAGGGCGGTGGCGGTGACGCCGTCCACGTCGTAGTCGCCGAAGATGAGAATTTTCTCGTCCTGGCGCAGGGCGTGCACCAGGCGGCGGGCGGCGGCGGGCATATCCTTGATGATCCCGGGAGGCGTGATGGACGCCAGGTTCGGTTTGAGAAAGGCGCGGGCGGCCGTCGCGGTGGTGATGTGGCGGTTGACCAGCACGGCGGCCACCAGAGGGTCGAGGGCCAGATCCGAAGCCAGTTGCCGAACCGTTGCGGGGTCCGGTTCGAGGATATCCCAGATCGTCTTCATCGCAGCGCGATATAGCCCATTCGCCGGGATGGGGCAACCCTTGCGACCCTTGGGCCGAAAGCCGTGGCGGGGTTTGGGCTTGCAATGCACGGCCACATCATTATATTCAGCAACTTCAAAATGAATGGATCGTGATTTGGACCCCGCATCTCCATCGAAAGCTCCCCTTGACAGCACGGACGTCAGCAGGCCCTCGCAGGTGCTCCGCTCGCGGCAGCGGTTCTACCGGATCGACCGGCGCGACATCAGCCTTTTGCGTTTTATCCTGGAAGCTTACGAAGGGGTGGCGACGCTGACCACGGTCGATCCCGCCGAGGGGGTCGTCAGGATTGCGACGGCCCCCGGTTATGAAGGCCTTGTTACGGAAGTGCTGGAGGCGCTCGTGGCCCGTGGCGACATTCGATTGGAACCCCTTCCGGCACCGTCTTCCGCGGGCCAAGGTGATGAATGAAAATGCGGCATGTTTACATCCATACCATCGGCTGCCAGATGAACGTCTACGACACCGACCGGATCGTGCGTTCGCTGGCCGCCTGTGGATACGGGCCGACCCGCCTGCTCGAGGAGGCGGATCTGATCATCGTCAACACCTGCGCCATCCGCGCCAAGGCCGAACAGAAGGCCTTCAGTTTTATCGGGCGCCTGGCGCGGATCAAGCAGCGGCGTCCCGAAGTGCTGATCGCGGTGGGGGGCTGCGTGGCCCAGCAGCAGGGCGAGGCCATCCTCTCCCGGATGCCCATCGTCGATCTGGTGTTCGGCACCCACGCCATCGCCCGACTGCCCGGTCTGCTGGCGGCCGTCGGGAGCCATGAACGCCGGGTGGTGGACGTGGGTGAATGCGAGGACATCGACGCCGTCGACATGACGGGCGAAGGGTTTGCCCACGGCGAGGTTTCCGGCTTTGTCACGATTATGCAGGGCTGCGACAATTACTGCACCTATTGTGTGGTGCCTTACGTGCGCGGATCGGAAACGAGCCGCCGTCCCGAACGCATCCTGGCGGAAATCGAAGCGCTGGTGCGCGACGGGGTGCGGGAAGTAACCCTCCTGGGCCAGAACGTCAACAGCTACGGCTGCAAAGAGGGGCTGCCGTCCTTCGCGGAACTCCTCGCGCGCATCGACGCACTGGAAGGCCTCGAGCGCATCCGGTTTACGACCTCCCATCCCAAGGATCTCTCGCAGGAGCTCATGGAAGCCTTCGGGCGCCTGCCCAAGCTTTGCCCCCACATTCACCTGCCCGTGCAGTCCGGCTCCGACCGGGTTCTCAAACGCATGAACCGCAACTACACGCGCCAGGTCTATCTCGACCGCATCGCCCAATTGCGCCGCGTGCGGCCGGATATTGCGGTCACCTCCGACTTTATCGTCGGATTTCCCGGCGAGTCGCAGGCGGATTTCGAGGAGACCCTTGCCTTGCTGGCGGCGGTGCGCTTCGACAGTGTCTTTGCCTTCATGTACTCCGATCGCGCCATTGCGCCGGCCTCCCGCTTCGGGAACAAAGTCGGCACGCAGGAAAAAAAGGACCGCCTGCAGGCGCTTTTGGCCGCCCAGGAGGGCGTTACCCTGGAAAAGCATCAGGCCCTGGTGGGCTGCACCCAGGAGATCCTGGTGGAGGGTGGCAGCTCCCGTCCCGGTCTGGCCGGCCCGGCCGATGTCGGCACCCAGTGGAGCGGACGTACGCCGGGCAACAAGATCGTCAATTTCACCGCCCCCCCCAAAGGACCGGAGGCCAACGGCCTGAAGGCCGGAGCGCTGGTGGAGGTGGTTATTGAAAACGCGTTTTCCCATTCTCTGTTGGGCCGTCTCCTGCCGGGGAAACCGACCAAGCGATGTCTAGAAGGGAAACAATACCATGCTGCTTAAAGCCGTCATTGCCGGATTGACCATGGATCCGGGGACCAACACACCCATCGTCATTCTCAAAACCGAGGAGGGGGATCAGGCCATACCGATATGGATCGGGCTGCTGGAAGCCACATCGATTGCCTCGGCGCTTCAGAAGGTGCAATTCGACCGCCCCATGACCCATGACCTGTTTAAAAATTTTGCCGAAACCCAGGGGATTTCCGTCAGCAGCATCGAAGTCTGCGATTTGAAGGACAACACCTATTATGCCCGGATCAATTTCTTGTCGCGGGACGAACAGTTCAGCATGGATGCCCGCCCCAGCGACGCCCTGGGCATTGCCCTGCGGTTCGAAGCGCCGATTTTTATCAGTGACGAGGTGATCGCCAAGGCCCGCCCCGTCGAGGCCGACGGGGAAGCCTTGGACGACAGCGAAGAAGGCCGCAAGTGGAAGGAATATCTCGAGCAGCTTTCCCCTGAAGATTTCGGTAAGTACAAGGTCTAGGCGAGACGTTTGCGATGCGGGTTTGCCGCAAGCGGACGGCCCACGGCCCCTGAAGGCTTCCGGCTAAAAGCAAAACTGGCCCTTTTCGTAGAGCGTGATGGTGCGTCCGCCTTGCAAGCGCGCGGTGACCCGTTTGGCCTCGGTGTTGACCAGGTCCCAGTGCAGGGCCGAGCGGTTGAACCCCAGCGTCTTTTTCCGTTCGGCGGTCAGCGCGTCGGGTTTGCCCCGGAAGGTATCGCTATAGGACGAGCCCAAGGCAATGTGGCAGTTGCCCTGGGGCCCGCCGAAATTTTCATCATAGAGCGTGTTGGCCATGAAGGCGGTGATCTTGGAAAAGCGGCGGTCGGTCAATGAAAATTCACCCACCTGCGAGGCCCCGGGATCCATGGCCAGTTGCTGGCGCAGAAAGGCCTCCCCCTGCTCGGCCCGGGCCGCGACCACCCGCCCCTTTTTGAATTCAAGCCGCACGCCGGCGACGTAGTTGCCGCTGCGGTAGGACGGCTGGTCGGCGTGGTAGACGCCCTCGGTGCCCCGCCAGTCGGGGGAGGTGAACAGTTCGAAACTGGGGATGTTGTGTCCGGACAGCCCGATCCATTGGCGCCGCTCACCGGGTGTGATGGTGAGGTCGGTCTTTTGCGCGGTGATGCGCAAGGCCCGAATCGTCATCCCGTTCAACCATTTTTTCAAACGGCTGGCATTGTCGAAAATCGTCCGCCAGTGCTCAAGCGGCTGCGTGCGGTTTAAAAAACAGGCCTTGGCCACCTGCCGCGCGTAATCCTCCAGGCTCATGCCGGCATGGCGGGCCAGTTCCGCCGTCGGCACCAGGCACAGGGTCCAGCCGAAGAGTCCCTGCTCATCGCGCCGGTCCAGAATGTCCCGCAGGGGTTTGCGGGCCAGGGCGGCCCGCCCGATGCGTTTGGGATCGATATGGCTCAGATGGGTGATGGATTCGGGCGCATACAGGAAGATGCTGCCGTTGAGGCTGTTCAACAGGGTTTTCTCGCCGGGAGGGATGAAGGTCAGTTGCCCACTGCCGGACAAACGGTAGAAATCGGCTTCCATGGCCGGTGTCGGCATGGTCCGCACCACGGGATGGATGCCTCGCTCCAGCAGCCGGCGATGGATGCGCTCGGCCAGCGGTCGGGCGGGGGCGTCGTAGCGCAACAGAACGATATCGTTTTTTTTGTAACGGGTTTTGCGGGCCGTGGTAAGGGCCCACATCATGACGTCGGCATAGCGCGTCCACTGCTTTTCAGTCAGCACGGGATTTCCTCCCCCACGCGAAATTAGCGGTCAACATTCGGGCAAGCGGATGGACAGGAAGCGATCCTGTCGCGTCGCCGTTGCCCACCTTGCGTCCCCTCGGTCATCCACGCCCGGCTAACGATCTTTCAGAAACAAGCGATGATATTCGTCTTCACTGAGATGTGTTTTCAGCAGGCCTGTGAGCATGTCGAAGAGATCCCGCCGTTCGGCCTCCGTCAACCGCGGAACCAGGGTCCGGGCCAAGGTGTCGTCCGAAATTTTCTGCAGGTAATAGATCAGGGTGTACGCATCGGATTCATGGTCCAGCCCGAAGCCGATGAAACCGTCGTAGTCTTCGACAAAACGATGGGCGTGTTTCGCCATGTGTGCTATAGATCCTTTCCCGATGCCAGCGGCCCGGCGTTGCCCGTGCCGATGATTGGCGAGCATAAAGCATACGGAGGCCGCGGGTCAATGTCTGTTATCGCAGCCCAAGGCCGCACGGCCGCGGGGACATCCCTGTGTCCCGGAGAAGAACGGCGCCATGGCGTTGACGTTTGACTATTTTGAAACCTTTGACGGTCTTGCCATCCGGTGGGGTTCCGGCGCCGCGGCCGCCCGCGCGCGCGGGACGGTCCTGTTTCTCAACGGACGCACCGAGTTCATGGAAAAGTACGCCGAAGTGGTCGCTGAACTCAACCAGCGCCGCTACGACGTCTACACCTGCGACTGGCGGGGCCAGGGCCTTTCGAGCCGCCTGTTGGCGAATCGCTTGAAGGGGCATGTGGTGCGTTTCGAGGACTATCTGGCCGATCTGGAGGGCCTGGTGGCGATTCTCGAGGAGCGGGCCGCACCCCGGCCGTATATCCTGCTGGGCCATTCCATGGGGGGGCATCTGGCGGTGCGGTACCTGGCCGAGCGCCCCGGTTTTTTTGAGCAGGTGGTGCTCACCGCCCCCATGATCGATATCCAACTGCCGCGCTACCTGCCGCCGGCGGTCCTCAACTGGATGGTGCGTACGGCGCTGCAAGCCGGCTTGCAGGACGCCTATGTCCTGGGCTCGAACGGCCGTCCGCCCCATAGCGGCCGGTTTGAAGGAAATCCCCTGACCTCCGACCCCACGCGATTTGAACGCAGTCTGGCGATGATGCGCCGGGATCCCCGTCTGGCGGTGGGCGGGGTCACCTACGGGTGGCTGGCCGCCGCATGCCGCTCCATTGCAGTCCTCAACGCACCCGAGCGGGTCCACTGCCTCGATGTGCCGCTTTTGATGGTGACCGCTTCGCAGGACCGCATCGTCTGCCCCCGGGCCCAGGCACGTTTCTGCCGCAATCTGCCGGACGGCCGCCTGGTGTGCATCGAGGGCGCCCGGCACGAACTGCTGGTGGAAACCGATGCCCTGCGGGCCCAATTCTGGGAGGCGTGGGACGGGTTCATCGGCCCCGCCTAGTTGCGTTACAAGCCCTCCACCGCCGGTGGCGGACCCGGAAAGGTTTTACCGAACCGGCGTCTTGATTTTCAATGGGTTGTTCATTGCCCCCCACCGCGGGTCGACGCAGGGCCCTGGCAGAAGGCCTGCACCGCTTCGAGATAGGTCTGCATGCCGCGCAGGAAAATGTCGTTGTGATTGGCGCCGGCAATCATCACATGGCGTTTGCGGGGCGCCGGCGAGGCCGCAAATAACGCCTGACTGTCGGCGTAGGGAATGATGTGGTCGTGCTCGGCATGCAGGATGAGCGTGGGGCCGGCATAGGCCTTGATCTTCTCCAGGTTGGCGAAGCCCCGGGATTCATCGAAACCGATCCGGTCGGGTTCGATGCCCAGCAGGCGCAGGAGCGGCCCGGCATAGGCAAAACCGCTTTCGATGATCAGTCCATGGATGCGCTCCGGGTGGGTGGACGCCAGCTCCAGAACGGAAGCGCTGCCCAGGGAGCGCCCCATCAGAATCCGTGGCCCGCTGTAGGCGTTGCGGACCAACCAGTCCTCCCAGAAGGAAAGAATCCGGTGGCTGTCCGCCAGCATGGCCGATACGCTGGGGGAGCCGCTGGAGCGCCCGTAGCCGCGGTAATCGACCACGGTCAGATTGATCCCCAGGGCCGTGAAGAGCGGCCCCAGGTCGTCGTAGTCCGCCGCGATTTCTCCGTTGCCATGGAAAAACAGCAGATTCGCTCCGGTGGGGGACACCATGTGCCAGCGGGCGCCGATAATCTGCCGGTCGCCAACGGGTATGTCGATCGCCTGCACCCCCTCGGGCGGCGGACCGGGCGGCTCGGGGCGGGGGTGGAACAGGACGGACAGGACGTCCGTCCGATCCAGGGACGTGTAATCGGACGAGGGCATAACAACTCCTTTCGGCGAAGCGGTCGCCCGCCGGGCGCAAAGGGTGACGGTGCATCCGCATGGGTCGATTCAGCGATAGTCGAACGTTGCGTCGAAGAGCAGCGGGTCGTCGAAATGGGCCCGACCTACCAACTGGATGGCGTGATGACCGCGCTGCCGCATGCTGCCGACCGCAGGGATTCCCATGGAAAAAAAGAGCAGCGGTTCGATGCGTTCCGATCCGAACGCGATGCCGTTGCGGTCGAAGATGCTGCGGTGCTGTCCGTTCTCGTCGGGCAACATTTCCAGCGTTTCGTAGGGCCGCAGGGTGTAGCCCACCACCGGCGGAGCCGCGTTTCCCGCCGCGATATGGAGCACTTGGTGCCAGCCCGAGGTGACCGTGAGTTGCAGCCGCTGCAGGGGAAAGGCGGGCGGCAACCATGCCGGCACCAGAGGATCCAACCCCAGCAGCGGCGCTTTGATACGGCGGATACGGGCGTAGTCCGGCACGAAAAAGTGATAGCAGCCGCAGTTGTTCATGATGTCCAGCATGGCGGGGCGGCCGGTGGTGTCCAGGCTGATGCGCACGGTCAAGCCGTCCAGGCGTCCCCGCTCGATCCAGGGGGCATTTTCCCCGGCACGCCGGGAATACCAGAAGACATAGTTGATCTGGAGACTGGCGCGGTCGTCGAAGCGGCTTTGGCTTAGATAGTAGTAGACCACAGGGTCCGCGGTCGCAACGGCCGGCCTGCCGTCCAGCCAGCGAATGGCGCCGATCCGGTCGTAGGCGGCCGCCGTATCCTGGATGATGATCGGAGCCAGGGCCGCCGCAAGGCGGTGGGCTTCCCCCGGAGCCAGCAGGGGTAGACCCAGGGCATCCCGGGGGGCCTTCCGGAAGAGCGCGGTCGGATCCAGACGGCTTTCCCCGCCGGGGCCGGCGAGGCGGTAGGCCACCGGGCGGCCCGTCCGGGGAAGCTGTTCGGGCGGCATGGCATGCCATTGCCGGAATTCATCGAAGGCGGCCGCACTGACGTAGGCCACGGGGAGGGCTACCAGCGGATAAAGCCCCAGGGCCCGCTGCCAGAGGCGGTATTCCCCAGGCACCGTGGCGGCCGCCCGCACTTCGGAGGCCAGGGAGGGTCTGGCCAAGGCCGCTGCGAACAGGCCGCGGGAGGCGGTGTGCACGAATGCGATCAGCGCGCGCCGCCCGCCGGTCACCTCGAGGTCCCGTGCCAACTGCCGGCAGCGGTCTGCGTCGAGATTCACGATTTCCTTCTCGCGCGCGGCCAGGTCCAGGGCGTGCATGCGTTCGAGCCAGCGCCGGGTGGCCGGCCCCGCGGCCGGCCGCCGGGCGGTTTCGGCCAAGAAGCGGCTCGTGCGCAAAAAAGGAAATCCGGTAATGGGAAAGACCGCCGCGTCACGGGTCCCGGCGGCGGCCACGACCCGATCCACCCGGGCCAGGACCGCGCGCCAGTGCGCGACGGCGGGTGTTTCGCCCGCCACCGGCCGCGGCAGCTGCAGTGAGGTCTGGCAGCCCAGGATCAGCAGGGAGAGGCTTGCCAGAACGATTAGCAGAGGTCGGTTCATGTGTTCTCCGCCGGGTCAACGGTTTGACTTTTCGATGAAGAGAATCTTTCCATTGCCAGAAGAGCCGCGGCGGCCGTTGCGCACAGCATTGCCGAGACCAGGGCCACCGACAAGGCGCCCTGCCATACCCAGAGGAATCCGCCGGTCGCGGCCCCGCCCATGCGCCCGAGGCCGGCCACGGCCAGCATGCCGGACATCATGGTGGCCCGGTGGTCGGGCAGGATTTCCGTCGCCATGGACAAGGCGGTTACAAAGGTAAATTCCACCGCCACGAACAGGGCGAAGAGTCCGCCCAGGGCCAGGGTCAGGGAGGCATCGCTCCAGGGTAAAATCAGATACCCCACCGTGCTCAGTACGATCCCGAACAGGAGCGCGCGCTCCTTGCCCATGCGATCCGTCAGGCTGACGGTCATGAACTCGCCGCACAATTCGGCCATGCCGATCACACTGCTGCCGAAGCCCAGTTGGGCCACGCTCAATTGGAATTCCTTCTCCAGCCAGGCGCCGTAAATGACGAAGATGCCGTCGTTGGCCATGCTGACCAGAAAAGCGACGACCAGCATGGCCCGGGCCCGACGACTATGAAACAGGCGCGACCAGGCGCTTCTCAGGGCCGGGGTCCGGTGGTGACGGCGGTGGATCGATCGCGCTTTGGGCGGCAGGCGCAGGGCAATCAGCAGCATTCCCACGAGCGCCGCCAGGCCCATCACCACAAAGGGGGCCCGCCAGCCTTGCCAGGCGATCAGAACGCCGACCAGGGGAATGCCGATCAGCGTGCTGGCGGCCCAGCTGATTTCGATCAGGCCGATCACCAGACCCCGTCGCTCATAGGGGATCCGTTCGCCCACATAGGCCTGGATGGCCGGATCGAAGACGTTTTTTCCCAGCCCGGCCAGAAAAAGGGCCAACAGGACGATGCCGTACAAGGGCAGGGCGGCCGCGGCGAGCATTCCGGACGCCAGCATGAAGAGACCCAGGAGCATCATGAAGCGATACCCCAGCCGGTCGGCGAAGGGGCCGAAAAACATGGCCAGCAGGCCACTGGCCTGGTTCACGGCGATCATGGAGGTGATGTAGGTCAGGGGTACGCCCATGGCGCGGCTCAAGGCCGGTGCGAAGGGGTAGGCAAAGCGGCGGGCCGTGTTGAGCACCAGGCGGCAGCCGCCGGTCAGGATCAGGTCGAATAGCAGTCCCTGGTGACCCGGCGTGTCTTCAGACTGTCGGTGGTCTGGCGTCTTCATTAGGTTGGTTTCACTGGCCTGTCCGGCTTTGTTGTGCAAAAAAAAAGATCGCCTGAACGGTGGGGCGGCAATCCGGAATAGGTACCGATTTGCGCCGGATATTGCAACCCTGTATCGCGGTTGGCGGCCCTCGCGCCGCGTGCAGCCGTCGCGGCGGTCATCAGCGGGCGTGTCCGGCTTGTGCGCGGCATGGCCGTGTCGGTTGTGCGGCCTAAAGGGCCTCCATTTTACGCCTTGCATTCATTGGGCGGATGCTTTACTTAAACCTTGAAGCCTTAGGCTGCACTAAAGCACTTTCCGGCCGAAATGATGGCGGCTGTCATTTCCGCCCCCGGGCAGACGGGAAACGATAACGATGGGGAAGAAAACGAACCTGATCGAAACCGCGATCCGGCTGTTTGCCGAGCAGGGCTACGACGGCACCACGACCCTGCAGATATCACGCGAGGCCGGCGTTACGGAACCTCTCATCTACTATCACTTCAAGGGCAAGGAAGAACTTTTCACCTATATCCTGAACGAAGCCTTCGACGAGTACATCGCCCGCCTGGAAGCCCTGCCCCGGGAAACCGCCAGCGATTTCGAGAAAATTGCGAATTTGATTCACGCCACCCAACAGGCTGTCATCGAGATGCCCCGCCGGACGCGATTGGTCATGAGCTCCTGCCCGGCCCGCATCAAGGACCCGAACCATATCTGCTACACCCGGATGGTCGGCATCTATGAGTGGCACCTTGCCTACCTGGGCCGATGCCTGGAGAGCGGTATCGCCAGCGGGGAATTCCGCAAGGTCCCCATCAAGGAAACCGCATTCGTCCTGATATCGATGATCAATGGCATGAGCCGGCAGCATGCCCTGTTGGACGAACAGGGCCTTGCCGCAGCCCGAAGTGCTGCCGTGGCCTTTTGCCGGCGGAGTCTCGTGGCGGCCTGAAGGGCGGTCCGATGGCATCCCGCAGGCCATTGGCAAGCGGACGATGCCGGAACCGCAGGATCGAAATCGTCCTGGTGCCGCGCCGCACGGCAAAGGCCAATTGAGGCCCTGGGTGCCAGGGGAAGCCGCCACCAACATTTACCCATGGGAGTGACCTTGACCTTGCCCTCTGATCCGGAGTCCCAAAAGAAGCGCCTGACCCCTTCCAATATCCTGTATCACCTGCTTCTTAACGACGAGACCTGGCGGTGTCTGTTCGGGATTGTGCTGGCCATCGCACTGGCACCCGTTCTGCTGCCTTACGACCGCACGGGTCTCGGACGCTATGTCATGTTCATCGGTGTCGTGGTGGTCGGCTGGGCCGTTACCAAGGCTCCCAGCCGCTGGATTGTGGAACAGCTGCGGCGTGTACTCCCTGACCGGTAGCCGGCCGGAGTCCCCAATCCGTAAACGAACGAAAAGCAGACGCCCGTGTCCCGCCCAATCCTGCCCGTCGTACAAGCGGTCGATGAAGTGGCGCGAGACGCCGTTGACCCATGATCGGCTGGGGCGTTGCGCCATGTTGACACACCTGGATCTGACTTCTATACTGATCGTCCAGCCGAGCTAGCGGCTTGGGCGGCAACCCAGTATCGAGCAACCTTGTGACGAGCGGACTTTCCGAAGCGTGCCGGATCGACATCGCTGTCATCATTGGGCCTCGCTCGTCGAGGCACGAAGGGGCTGTTTGCGTGTCGGACAATGATTGGGACGGAATCGTCGGTGCCAGTGACGTGATGCGGCGCGTGTTCGGGATGATCGCGCGGGTGAGCGG
>CAYMQN010000016.1:0-30205 GCA_964392545.1 uncultured Desulfobacteraceae bacterium
CGCCAAAGGTGGGTTTTTATCACCGGCGGCGGGCCGGGGGCCGAAGGATGCTATTTCGGGATAGCGGCTGAAGCGTGTCCGTCCAGAAAGGGTAGCTTTCGGTTCCTGGTCCCGCTGAGCGGGATTTCACATCTGATTGATAGAAGCAGCGGTGTTCAACAAACCGCAGCCGACGGGCGCCCGCAGACGTAGCCCGGCTACGTCGAGGACCGACCGGAGGGGAGAACGCCGCCAGGGGCCGAAAGATGCCCTTTCTGGACGGACACTCACATGCCCATCTTGAACAGATCCTCCGGCTCGGCAATGGCGTCGGGAGGTTTGGTGTATTCGGTGGGCTCGGTGCCTTCCTTGAAACACTCGAAGAGGGTTTCCTTGGATTCGGGGATCGGCAGCAGGCCCGTTTGAGCATCGATGCGGCTGAAGACGATGCCCTCGGGAACGTCGAACGCCTGCACCGGCCTGTCGGCCAGGACCTGCTGCATGAAGTCCAGCCAGATCGGGCTGGCCGCCCGGGAGCCGGTTTCGCCGCGGCCCAGGGGGCCTTCCTCGTCGAAACCGACCCAGACCCCGGTTATGATGTCCGGGGTATAGCCCACGAACCAGGCATCGTAGA
The DNA here is from genome assembly GCA_964392545.1 of uncultured Desulfobacteraceae bacterium. Taxonomy (GTDB): domain Bacteria; phylum Desulfobacterota; class Desulfobacteria; order Desulfobacterales; family UBA5852; genus JABZFP01. The sequence goes on from CAYMQN010000016.1 coordinate 614, forward strand.
GGTTGTTGGTGGTGCCGGTTTTGCCGGCCACCGGACGATCGAGGGCCCGCACGCGTTTGCCGGTGCCCTCCTTGACGACGCTCTCCAGGAGGCTGTTGACGATATAAGCCGTGGTCTTTTCGATCACCTTCTCCCGCTGGGATCGATTCTCCTCCAGCACCTGGCCGTCGCGATCCGTAATTCGGGTGATGAAAATCGGCTCCACCCGGTAGCCCTGGTTGGCGAATACCGAGTAGGCGTTCACGATTTCCAACAGCGAGACGCCCGAGGAACCCAGCGCAATGGAAAGGTCGCGGTTGAGATGGGATTCGATGCCCATCCTGCGGGCGTAGTCGATGGCGTAGTCGATGCCGATGTCCCGGAGAATCTTGACCGTGACCACGTTGCGGGATTTGGCCAGGGCCTGGCGCAGCAGGGTGGGCCCGTAGAATTTTTCGGCATAGTTGCGCGGTTTCCAGGTAAAATCCCGCTCCGTATCCTCGAACACGATGGGGGCGTCCAGAATCATGGTGGCCGGTGTGTAGCCCTTGTCGATGGCCGCGGCATAGATGATGGGCTTGAAGGCCGAGCCCGGCTGGCGGCGGGACTGGATGGCCCGGTTGAACTGGCTGTCCTGGAAATCGCGCCCCCCGATCATGGCCTTCACATGCCCCGTTTCCGCCGCGATGCACAGCAGGGCCGACTGGGCCTTGGGCGTCTGTTCCAGGGCGAGCCGCCAGCGGCCGTCCTTGTCGTGTCCTTCCTTCAAGCGCACGTCGATCACGTCGCCGACGGCGAGCACATCCCCCGGCTTGCGGACCTTGACCGCCCAGTAGGCCATGTCGGGATCCGGCCTGCGGGCCCAGGCCATGTCTTCCAGCCGGATGTCGCCCACGGCATTCCCCAGCGCCACGGCAACGCGCTTCCCTTTGTCGTCCACCGCCGTCACCAGGCCTTCCACGATGGTGCCGGCGGAAAGCGGCGTTTCGCGTTCCGCGACCAGGGTCGCCAGAAAAGCCTCGTGTTCTTCAGGCGGAATGTTGCGGTAAGGTCCCCGGTATCCCTGGCGCTTGTCCAGTTCGCGCAGCCCCTTCTGAATCGCCTCGCGGGCGGCGGTTTGCATAGCGAGATCGATGCCCGTGTAAATGTTGAGGCCTTCCTCATAAAGGGCCTCCTCACCGTATTGCTGGGCCACGTAACGGCGCACGTGCTCGGTGTAGAAGGGCGCTTTTTCCTCGAACCAATTGCGCCGGGGCTTGATATGCCATTCTTCGTTGCGGGCCTGCTCGGCCTGCTGCTCGGTAATGTAGCCCTCCTCGCGCATCCGGCTGAGAACATACAGCTGGCGCTGGCGGGCACGCTCCGGATGGCGGTGCGGGGAATAGCGGCTGGGCGCCTGGGGCAGCCCCGCCAGAATGGCGCCTTCGGCCAGGGTCAGATCCTGGACCGACTTGTCAAAATAGTTCTGGGCGGCGGCCTGCACGCCGTAGGCCCCGTGGCCGAGATAGATCTGATTCAAATAGAGAAAGAGAACCTCTTCCTTGGAAAAGTGCCCACTGATGCGATAGGCCAGCACGGCCTCTTTGAGCTTGCGCCGGTAGCTGCGCTCCGGGGTCAGGAAGAAGGATTTGGTCACCTGCTGGGTGATGGTGCTGCCGCCCTGCACGATGGTGCCGGCTTCCAGGTTCTTGAAAAAGGCCCGCGCGATACTCTGCAGGTCGATCCCCCGGTGTTCGTAGAAACGTGAATCCTCAGCGGCGATGAACGCCTCCACGAGCATGGGGGGAATGTCTTCGAGGGGTGTCACCAGGCGGCGCTCTTTGTAGAATTCGGCGATCTTCTCACCGCCTTCGGCATACACGGTGCTCACGGTTGCGGGACGGTAGTCGGCCAGGGTTGCGATTTTGGGCAGATCCTCGATCAGATAGAAGAAAAAACCGGTTGCGGCGAGGGCGCCGGCAACCCCCACGATCAGAACGAGGCCCACGAGCCAGAGCAGCAGACGCCGTCCCCACCCACGTGAGGCGCGGGCCCGCTTTTCAATAGCCTTGGAGCGTTTATTGTCGTCGGTCATCATCCACCGTTCCTGCTGAAGCGTGCTGTAAATGGGGCCGGCCCCGGCAGTTGACGGGCTGTCGGTGCAATCCCCCGTGAAAAAATCAAAATCTAACAAAAGGATCCCTAGAATGCAAGCATCCCCTCATGGAAAAGAATTGACTTAAGGATTTGGTATCGTTAAGATACCCGATTTATATCAACCGCAGGGCACGTAACCGGGCCGGCATCGCGGCGCTGTTGCGGAAGGGGACGCTTATGGTCGAACTGGATTTTGCTAAAATGGGCGGACTGATTCCGGCCATCGTACAGGATGACGCCAGCGGCGATGTGCTCATGCTGGCCTACATGAACGCCGAGGCCTTTCAGGCGACGCTGGACACGGGGGAGGCGACGTTTTACAGCCGCAGCCGCAACACCCTCTGGGTCAAGGGCAGGACCTCCGGCAACCTGCAGCGGGTCAAGGCGGTCTACATCGACTGCGACCAGGACGCCGTCCTGCTGCGGGTGGATCAGATCGGGGGGGCGGCCTGCCATACCGGGTATCGCAGCTGCTTCTACCGCAAAATTGAAAACGGCGCGGTTCAGACGATGGGTGAACCCGTCTTCGATCCCGGGGAGGTTTATAAATAAGATGACGGATATACTCAAACTGGGCATCCCCAAGGGCAGCCTGCAGGATGCCACCATTGCCCTTTTCAAACGTTCCGGCTGGAAAATCAACGTCAACGGACGAAGCTATTTCCCGGAAATCAACGACAGCTCCATCGATTGCGCCATCTGCCGTGCCCAGGAAATGTCGCGTTACGTGGAAAACGGCACCCTCGATGCGGGGCTCACGGGGAGAGACTGGATCGCCGAAAATGCCTCGGACATTCACGTGGTCAGCGATCTGGTCTATAGCAAAGTCAGCGCCCGCCCCGCCCGCTGGGTGCTGGCCGTGCCCTACGACTCGCCGATTAGGACCCTGGAGGATCTGCAGGGCAAAAAAATCGCCACCGAGCTGGTGGCGTTTACACGGCGCTATTTCGCCGAACACCGAATCGACGTGGCCATCGAATTTTCCTGGGGCGCCACCGAGGCCAAGGTGGTTTCCGGCCTGGCCGACGCCGTGGTCGAAGTCACCGAAACCGAAAGCACCATCAAGGCCCACGGCCTGCGCATCATCCACGAGCTCATGCAGACCAATACCCAGCTCATCGTCAATCACACGGCCTGGCAAAATTCCTTCAAACGCGAAAAGGTGGAACAGATCGCGCTGCTTTTGAAGGGCGCCCTGCTGGGCGACAAGCTGGTGGGCTTGAAGATGAACGTTCCCCAGGAACGGCTGGACACCGTGGTGGCGCTGCTGCCCAGCCTGAATGCCCCCACCGTGGCCTCGCTGTACCAGTCCACCTGGTTTTCGGTGGAGACCGTGGTGGATGCCAATACGGTTCGGGACCTGATACCCGAGTTGCTGAAAAACGGCGCCGAGGGGATCATCGAATACCCACTGAACAAGGTGGTTTAGCCATGGTAGCCAGCCGCACCGAAGCGATCAGTTCCTTCATCGTCATGGACGTATTGGAGCGCGCCTGCGAGATGGAAAAATGCGGGCAGGATATCATCCATCTCGAGGTCGGCGAGCCCGATTTCGACACGCCCCGCTGCATCAAGGAGGCGGTCTGCCGGGCCATGGACGAAGGCCACACCCATTACTGCCATAGTCTGGGCCTGCCCGAGCTGCGCGAGGCCATCAGCGCCTATTACCAGCAGACCTACGGGGTGGCGGTGAATCCGGCCACCGTCATCGTGACCCCGGGGACCTCCCCGGCCATGTTTCTGCTGTTTGCCGCCCTGCTGGAACCCGGCGACGAAGTGATCCTCTCCGACCCGCACTACGCCTGCTACCCCAATTTCATCAAATTCGTCCAGGGCCGCGTGGTCACGGTGCCGGTCTACGAAGAAGACGGCTTCCAATATCGACCGGAGGCCATTGCCGCCAAAGTCACGGACCGCACCCGGGCGGTTCTCGTCAACTCCCCGGCCAACCCCACGGGAAACGTTCTTGCGTCGGACCGCATGGAGGCCATTGCGGACCTCGGGCTCCCCGTCATCGCGGACGAGATCTACCACGGCCTGGTCTACGAGGGCCGCGAACACAGCATCCTGGAATTTACCGACCAGGCCTTCGTGCTCAACGGATTTTCCAAACTCTTCGCCATGACGGGATTTCGCCTGGGGTATCTGATTGCACCGCCGGCGTATGTGCGGCCCATTCAGAAGCTGGTGCAGAACTTCTTTATTTCGGCCAACACCATGGTTCAGAAGGCCGGCATCGCCGCCCTGACCGAAGCCCATGAAGACACGGCGCGCATGAAAGCCGTTTACAACGAGCGGCGGATTTTCATGATCCGCCGACTGCGCGAAATGGGTTTCGGCATTACGGTGGAACCCACCGGCGCCTTCTACGTCTTCGCCAATGCGCGCCATATCACCGACGATTCCTACCGCCTGGCTTTCGACATCCTCGAAAAGGCCCGCGTGGGGGTGACCCCCGGCATCGATTTCGGGACCAACGCCGAGGGCTATCTGCGGTTTTCGTATGCCAATTCCATCGAAAACATCGCGGAAGGCCTGGACCGCCTGGAACGCTATTTGAAGGAACGCGGATCGTACAAACCCAACAAGCCGTGAATAAAGGGCGCCCAGAACGTGCCATGATCGTCAAAACCGCCGCCTTCGTCACGAGTGCCGTCAACCCCGCGCACTATCCCCCGCCGGAATACCCGGAAATCGCCTTTGCCGGGCGCTCCAACGTAGGCAAATCCTCGCTCATCAACAAACTGGTCAACCGCAAACGCCTGGTGAAAACCAGCAATACGCCCGGACGCACCCAACTGATCAATTTCTTTTTGATCAACGAGGCCCTCTCGCTGGTGGATCTCCCAGGCTACGGCTATGCCCGGGTGCCGGCCGCCGTGCAAAAACAGTGGGGCCCTATGGTGGAAACCTATCTGGCCTCCCGTCCGAGTCTGCGGGGGGTCCTGCTGGTTTTCGATATCCGCCGCGTGCCCGGCCCCGAAGAGCATGACCTGATCCGCTGGCTGGCGCATCACCGGCGACCCTATCGCATCGTGGTCACCAAGACGGACAAACTCTCGCGCAACAAACGGGTGCGCCCCCTGCGAACCATCGCCCGGGCCTTCGCCTGCCCGCAAGAAGAGCTGCTGACCGTCTCCGCCCAGACCGGTGAAGGACTGGCGGCGGTGTGGCAGGCCCTTGACGCCATGATGACGGTATCGTCATGAACAGTGACGCCGCAACGGCAGCCAATGGATTTCACTCGGGGTTCATCGCCCTTGCCGGCGCGCCCAATGTCGGCAAATCGACCCTCCTGAACCGCCTGTTGGGCACCAAGCTTTCGATTACCTCGCGCCGGCCCCAGACAACCCGCAACCGCATCCTGGGCATCGTCCACCGCCAGGCCGCCCAAATCGTTTTCATCGATACGCCGGGGGTTCACCGGGCCCGCGGGCCGCTCAACCGCCGCATCGTGGAAGCGGCCCTGGCCACCCTGGCCGAAGTGGATGTGGTGCTCTCGATCATCGATGCCCAGCGGCCGGACAAGGCCGCTGAAGCACTGCTCCTCGAGCGGCTGACCGAGACCCGCAAACCGGTGGTGCTGGCCGTCAATAAAATGGACGCCGTGGATGCCGGCACCCTGGCGCGAACCCTGGAACACTGGGCCCGGCGATTTGACTTCCGCCATATCGTACCCATTTCCGCCCGCCACGGTACCCAAGTGGAAGACCTGCTGCAGATTCTGGAACACATGCTGCCCGAAGGCCCGCCCTTCTACGGAGAGGACATGCTCACCGACCGGGCCGAGCGTTTCATCGCGGCCGAAATCATCCGGGAAAAGGTTTTTCGCCTGACCGGGGAAGAAATTCCGTACGCCGCCGCGGTCACCATCGATGGCTTCAAGGAAGCCCGCTCCGGCGAGCTGGTGCGCATCGCCGCCACCCTGCATGTCGAACGCGACTCCCAGAAGGGCATCGTCATCGGACGCGGGGGGCACAAGCTGAAGGAGATCGGTCAGGCGGCCCGGGCGGATATCGAGCGGCTGCTGGGGACCCGGGTCTACCTGGAATTGTTCGTGCGGGTGCAGAAAAATTGGACCCGGGACGCGCGCGCCTTGCGTAAATTCGGGTATTGAAGAGGGCCATGATCTTATCGTTTCATCCTGTCTACGAGGGCGATCAAAACCGCCTGTGTGCCGGCCGGGATCCCGATGCCGCGGATCGGGCCGCCATGCAGCAGGCCGCCGCGATCATCCTGCCCCAGGTCTGCCGGCGCACCCTCTATGAGGCGGCCCGGCAAAACTGCTCCAAGGTCTTTCCGAACTACGCCGCCCGTTTTGCCTATCCCGGCAAAGTCGGTCAGACCCGGCTCTTTCGCGAGATAGGCGTTGCCCATCCGCGGACCGTGCCCTACGCCGACACCGGCGTCTTTTTCAAACGCCATCCCGAGGGAGACGGGCCTTTCCCGCCGCCGGCCGTGGTCAAAACGACCTGGGGCGGCGAAGGCGAGGGGGTATTCCCGATCCGGCAAGCCGGGGACCTGAACGGCGTCTTGCAGCGCCTCCGGGACTGCGAGCGCACGGGTCAGCGCGGTTTCCTCTATCAGGAATGGATTCCGGCCGGTGGCCGATCCCTGCGGGTGGTGATCTGCGGCCACCGCCTGGTGTCCTACTGGCGCATCGCGTCCTCCCACGCCTTCCCCCTGGCCAGCCTGGCCCGCGGGGGGTCCATCGACCGCACCAGCGATCCCCACCTGATGGAAGCTGCGCAGACGGCCACGCGGACCTTCTGCCGAAAAACCGGCATCAACCTGGCCGGCTTCGATTTCCTGTTCAGCACCGATCCATCCGTTGCCAAGCCGGCCACCCCGCTGATTCTGGAAATCAATTATTATTTCGGCCGCCGGGGGTTCCGCGGTTCCGCCGCCTACTACCGGTGGCTGATCGCCTCCATCAATAACTGGCTGGAAACCAATGGTATGGGCCGCCCCACGCCGGAAGGCGCGCTTTCCTCATGACCGACCACCTCCCTGTCGACGTCGATGAAGCCACCTTGCGCCGGGAGCGGCACAAGGCCCGCGAGCTGAAACAATCCGAGTGGTGGAAACGGCGCTGTGCCAAGGGCCGCTGCCATTATTGCGGCCGCGGGACCCCCGCCCGGGAGTTGACCATGGACCACATCGTGCCCCTGGTGCGCGGTGGGCGCAGCACCCGGGGCAATGTGGTCCCGGCCTGCAAGGAATGCAACACCCGCAAGAAAAGTCTCTTGCCGATGGAGTGGGAGGCCTATCTCGAACGCATCCGCACGGCCTGAGCCCGGCACGGGCGCACGCCGGCCGGCCAAAAGCTATTGCCAATCTCCCTAAACCAAGCTATAAGCGGTGAATTCTTTTACAATTTAGATCTTTTCAGGAGGGATGCTATGCGGCGGATTATCGTGATGCTTCTGTGTTGTCTGGCACTGGCCCTGGTCGCTCAACCCGCCACGGCCAAGAATTTTCAGGTCGGTTTCGTCTACGTATCACCGATCGGGGACGCGGGCTGGTCGTATGCCCACGACCAGGGCCGGCTTTTTATCGAGGAGATGGAGGGGGTCAGCACCTCCTACGTGGAGGCGGTGCCCGAGGGCCCGGATTCCGAGCGCGTGATGCTCAACATGGCCCGCAAGGGTTTCGACCTGATCTTCGCCACCAGCTTTGGGTACATGGACCCCATGCTCAAGGTGGCCCAGAAATTCCCCGACACCATTTTCATGCACTGCTCCGGCTTCAAGACGGCCGCTAACATGGGCAACTACTTCGGTCGCATCTACCAGCCCCGCTATCTCTCCGGCATGGTGGCCGGAGCCATGACCAAGTCCAACACCCTCGGCTATGTGGCCGCCTTCCCCATTCCGGAGGTCATCCGGGGCATCAACGCCTTCGCCCTCGGCGCCCAGGCCGTCAATCCCGACGTCACGGTGCGCGTGGTCTGGACCAAAACCTGGTACGATCCGGCCACGGAAAAGGAAGCCGCCAAGAGCCTCCTGGATGTCGGGGCCGACGTCATCGCCCAGCACCAGGATTCCCCCGGCCCCCAGGAAGCCGCCCAGGAAAAGGGCGTCTACTCCGTCGGCTACAATACCGACATGTCCGCCTTTGCGCCCAAATCCCACCTGTGCGCCCCCATCTGGAACTGGGGTCCCTATTATAAGGAGGTCGTCACCGCCGTCCGCAACGGCACCTTCGAGCCCGGGGCCCGCTGGCTGGGCATGGAATCCGGCATCGTGGACCTGAGCCCCATGAGCGACATGGTGCCGGCGGATATCCAACAAGCCGTGCTGGCCCAAAAAGAGGCCATCATTTCCGGCCAGTTCACGGTCTTTCGCGGGCCGGTCAAAGACCAGGCCGGCACGGTGCGCATCCCCGAGGGCACTGTGCCCGAGGACGGCGCCCTGCTGGGCATGGATTACTTTGTGCAGGGCGTCATCGGCACTACGGAATAATCTCAAAGGGGCCGGGGCCGGTGCACCGGCCCCGCGCGATTGCGCCCACACCCATGGGGTTTATCAGCGCATATAAGAGACAGGAGCCGCGTCCGTGGAGCTCCTGTCTTATTTTTTTGGCCGCCGTGCTGCTGTCGCTGACCGTCAGTGCCCTCATGCTCGAACTCCAGGGCAAATCGGCCCTGGATGGTATTGCGCTGCTGTTCCAGGGCGCCTTCGGCACACGCTGGTCCATCGAAGACTGTCTGATCAAGGCCATTCCCATTTTTCTGTGCTCCCTGGGGGTGGCGGTCGCCTTCCGTCTCCAGATCTGGAACATCGGGGCCGAGGGCCAGTTTGCGCTGGGGGCCATCGGGGCCACCTGGGCGGCCCTCGCCATCCCCGATCAGCCCTGGTTCGTCCTGCTGCCCCTCATGGCCGTGATGGCCTTCGCCTGCGGCGGTTTGTGGGGCTTCGTGCCGGCCCTGCTGAAACTGCGCATGCGGGCCAACGAAATTATCGTGACCCTCATGCTCAACTACGTGGCCATCCTGTTTCTCGATTTCCTGGTCTACGGTCGCTGGAAGGATCCGGGCAGTTTCGGCTTTCCCATGACCCGAACCTTCGGCAGCGGGGCCATCGTGCCCAAAATCGGGGGCACCGAACTCAACTGGGGCCTGGCCTTGTGTGTGGTCTGCGGCCTGGTCATGTGGGTTTTCTTCCGCTTTACCCGCCAGGGCTACGAGCTGAAGGTATCCGGCGAAAACCTGGGCGCCACCCGCTACGCCGGTCTGCCCTATGAGAAACTGGTCTGTTCCGTCATGATCGCCAGCGGCGGCCTGGCCGGCCTGGCCGGCTTTCTGGAGGCTTCGGCCACCATCAACCGCTTGCAGCCCAGTATCATGGTCGGCTATGGGTATACCGCCATCGTGGTGGCCTGGCTGGCCCGGCTGAACCCGCTGACCATCGGTGTTGCCTCCTTTCTGCTGGCCGCTCTGCGGGTGGGGGTCGAAAATCTGCAGCTCGAACTTCAGGTGCCCGCCGCGTTCGGCGGCATCATGGAAGGCATGATCCTGCTGACGGTTCTGGCCGGCAGTTTTTTCAACGATTTCGGGCTGCGCTGGCGGAGGCGCGCATGACCTTGGAACTGATCGTACCGCTGCTGGCCGCCGCCATCCAATCCGGCACCCCCATTCTGTACGCCACCCTCGGTGAAATTCTCACCGAAAAATCCGGGGTGCTCAACCTCGGGGTGGAAGGCATGATGATCACCGGCGCGCTGGCGGCCTTTGTCACGGCCCTGGCCACCGGCCAACCGGCATTGGCGTTTCTCGTGGGTGGGATCAGCGGCGCCGCCGTGGGGGCCATTCACGCCGTGGTCTGCCTCTGGTTTCTCGGCAACCAGGTCGTTTCCGGCCTGGCGCTGACCATTTTCGGGCTCGGTCTGGCCAATTTCCTCGGCACGCCGCTCATCGGGCAAACCGCCCCCGGCTTCGACAAACTGGCGGTGCCGCTGCTGCACCGCCTGCCGGTTCTGGGGCCGGTTGTGTTTCAGCAGGATATCCTGGTCTACGTGGCCATCCTGTTCGTGCCCCTGCTCTGGTGCTTTCTGGATAAAACCCGCTGGGGACTCCACCTTCGCGCCTCCGGGGAACACCCCGAAGCCGCCGCCGCGGCGGGCATCGGCGTGCTGCGCTACCGCTGGCTGGGCATTCTGGGCGGCGGCTGCCTGGTGGGCTTCGGCGGAAGCTACCTCTCTTTGGCCTACACCCACCTGTGGACCAACGGCCTTTCCGCCGGGCGGGGTTGGATTGCCGTGGCCCTGGTGATATTTGCCTTCTGGCGGCCCGGGCGCGCGCTCCTGGGAGCCTATCTGTTCGGCGGCGTCATGGCCTTCCAACTGCGGCTGCAGGCCGTGGGAACCCATTTGCCGTCCTCTCTTCTCTTGATGCTGCCCTATCTTTTGACCGTGGTGGTGCTGGTGCTGTCTTCCTGGAAGAGCGTTCGCAACGCCGCCCCGGCCGCCCTCGGTGTCAATCTGGAACCCAACGACTAGCAGGAGTCTGCATATGAGCTCGGAACGCTACCGCAAGACTTATCCGATTTCCTGGGATCAACTGCATCGCGATGCCAAGGCCCTGGCCTGGCGTCTTTTGGACCATGACTTCTACCAGGGTATCATTGCGATTACGCGGGGGGGACTGGTCCCGGCCGCCATCATCGCCCGGGAGCTCGAAGTCCGTCTGGTGGATACGGTCTGCGTTTCGAGCTACGCCTGGAAGGACCAAAAGGGGGATGTGGAAGTTTTGAAGGCCATCGACCATGACGGCAGCGGCTGGTTGATCATCGACGATCTGGTGGATACCGGCCGCACGGCGGAGGTGGTCCGCCGCATGCTGCCCCAGGCGCACTTCGCCACCATCTATGCCAAGCCCGCCGGCCGGCCGCTTGTGGACACCTTTGTTACCGAAGTCAGCCAGGACACCTGGATTCTTTTTCCCTGGGATTCCGAGTCGCAATTCGTGCAACCCATCGTCGGCCGCCCCATGGAGCACCCGTGACAACGGACCACCCGCTTATCCGGCTGGAAGGCCTCTGCAAACGCTTCGGCCCGGTACACGCCAACCGCAATATAACCCTGGATATCCATGCTGGCCGAATCAAGTCTCTCCTGGGCGAAAACGGGGCCGGGAAAAGCACGCTCATGGGCATGCTGGCCGGTCGCCTGCATCCGGACGAGGGCCGCATCCTGATCGATGGCCGCCCCCGCCGCTTCGCCTCGGCCCGGGATGCCATCCAGGAGGGCATCGGCATGGTCTACCAGCATTTCATGCTGGTCGATGCCATGACCGTGGCCGAGAACGTTTTCCTGGGTCAGCCCGGGGGTCTCCTGATGCACCGCCAGGTGATGGAGCGGCAGGTTGCCGCGCTGGCAAGCGATTTTGGCCTCGACATGGACCCCTCCGCCCGAATTGCTTCGCTTTCCATGGGCGAAAAGCAGCGGGTGGAAATTCTCAAACTGCTTTTCCGCCGCAACCGGGTCCTGATATTTGACGAACCCACGGCCGTCCTCACGCCCCGGGAAGCCAGCCATCTTTTCGAAGCCTTGCGCCGCATGGCCCGCCAGGGCAAAGCGATCGTCTTCATCAGCCACAAACTCGGCGAAGTCATGGCGCTATCCGATGAAATCGCCGTCCTGCGCCAAGGGCAAATCGTCGCCGATATGGGGATGGACCGTGTACAGACCAAAGAGGACCTTGCGCGGCTGATGGTGGGCCGCGAGGTGATCTTTCAGGTGGAACGGGAACCGCTGGAGCCCCGGCAGAGCGTTTTGCGCGTCAGCGGACTGAACGACGCGCCATTGAAAGAGGTGCATTTGACGGTGCGCCAGGGAGAAATTCTGGCCCTGGTCGGCGTCGCCGGCAACGGCCAAAAAGCACTGGTCGAAACCATCGTCGGGCTGCGTGAACCGCTCAGCGGGCGGGTGCGCGTGATGGGGCAGGAATGGGGACCTTTTTTTCGGCAAAAGGACTGGGACGGCAATCTGTCCTACATTCCCGAGGACCGCCAGGGCCTGGCCACCTGCCGCAATTTGACCCTCACCGAGAATTTCATGCTGACCACCCGCCAGGGGTTTTGCAGAGGGCCGTGGCTGTTGCGTGCCCACGCGCAGGATCGGCTGCGGGAGCTGATGCGCAAATTTGACATTCAGCCCCCGCAACCCCAGGCCCAGGCGCGACAGCTTTCCGGCGGCAATCTGCAGAAACTCGTTCTGGCCAGGGAATTTTTCCGCCGTCCCCGGTTGATCGTGGCCGAACAACCCACCCAGGGGCTTGATATTGCCGCAACCGAAGATGTCTGGCAGGTTCTGCTCAAGGCCCGCAGCCGCGCTGGGATCTTGCTGGTGACCGGCGACCTTGCCGAAGCCCTTTCCCTCGCCGATCGCATTGCCGTTATCTACGCGGGGCGCATCGTGGATACCTTCGACGCGGACGACCGCGCCAAAATCGAGCGCATCGGCATGATGATGGCCGGTCTTGGCGCGTGATCCGGCCCCGTCGGCGCGGAGCCCCAAACCCGTCATCGCCCCTTCTCCCCATACGTCTCCCCGGGTTTGGGTTGGGTGCCATCTCATCAAGGGTTCCCCTTAACCCGGTTCACTATTTTATTGACATTCGCAGACATCTGTGAATTATTTCCTCTTTTGGTCTTGCAACGGCATCGGTTGCGATCTCGACCGTGCCGCTGGCGCCCGTGCGTCGTTGCGCGTTCTGCACACACCGGCCCAAAACCAGGAAGCACGGCGCACATCGGAAAAGGAGTCATCATCCATGGGTTTTGAAAACATTGCCATGAACAACGGGTGGTCCCAGGCCCTGATCGGCATTTCGATTGTCATGGGCGGCCTCCTGATCCTCTCCCTGGCGATTTCCCGGATTCACAAGCTGGTCGATTTCTGGGAGAGGCGCACCCAGGGAGCGGGACCGGGAAGCGAAGGCGCCGCGGCCGTGGCCCAAGCGGATACGGTGAGCGCTCCCCGCCGCTGCCCGGCCGATATCTCCGAAACCGCCGCCCTATACCAGCCCCTGATCGATCAGTTGGGCCCCACCTTCGAATTAAAGGCGCTTTACCAGCGGGCGGCCGAATTCGATTTTCCCCATCCGCACATCACGATTCGATGCCTTCGCGAGGCCGGCATCCTCACGTCCGAAGGCGAGGGGTTGTTTCGCTGGAATCGGTGACATCGCACAACGAGATCCTTAAAGAGGGTTGCCATGCTTGATCTGCTCACGTCCTTTTTGACCAACACCGGCTATTATTTTATTGCCCAGGATCTGCGCTATATCATCATGATCCTGGTGGGCTGCCTCTTTTTGTACCTGGGCATCGCCAAAAAGTACGAACCGCTCCTCCTGGTGCCCATCGCATTCGGCATCGTCGTCGGCAACATCCCGTTTTTTAAGGGATTCGGGATCGGCATCTACGAAGCCAACAGTGTCTTTCACTACCTTTATTTCGGTGTGACCAGCGGTATCTATCCTTCCATTGTTTTTCTGGGCCTGGGCGCCATGACCGACTTTTCCTCGTTGCTGGCGCAACCCAAACTCATGCTATTGGGGGCAGCGGCCCAGATGGGCGTCTTTTTTACCTTGCTGGGCGCCCTGTTCCTCGGATTTTTGCCCAAAGAGGCCTCTTCCATCGCCATCATCGGAGGCGCCGACGGACCCACCTCCATCTTTCTGACCGCCAAGCTGGCGCCGCACCTGATCGGCCCCATTGCCATCGCCGCCTACTCCTACATGGCCCTGATCCCGGTCATTCAACCCCCGATCATGCGGGCTCTGACCACGCGCAAGGAGCGCCTCATCCGCATGGAAGATCTCCGTGAGGTCTCGCGCACCGAAAAGCTGGTCTTCCCCATTCTGGGGGTGTTGCTGTGCTGCTTGCTTGCACCCACCGCCCTGCCGCTGCTCGGCATGCTGTTTTTGGGCAACCTGCTCAAGGAGTCCGGCGTCGTTGAACGTTTGGCTCAGACCGCCCGCAGTGCCGTCATCGATACGGCGACCATTTTCCTCGGGTTTTGCGTGGGCATGAGCACCCAGGCCGATGTTTTTCTGACCCCCAAATCGCTGTTGATCTTCTTCCTTGGCGCCGTTGCCTTCTCCATTGCCACGGCCTCCGGGTTGATCTTCGCCAAGATTATGAACCTTTTTCTGAAAACGAAGATCAACCCCTTGTTGGGTGCCTCCGGTGTTTCCGCTGTACCCGGATCGGCGCGAGAGGTTCACCTGATGGGCCAGCACGAGGATCCGGACAATTACCTCCTCATGCATGCCATGGCCTGCAACTCTTCCGGCGTGATCGGCTCGGCGATCGCCGCCGGCGTGCTGTGGTCTTTTAATATCCTGGGCTAAGCAAACACGGCCACACGGAGTCGGTGGATTGGGTTACGAGAAATTCGGCTTGAAGGGAAATGAAGCGCCCGCGATCGCTTGGATTGTGGGCCTTGGGGTTTATGCATCAGGCGTGGAGGTCGGCGGGAAAGCCTTGGACCGCCGCAAATCCTTGATTGGCAAGCCTTGAGCGAGCGACGCGCTAAAATCGTCCATATTCAACTATCGATGGACAATGCATACCATATGTTGTGTTTTATCTAAAATGCAATGGTGGCTTTGTGATGGACCCCTGGGGCTTTCCAAGTCATTGCCATCGTCAGCAACGCAACATCTGGGTTTTTCTCCGATCGATGCCCTGAAAAGGCCGCCGACCCACCCCGCCTCGCGGTCATACCACAAGGGATGGTAGCCCGCGTCTGCATAGCGCGCTTTCAAAACCCCCCATTCATTTTGGCGTATCCCGCTGACCACCAGGCACCCCATTTGGGGCTGATGGCATCGCACCCATGGCAGCAACTGGACCAACGTCGGCAGACGCAGATTCGCAATGACCACGTCAAAGGAATCCGCTAGGTCCCCCAGATCGGCATCCGTAACGGTGATACGATCTATGGCCGCATTAAGGGCGATATTGGCCGCCGCCTCGGACCGGGCACAGGCGTCGATATCCACCGCCGTCACGGCCAGGGCTCCCAGGCGGGCGGCGGCAATGGCCAGCACCCCCGATCCGGTACCGATATCGATCGCCCGGAGCGCCCGTTCGGCATGGCCGGCCGAAGGCCACCCCCGGGTCCAGCACTTCTCCAGGCCCTGCAGCGCAAGCCGCGTGGTGGGGTGACGGCCGCTGCCGAACGCGCTTCCCGGCGCCAGGCAGAGCGGCAACCGATCGGGCCAGGCGACGTCCTTACAGCCCGGCGGTATGATGACGAACCGCTCACCGACGGCCACGGGCCGGCGAAAGGACATGACGAGATAGGATTGTCCGAAAAGGTACTGATATTCAAGGATGCCGCGGTCAACCAGGCGGCGGATGGCCGTGCGCACCGCCCCTCGCGGAAAGGACTCCCGGACGGCGATTTCCCGTTCCAGAGCCCTGGCCGTCCAGCGCCGCCGGGCCTGCACCACCGCGGCTTCGACGGCGGCCGCGAGCCGGGCCGGCGTTGGATCCTTTGATCCGCCCTCCCGGGCCCTTTTCATGGTCAGCCTCTAGGCTTGCCTTCGCGCTCCAGCAATTGATTGTACCAGGTCGCGAATTCCAGCATGGCGATATAGCGATCGTCTTCGTTGATGATCCCCAGACAGATGTCCAGCACCCCCTGACCATAGGCGTTGCTATAGTTTTCCATGGGGCGCGACTGGAGAAATTCGCGCACCAACTGTTGGCTGGTTCGCCGGCTGGGATCCCGGCGGATTTCGATCGGGTCCTTGGGTTCGGCAAAGGGATCCCATTTGGCATACCCGATGCGATCGATATACTTGCGATTGCGGACCGAAAGGCTTTCGTAGATGACCCGCTTGCGTTCCTCGGCCTCTTCTTTGGAAACGGTCATTTCAAGAAGCCTCCTTTCCGGACCCGCCATCCTCGATGCCCCAAAAGGCATCATCGAAAGTCGTCATCAGCGCCATGGAAAGCGGCATCAGGATATCCGCCAACTTGATGTTGGCGGCTTGGATGTCCCGCAACAATTCCACCGATATTTCCTGGAGGCGCCCGTGAATTTTATCGATGTCGACGGTGGGATAGGATTTGCCGTTTTCAAAAGCGGAAAGACTGCAGGTGCGCCCCTTGCCCCCGATGGAAGTGGGGATGCCGTATAGGCGGCAGGTAATCGGCCGGTGCTCATAGAGGTCGCACAGGTCCTGATCGTTGAGCAGGGGACAACGCACACGCTCATCGCCCAGGGCGGTGAGGATCTCGCCTTCCGGCTTTCCGGCTTTTAAATCCCGATAGGCCTTGCGTTTCAGTTTGTGGATGGTGCGGTCGGCCCGATTGGCTTTTTCCAGCATGACGTCCCGTTCCTCGCCGGAAAATTTGGCCTTGAACTTTTCATTGATATACAAAGCTTCGATGAGCGTCAGATCGAAAAGCGCGTAGCAGCAGTCGGCACACTCTTCCCGGCATCGCACACAATCCGGAAACGCCTGCTTGACACGCTCGAAGACCTGATCGGCCGCGCGGGACAGGGCTTCGTATTTTAGAAGGTAAGGGGCAAAATCCATTGTCAACTCCTTATGTTTCACGTGAAACATTATTTGCCGATACAGAATCGGCTGAATATCGTATCCAGCACATCCGCATTCACATCGACACCGAGGATCTGGTTAAAATACCGTTCGCAATCCTTTAGATCAACCGCCATAAGCTCGAGGGCGCTTCCGCCTTCTTCAGGGTCGCCGGCCGATTTCAGCAGGCAAAGCGCTTCCGTCAATAAAATTTTCTGCCGCTGGTTGGGCATGCACCCATCACTTTCGGTGCACCCCTCGACGCCGGCCAATTCGATAATGCGATGTTTGAGCGCTTCAATCCCGTGCTCGTAGCGGGCTGAAATGTCCAGGCGCCCATTGGGGTGGGGAAGCCCCCCCCCCGACCGCTTGCCAACCTCCGGCACCAAATCGACCTTGTTGCGCACTAGAATATAAGGCCGATCCGCGATGAGCGCCAGAATGTCATCCTCCATGCTATCGGTGGGGCGACTGGCATCGATGATCATCAAAACGAGGTCGGCGTCGGCAATGACTTCTTTGGCCCTCGTTTGGCCCATTTCCTCCACCGGATCTTGGGCTACCCCCAGACCGGCGGTATCGTTCAACAGGATCGGCAGTCCGTTGATGACCAACCCCTCTTCGAGGGTGTCCCGGGTGGTTCCGGGGTATTCGGTCACGATGGCCCGATTGCGCCGCAAAAGGACGTTCATCAGGCTGGACTTACCTACATTGGGTTTCCCGGCCAGGGCCACGCGCATCCCGTGCCGCAGCAAGCGGCCCTCGGCGTACCCCTCCAAGAGCTTTTCAACCACAGGAATCATTTCCGTGCGGATCAGCTCCCGCAGGCTCCGTGGGGATAGACGGGTATCGTCTTCTTCGCCAAAATCAATGGCGGCTTCGATGCGAGCTCGAATTTCCAGCACGCGGTCCCTCAGCCGGCCAACCCGCTCCCCCACCCCATGATGCAGCATACGGCTTCCCATGCGGGCGGCGCGTTGGGTCTTGGCCTCGATAAGATCGAGCGTTCCTTCGGCTTGGGTAAGATCGATGCGCCCATTTAGAAACGCGCGCCGCGTGAATTCTCCGGCCTCGGCCAGCCGTACGCCGCGGGCCAGAAGAAGCTCCAGGACCGTTTGGGTGACCACCGTTCCGCCATGACAATTGATTTCGACAACATCTTGCCCGGTATAGCTGTGGGGACCCCTGAGGATGCTCACCAAAACTTCGTCGACCAGCCGATCCCGCTCCGGATCGACGACATGACCGTAAACCATGCTCTGGCTGGGCCGTTCATCCAGCCGCCGCCGCGGGTTATGCGGCCGAAACAGCGCCATGGCCGCGCTTAGGGCCTCCGGTCCGGAGATCTTGATAATGGATATCCCTCCCGTTCCAAGCGGGGTTGCAACGGCGGCTATGGTATCACCGACATCCATTCTACAAACCCATCGAATCACAAAAGCCGCTATTCCTAGCGGCTTTTGATTTTTCCTTCAGGCCAAGTGGTTCCCGCCGACCCCTCACGACCGGACCTTGGGTTTTTGTCGGGGATAAATCATCAATTTGCGCAACGGTCCCTCCCCGATACTTTTGGTGCGAACCGCTGCATTTTCCTTCAAGGCCAGGTGCACGACTCGCCGATCGTGTGCATTGAGATAGCCGACACTGGTGGGACAGCCCTTGGCGGCCACCTTCTGGGCCATACGCTCGGCGCTGTGTTCAAGTCCCGCCCGCTTTTTGGCGAGATACCCTTCCACATCAACTTCCAGCCGCAGTTCATGCCCGTCGACCCGTCGCACCGCTTTTTCGACGATTGTCTGCAGGGCTTCCAGGGTTTGCCCGCGTTTGCCGATCAGAAGGGCGGGTTGCCCGCCGTTCACTTCGAAGCGCAGCTGTTGGTCATCCCTTGCGACGGCGATCATCGCTTCGGGGGAAATCGCATCCACCATACGCCTCAAGACCGCCTCGCCCACGGCCTGGGCATCGCTCGGCCCCATGCTCACGGGAGCCGCGTCCGTTCCGTGAGCATCGTCTTCCGCTACCGCGGCCCTTTCTGGCTCGGCTTCTTCCACGACAGGTTCGCGCTGTGCGTTAAGCACCCGGATGCGCGCCTTCTTGACCCCCGCCAGCCCGAAAATGCCGCTCGACCCGTGGGAGAGAACTTCGTAGTGAAGATCTTCGACCGGCACCTGCAACGTCTTTGCGGCCCGCTCGACCGCTTTATCGACGTTCCTGCCTTTAAATTCAAAATCAGCCGTCATGCCTACCTCCGGCTCAGGCATATTTCTTTTGGATATAATACTGCTGTCCAATGGAGAAAATATTGTTGATCAACCAGTACAAAACCAGACCTGCGGGGAAATTGATGAAGATCACCGTAAAAATAATCGGCATGAACATCATTATTTTGGCTTGGGTCGGATCCCCCGGCGGTGGTGACATTTTCTGTTGCAAAAACATGGTAGCGCCCATGACGACGGTCAGGACCGGGATGCCATAGGGTGGATGCATAAAGGGAATGCTGACGCCAAAGTCAAATAGCCGATCCGGTGCCGACAAGTCGTTGATCCAACCGAAAAAGGGTGCATGGCGCAGCTCGATCGCCTGATACAACATATTATAAAGTGCAAGAAATACAGGTAGTTGTAAAACCATTGGCAAACACCCGCCCATGGGATTGATCTTGTAGGTGCGGTAAAGCGCCATGGTTTCTTCATTCATCTTTTTCTTGTCGTCTTTGTACTTTTCGCGAATTTCGGTCATGAGGGGCTGCATGCGCTTCATGTCGTTCATGGACTTGTAGCTTTTGTTGCCCAGCGGCCATAGGACGATTTTGGTCATCATGGTCAGGAGGATAATCGCAATCCCGTAATTGGGTATCACCTTGTAGATCTGGTTCATGATCCACAGAAAGGGCTTGGCCAGAAAATCGAACATCCCGAAATTGACGGCTTCCCCCAACTCATAGTTGGCCTCGGCCAGCATTTCGGTTTCCTTGGGACCGATCATGGCCTTGTAGTTGAAAACCTTGCTCTCGCCGGTGCCCAAACGGGCTTCCGGGCGCACGAGTTCGGAAATCACCAGATCCTCTCCCACAGCTTTCATTCGCAGGGTTGCGTCCACCGGTTCTTCCGGGATCAACACATTCATGAAATAGCGGTCGGTGACGCCGATCCAGCGAAAGGTGCCCGTCAGTTCGGGCGTATCGGCAAGGTCCTTGACTTTGATCTCCTCGAGCCCGTTGTCCAGGTACGCCATGGCCCCTTCGAACGTAATGCGGCTTGCCGGATCCTCGACGACATGGGCGATTTGTACCGCGGGCTGGCCGGACAGAGACCCGGACGACCGGTTGTCGATCCTGAGGTTGAGGTCGATCAAATAGCTGTCCGGTGCGAAGACGAACCGCTTTTGCACCCGAATACCATCCTGGGTGACCCATTGAAACGCGAGGGTACGCGCCTGGTCCTTGACGACCAGGGTGTCGTCCTCGCTCGATACCACATACAAGGCGTCTTCCATACCCTCCAGGCCCGAGCCCACCCAACGGGAGACAAGATTCATCCCCCGGGCTTTGTCCCGCACCATGTCTTTGAGGGCACTGTCCTCCCCAACGGACTCGCGGTATTTCTTGAGGATAAAATCGTTCAGGGCAGCCCCTTTTTCCGTAAAGCTTACCGTGTAGAGCGGGGTTTCCACGGTAATGGTGCGGGCCTCACGGTTGGCGGCCGTGGCGGCTGGCAGCGCCGCCTCGCCGCTAACCGGTGCCGCAGGGGGATCCGCAGGATCCACGGCCGATGGCGAAGCATCGCGCTGCTCCGTCTCGGGCTGCCCCTCGGCCACCGTGGCCGGCTTCTCGGTCTGTTGGGTCATCTCGGGTTCGACCACCAGCCATTGCCATACCAAAAAAACCACAAAGGACAGCACGATGGCCAGCAGTAACCGCATTTGTTCCATTTTTTCTGGTTCTCCTGTCGTTACGGCACCGGATCGACGCCGCCGGGATGGAAGGGATGGCATTTCAGGAGCCGTTTGACACTCAGAAGAGCGCCTTTGGAAATTCCGTGACGGGAAAAGGCCTCGGTAGCGTACTGCGAGCAGGTCGGATAAAAGCGGCACCGAGGGCCCAAAAGGGGCGATATCAGCACCTGGTATCCTCTAATCATCCACAGGACGCCCCGGACGCTGACCGTCGGAGCTTGCAGGTGTCGGTCTAATTTGGGAGAAAAGCGTTTCAAGGCTTCCGGTTAACTCTTCATGGGCGGCCTTCGCAGCGGCGCTGCGTGCGATGATATGGATATCATAAGCGGCCCCCAAAAGATTCCGATGCCTGCGAAAGTACTCGCGACAGATTCGCTTGAGGCGGTTGCGGGTAACGGCAGGCCCGATCTTTTTGGTAACGGTTATGCCGAGACGGGATTCGGTGTGCCGGCTGCGGTCATAGACGAGTATGAAATGCCGGCTGAACAGGCGTTTTCCGCGATCGCCGAGCTGCAAAAATTCGGGGCGTTTGCGTAGACGGTTCCCTTTACCAAAGCGGTACCCCCCGTTTACGCGCGCGCCCGTCACACGGACCTCCGGCCGATGCCCCGCGTCCGTCTCGATGCCTTTCGACAGAACGCAATCAGTAGCGTACCGCCAAGCGTTTGCGGCCTTTGGCGCGGCGACGGTTGATAACGGCACGCCCCCCCTTGGTGGACATCCGTTTACGGAACCCATGGGTACGGGCACGTTTGATGCGGCTAGGCTGGTATGTACGTTTCATTGATCAGACCTTTGGTTGATGTTGGGTGTATGGGGTATGCGAAAATGGCTTCGCCCAGAAAAAAACATGCCGGAATAGCCATCCCGGCAGATAAAGTCCATAACCTTGGTAGGAAACCACATCTATAAGCTATTGTCAATCATTAGTTTTCTTGCTCATGGGGCGCTTCCTTCAGGATTTCGATGATCTCGATCTCCTCCATGTGGAATTTCGGTTGGGGGTAAATGACGATTTGCCGCCCGAGCTGGCGCTCGAGCAGACTGATCAGCTCACGTTCCTCGCCATGGAGCAAATCGGCCACCTCCGGGTTGACTTTGACCGCCAGGCGATGGCCCACGATGTCGTGGCTTTCGCGCATGATTTCCCGAAAAACATTATAACAGATGGATTGGCGCGATACCATGTATCCCTCCCCCTCGCAGTAGATGCAGGGCTCACACATCATGCGGGTCAGGGATTCCTTATTGCGTTTGCGCGTCATCTGCACCAGCCCCATATCGGAAATCGGCAGGATGTGGGTTTTGCTGCGGTCTTTGGTGAGGGCATCCTTCAAGGCACTGTAGACTTTTTCCTGGCTGGATTTCTTCTGCATGTCGATGAAGTCGATAATGATGAGCCCCCCCACATCCCGCAGTCGAACCTGATAGGCAATTTCCTTGACCGCTTCCAGATTGGTTTTAAGGATCGTCTCTTCCAAGTTGTGTTTGCCCACATAGCGGCCGGTATTGACATCGATCGCAACCAGCGCCTCGGTATGCTCGATTATAATATAACCACCTGATTTCAGCCACACTTTTCGCTTGAGGGCGCGCGATATATCCCCTTCCAGATTGTATTGGTCAAAAACGGGCTCACGCCCGTCATAGAGTTCGACGCGCGCCTTCAAGTTGGGCATGAAGGTGTCCAGAAAGGTGCAGATGGTATCGTATTCCGCCTTGGAATCGATGACCAGCCGATCGGCTTCGTGAACCAGCAGATCGCGCACCGCCCTCAGGCTGAGGGACAGTTCCCGATGAATGAGGCTGGGCGTGGAAGCGGTCTTGAACTTGCGGCGGATGTTTTCCCAAAGATTGGCCAAAAAGGTTTTTTCGTGGAGGATGCGGTCCGCATCGATGCCTTCGGCCGCGGTGCGCACGATATACCCGTAAGCGTTCTCCCGGGCCTCGGCGACGATGGCCTTCAGTCGCCGCCGTTCGGCTTCCTCCTCGATGCGCCGGGAAACCCCGATATGGTTCGAGAAGGGCATCAATACCAGATAACGGCCCGGCAGGGAAATGTAGGCGGTGACCCGCGGACCCTTGGTCCCCATGGGTGCTTTGGCCACATGCACCAGGATGTCCTGGCCTTCCACGAGCAACTCTTCGATGTGATGTTCATGATCCCGGAACGGCAGGCGGACCGCGACCTCGTCCGGGTTTTCGTCGTATTGGGATTGGGTCATCGCGCGTTCGAGATCGCCAAACCCGTTACGAATGACGTCGTCGACATAGATGAAGGCCGCCTGGCTGAGACCGATATCGATAAAAGCCGCCTGAATGCCCGGCAGCACCCGCTGGACACGACCTTTGTAGATATTGCCGGTGATGTCCACGAAGTCGCCCCGCTCGATGAACAATTCGACGATCGTACTGTCCTCGAGCAGCGCCACCCGGGTTTCGCGCCCGGTTCGGTTGATAATGATTTCTTTAAACATAGCAGCTATCCGGCCGGCAAGGGGTCTTCTTCGACCGGCGTTGGGTTGTCGGATGATTCATAGCGGAGTTTGACGATCCGCGCCAGACGGATTTGCGGTTCCGTCAGATGAAAAACCGTGCGCAAAATGACATCGGGCCGCAACATGCCTTCCGGGCGCACCCGGAGGGCCATCTCCAGTACATCCGGCGCCGTGCCGCCTAAACGATTTACCATAGCCTTGAGATCGATCTTTTTCAACTTGCCTTTGGGGGTGACGCGCTCATGGTAAACGGTCTGCGCCCCTGCGAAGCGTTGCAGTTCTTCCGCGTCGAACCGGCCGCTTTCCAGAACCACCCGATAGACCACGGTTAGTTCGATCTCGGGATCCGCCTTCCGATACGGTCGGCAGCCGTTCACCGTCAACCCGTCGGGTAATTCCCGATCGAGGGCGGCAGAGAGATCCTCGCTGTGAATCGCTTCGGCAACCCTCAGCACCAGGCTTTCGCAGAGGCTTTCAAGGCCGATCGGAAGGGCGTCGGCAAAGACCATCTTGGCCTTGGGATGGAAGCCTTCGCTGTACTGAAGCGGGATTCCGGCACGACGCAGCGCTCTTTCAAAAATGTTCGCCATTTCAAGGTGACCCCAAAACCGCGCTTTACCGGTCTTGCTGAAAGAGACTTCGATTTTCCGAAACTGCTGGGCGGCGGGAGCTTGGGACGGCCGCACCCTTGGCGGCAATTCGGTTGCGGGATAGATCCGGGGCTTGATGTCGACAAAGTCACAGACCCCGCAGTCCTGGCAGGCACCGTCCCGGCAGTCCTCGGTGGTCTCGCCCCGCAGGGCGCATTGCCACTGGTCCCACAAAAAGGCGCGTTTGACCTTCATGTCGACGTGGTCCCAGGGGAATCGCTCCCCGGGGCCGCGCTCGCGATGCAGGTACGCTTCGCCTTGGATGCCCTCCTCGCGGATGGCTTCCTGCCACAGATCGTAGCGAAAATAATCGCTCCACCCGTCCAACCGGCATCCCTTGCGGTAAGCGTTGACAATCAGGTCGGCCATGCGCCGATCCCCTCTGGCCATGAGGCCTTCGATGAAACTGACTTCCGGATTCTGCCATTTGAGACGGATGCGGGGAGACCGCAGTTGCTGCTTGAGCCAATCGATTTTTTCCCGCCCTTCATCAACGCCGATCTGGGGCGCCCATTGAAAGGGCGTGTGGGGTTTGGGAATCAGGGTTGCCACACTGACATTGATCACACTCTTGCGGCCGGGCCCTTTGAGACGGGCCAATTCCCGCACCAGCTCCACCAGGGCTTCTAAGTCTTCCCGGGTCTCGGTGGGCAGACCGATCATGAAATAAAGCTTGATGACATTCCACCCCAGGGCGAACGCGTCCTGAACGGTTTGGTGGATATCCCGGGCCGTGACATTTTTGTTGATCATATCCCGCAGGCGTTGGCTGCCGGCTTCGGGAGCGATGGTAAAGCCGGTCTTGCGGACGCTTTGGATGTCGTGCATCAATTCGGGCGTGAGGGTCCCGGCGCGCAGGGAAGGCAGTGAAAGCGCCACATGGTCGCGGGCATGACGCTGGATCAGCTCTCCCATCAAGGGTGCAATGCAGCGGTAATCGCCGGTGCTCAGGGACAGCAGTGAAATATCGTCATAGCCGGTGTTTTTCAGCGATGCGGCACACTGCTCCAAAACGGTCTTGGGGGAGCGTTCGCGCACCGGGCGGTAAATCATCCCGGCCTGGCAGAAACGGCATCCCCGGGTACATCCCCGGGCCAGTTCCAGGCGCAGCCGATCGTGAACCGGTCGGCCGTAGGGTACGACCGGGGCATTTGGAAAATCGGCACGGTCCAGATCCGCCAAGACGGCTCGCTCGACACCGGTGTAACCGCGGTGCAGGGGGCGCACTTCGGCCACGGTGGCACCGTCGTAGCGAACCTCGAAAAACGATGGGACATAAACCCCTTTAATCCGGGACCAGCGGTGCAGCAACGCCCGGCGTGAACCGCCCCGGCGCTGGCCGTCCATCCACGCTTCGGCCATGGCCAGGACGACCTCCTCGCCATCGCCCACCACGATCGCGTCGAAAAAGTCGGCCACCGGCTCTGGATTGCAGGTGCACGGTCCGCCCGCGATGATAAAAGGATGCTGCCCATCACGATTTTGGCTTTTGAAGGGCAATCCGGCCAGGTCCAGCATGGCGAGCAAATTGGTGTAATTGAGTTCGTAAAGAAGGCTGACGCCGATGATGTCGAAGCGACCCAGAGGTCGGCCGGATTCCAGGGAAGTTAGGGGGAGGCGTCGTTCCCGCAGATAATCCTGCATATCGGGGGCTGGCGTGAACACCCGCTCGGCCAGGATGTCGGGATGCTGGTTGAGAATATGATAGAGAATCTGCAAACCGAAATGTGAGGTTCCGATCTCGTAGAGATCCGGAAAGGCCAGGGCCATCTTAAGGCGCACGGCTTGTTCGTCTTTTACGACCGTATTGATCTCGTTGCCCAGGTAACGGCTGGGAGCCTCCACCAGGGACAGGATATCTTGAATGTGGCTCATTGGCATGGTAGGTAAAGCATTTCCTGATTTCATGATGTCAAGGCATTGCCCGCGCCGGCCGGCCCGATGGCCATCCGGGGGTGCGGGGGTTTCAACCGAGTGGGGGCTCCCATGACAAATTCGGGTCGACAAATCAATACCAAAGGCCGCCTGCTGGTGTTGGCCACCATCATGCTGGCGTGGGTGGCCGTTTCGGCCACGTCATCCCCGGCAAGAAGCTATCCCCGCCGCGATGCCGTCGTCGAAGCGGTCGGCAAGGTCAGCCCGGCGGTGGTCAACATAAGCCTGGAATACGAAATTCGCAAACACATCCGTCCTTTTTCGGAATTTTCCAACCCGCTCTTCGAAGATTTTTTCAAGGATTTTTTCGATCCCGGCTTCGACCGTCGGTATAAACGCACCAGTTTAGGCTCGGGGGTCATCATCGACGGCCTGCGGGGGTACATCCTGACCAATGCCCATGTGGTCGAAAAGACGGGAACCGTCACCATCATCCTCAACGACGAGCGTGAATACGTGGCTCAAATCGTGGGCATCGACATCGACTCGGATCTGGCCGTATTGCATATCGACTCCGAAGATCCCCTGCCCGCCATCGCCATGGGCGACAGCAGCGATTTAATGATCGGCGAAACCGTGGTCGCCATCGGTAACCCCTTCGGCTTCTCCAACACGGTGACCACCGGCGTGATCAGTGCCACCCACCGCAGCTTTCGCACCCAGGACCGGGTCTTTCACGACTTTATCCAAACCGATGCGTCCATCAACCCCGGCAACAGCGGCGGCCCGCTGCTCAACATCAACGGCGAACTGATCGGGATCAATACCGCCATCTATGCCGGCGCCCAGGGCATCGGCTTTGCCATCCCCATCAACAAGGCCCGGCGCATCATCGCCGATTTGATCGCCCACGGCGAAGTCATCGATGCCTGGATCGGTGTCTGGGTGCAGGATCTCGACAGCAGCCTGACCCGCTATTTCAACCTGCCCCGCAGCCAGGGGGTGCTGATCTCCGGTATCGATCCGGACAGCCCGGCCCGCGAGGCCGACCTGCGGGAGGGTGATGTCATCCTGGCCATCGACGGTCGCAAGGTGGTTTCGGTGCAGGACTACAAGGCCCGGCTAAAAAATTACGGGGTTGAGGATCGATTGACCCTGACCGTCTGGTCCCGGGGCAAGGAACGCGACATTAGCCTGCAGGCCCGGGCCTTCCCCCTCGATCGCGCGCCCGCGTTGGCCTATACCCTGCTCGGACTCGAGGTTGAAAAGCGCTCCGCGGACGGCGCCGCTGTTGCGGCGGTCAAGACGGGCGGTTTCCTGGACCGCACCGGGGTGCGCCCCGGGGACAAGATTCGCCAGATCAATGAATTTCTGGTGCGCAGCCCCGAGGATTTCTACAGAGCCATCCTCAAATACCGCGATCAGGAATCTGTCGTCCTGCTTCTGCAGCGCAGTTCCCAGCGCTATTACATTACCGTTCCCCTGGGCCGGTGACCGGCAACCGCTAGGCTCCGGCCACGGCAAGACACCGGCTTATTCCAAGGAGAGTTTCCCATGCAAAGATCCAAAATCGATCTGCTGCTGAGCCGTGAAAGCGCCCTCGAGGCGGTGCTCGTCAAGGGGTGGGTGCGCACCCGACGGGATGCCAAGACCTTTTCCTTCGTCGAGATCAACGACGGCTCGACCCTTAAAAATATCCAGGTCGTGGTCGATGAAACCCTTTCCAATTACGAGGATGTCCGCAAACTCACCACCGGCTCGGCGGTGGCCGTGGAAGGTGCTCTGGTGCCCTCCAAGGGCGGCGGCCAGAAGTGGGAAATCCAAGCCTCCCGGGTGGACATCGTCAGCCTGGCGCCGGAGAGCTACCCCCTTCAAAAAAAACGCCACACGGACGAGTTTCTGCGCACCATCGCCCACTTGAGACCCCGTACCAACAAGTACGGCGCGGCCTTTCGCATCCGCTCGGAAATGGCTTACGCCGTACACCACTATTTTCACGAGCGGGGCTTTCGCTATGTCCAAACCCCGATCATCACCGGTTCCGACTGCGAGGGCGCCGGCGAACTGTTCCGCGTTACGGCGTTCGACCTGGTGGACGTACCGCTCAAAGATCGCCGTCCCGATTACACCCGGGATTTTTTCGGCACCGAAGCCAATCTGACGGTCTCCGGCCAGCTTGCGGCCGAGATGTTCGCCCTCTCCCTGGGCGACGTCTACACCTTCGGCCCGACCTTCCGGGCCGAAAATTCCAACACCCGGCGCCATGCCGCCGAATTTTGGATGATCGAGCCGGAAATGGCCTTCTGCGATCTCGAGGGCAACATGGACCTGGGGGAAGATCTGATCAAGGCCCTGGTGCGCTTTGTGATGGATCACTGCCCGGACGACCTGGAGCTCTTTGCCCGTTTCGTGGACAAAACCCTCATGGCCACCCTGGAGAATATCGTCACGTCGCAATTCGAGCGTCTGCCCTATCGGGAGGCGGTCGCGATCCTGGAAAAGGCCTCGCAGAACTTCACCTACCCGGTGGGATTCGGCCACGATCTGCAGACCGAGCATGAACGCTTCTTGACCGAAACCCACTTCCGCAAGCCGGTGATTCTCTACGACTATCCCCAATCCATCAAACCGTTTTACATGCGGGTCAACGACGACGGCGAAACCGTGGCGGCCATGGATGTGCTGGTCCCCAGCATCGGCGAGATCATCGGCGGCAGCCAGCGCGAGGAGCGCTTCGACGTGCTCGAGGCCCGGATGGAAGAAATGGGCATGGAGAAGGAGGCCTACTGGTGGTACCTGGAATCCCGCCGCTACGGGACGGTGCCCCACAGCGGGTTCGGGCTGGGGTTCGAGCGCCTGCTGATGCTGGTCACCGGCATCCGCAACATCCGCGACGTGATCCCCTTTCCGCGAACACCGGGGTCCATCGACTTTTAAATTTTAGGCGCGGCCTAAAATTTAAAAAAGGTCCTCTCCGGAAGCCTGCCGGGAGGACCTTCGAGGTTTGAAGTCGCTAGCGCTCAATAATCACACGCATAACGATTTCTTTTTTTTTAATCCTTGAGGCACCTCAGCTTGGCCAGGTCTTCGGCGTAGCCGTAGAGGTGCAGGCCCTTGCTTTCGACGATCATCTGGCCGTCTTGGACCCCGATTTCGGCGGCCATGTACTCTTTTAGATTCTGGATGCCGGCCAGGTTGGCGGGCAGCCCGCCCCATAGGTCCCAACTGCGGAAATAAACAAAGAAGTGCAGGGTGTCGTCCTGGATGCGGGTGTCGATGGAGCGCAGGCAGGGCGGATCCACCAGGGTCAGATCGGAAGGATGGGCCACCTGGAGGACCATCTGGTTGTTGCGGGGTCCGAATGTCTTGTAGGTCTGAATGATCCATTCGATCTGGTTGAGGTAGAGTCGGCCGTCTTCCTCGAAGACCGCCTTGCCGTCCGCGGCGCGCTTGTCGACGATGTCGGTGTTGCCTTCCTCCCACCAGGCCCGCTTGTCACCGGTTAGGGGGACCCGCGTCAGCCGCTCGCCGTAGGTGTAGGATTCACCGGGCGCCTTGTGGGGCGTCATGAGATATTCGATATAGGAGCGGTCATAGCCTTGACCGCCATAAATGTAGTCGTGGTCCACCGGGTTGGGAATGCCGCAGGCGGGCGGGATGTCCGGGATCAGCGGATGGGTGCCGGGATAGGTCACCCGCCCGGTGAAATAGTCGTACTCCAGCCGGGTTTGACCGGCATAGGAGCCCCGGTCGATGGTAAATCGCCGTCCCTGGTCCAGAATGTCATGAACGGCCTGGAACCAGAGGTCCGGCAAATCCCGCGCGACAACACTGTGAACGTGCATAAAACAGCTATCTCCATAAAATGAACGAAAACATCACGAAAAACCGCTGGCAGATGTCCGCCCGGAAGGGGTAGATTTTGGTTCCGGCC
>CAYMQN010000017.1:0-18912 GCA_964392545.1 uncultured Desulfobacteraceae bacterium
CGGTCGGTCCTCGACGTAGCCAAGCTACGCCTCGCTGCCGCTCCCACGGCTGCGCCGTCCGGCGACCGTCGGCTGCGGTTTGTTGAACACCGCTGGTTTTAAAGATCAGACGTGAAATCCCGCGCGGAGCGGCGGGACCAGGAACCAAAAGCTACCCCTTCTGGAGAGACGCCGGGCAGGATCGGTCAAGAAGTCGCCGTTGACGGATAGAGGTCCGCCAGGTAGCGCGCCGCCGTCTCCGACCACGTGAAACGGGTCGCCGCGGCCTCCCGGCGAATCCCTTCCCAGGCCTTGGACTGCTCCCTTTTTAGGGCCGCCGCGGCCAGGGTCGTCTCGACGAACCGGTCCACCTGGGTCTCGAGACGGTCTCCCTCGAATACGAACCCGTTGCGGCCATGGTCCACCGTATCCTTGAGTCCGCCCACGGCATGCACCACGCAGGGTTGCCCCTCGCGCATGGCCAGCATCTGGCTCAGACCGCAGGGTTCGAACGAGCTGGGCATCAGGAACAGGTCCCCTGCAGCGTAAAGCACCCGGGCCAGGCGGTCGGAATAGCCGTTGACGAAAATAAAGTTCGGATGGCGGGCCGCCGTGGCGGTCAACCAGCGTTCGTAGTCCCGGTCGCCGCTGCCCAGCAGGATGAAACACCCCCTGGGGCCGATGCCCTCCAGAATTGCGGCCAGGGCTGAGCGGCCGTCGCTTCCGTTATTCCGCAGCAGAAGCATTTTCTGCTCCCCCACCCGGGCCACGCTCGTGAGCAGAACATCCGGCGGCGGTTCCTCGCGACCCGCGGTCAAGGACCGTGCGAAGGCAATGAACTGGGCGGCCGGCACCGTATCCCCGCTGCCGCTCCAGCCGATAGCCTCTTCTCGAATCAAAGCCAGCAGCGACGCGAAGGGCAGCGCTGGAGCAGCCGATGTTTCGGGATAGTGACAGCCGTTCAGGATTCCCACCAGCCGTCCGGATGCCTGGGCCAGGGCCAGATCCGCTTCGAGGCCCTCGCCTCCGAAAAAGACCGGTTTGCGATCCGGCCGCAGGATTTCCGCGGCATAGGTGGGGGACACCGTGTGCACCCGGTCGGCCAGACGGATCCCCACCGCCATGGGGTTGACGCAGTCCGGCCAGCGGGGGTCGGCCACCACGCTCCAGTCGTAGGGCAGCTCCGGAAACCAGGCCTCCAGGGAGGACGCGCTGCCCCGCAAAGGACGCACCCCCTGAAAGGCCAGATTGTGGATGCTGAAGACGACGGGCAGTTCCCGCAGGACGCGGTATTCCGGGTGAAACCTGGCCAACAGGGCCACCAGGGCGGCGTGCCAATCGTGCAGGTGCAAAAGGTCGAAGGGGCCCAGACGCCCGCCGGCGATGGCCGCCGCAAGGGCCGCGTTGAAAAAGGCGAACCGCGAGCCGTCGGTAAAAAACGGGCGGTCGGAGGGGTCGTGGGCGTAGACGACCTCGCGCCCCTGATGGCCGTCGAAGGCGACCAGGGCCGGATGGTGGACAACCGCATGGGTAACGCCGGGCGAGGCGGCGGCGGGCGCGACCCGGTAGAGCTCGGCTTCCTGAAAGCCCCCGCGAAACAAAAAGGGGCAGGACCCGATCGGGCGGGCGCCGGGTCCCCGGTGCAGAAACCCGTGCGAGGGCGTCACCACCGTCACCCGGCATCCGCAGCTCGCCAGCGCCGGCGGCAGATCCCGCACCACATCACCGATCCCCCCCACCTTGCCCCCCGGCAGGGTGCCGTTCTCGGCGGCGGCGAAAAGAATGTTCATAACGTCTCCTGAAAAAAGCAGCCAGTGGTCATTGGTTATTGGGAACGTCCAAAGCACCCCGGCTGTCATGTCCGCGCATCCGGGCATCCAGGCATTTGGGGTTGAAGCCGCTGCAGTAGGCGCTGGATTCCCGGGTCAAGCCCGGGAATGACAGCTCAGAGTGGGTTTTTTCGGTGTGGTTTTATCCAGTATCCAGTATCCAGCATCCAGTATCCAGCCGCCGCCGCAACCCATGGCCAATGACCGATTTTTATCATCTTAGTCACGCCTCAGGCCCCTTTTCAACCCCCGCGTGTCGGCGCTGCCCCGGAGATGACGGAATCATGGCAGGCAAGATACAGGCTTTTCATTGCCAATATAGTCCCTTCAGCCCATACGCCCCCTGGGCCGGGTATGCTTGAATGCCCCTGTTGCCGCCAAGCGGCGGCGTGCACCGTTCGACCGATCATGTTCCATCGCAACGCACGGAAGGGGAAGTATTCATGGGGTCCGAAGAAAACACAACGGCAGCCGAACCTTTTTTGGACGCCGAAGCGGCCCGGCGGCGGGTGGTGATCACCAACGTGGCGCCGGAGATCGCCGGCGGCCGCTATCCGGCCAAGCGCGCCCGGGGCGAGGAGGTGCGCGTGGAAGCGGACATTTTCGCCGACAGCCACGACGCCCTCGCCGTGCTGCTGCTTTATCGCCGCCAGGAAGACACCCGCTGGCAGGTCAAGCCCATGCGGCCCATGGTCAACGACCGCTGGCAGGCCGTCTTTGCGGTGGAAAGCCTGGGGCGCTACCGCTTTACCCTGCAGGCCTGGGTCGACCACTTTAAAACCTGGCGCCGGGACCTGCAAAAGAAAGCAGGGGCCGGTCAGGACGTGGCGGTGGACCTGCTGGCCGGGGCCGAGCTGGTCGAGGCGGCCGCCAGCCGGGCCCAAGACCCGGACGCCCAACGCCTGAGGGCCTACCGGGACGCCCTGCGCAGCGCCGAGACCACCGAAACCCGGCTCCGCGCCGCCTTCAGCCGGGAATTGCTGCGCCTCATGACGCGCCACCCGGATCGGCGCTTCCGCACCACCTATGCCAAAGCACTGCCGGTGGTGGTGGAACGGCGGCGCGCCCGCTTCAGCAGCTGGTATGAAATGTTTCCACGCTCGACAGTCCCCGAAGGCCGCCGGCACGGCACCTTCGAAGACTGTGAAAAACGGCTGCCCTATATCGCCGCCATGGGATTCGACGTGCTGTATCTGCCGCCCATCCACCCCATCGGGAAGACCAACCGCAAGGGCCGCAACAATGCCGTCACAACGGCACCGGAAGACGTGGGCAGTCCCTGGGCGATCGGTAGTGAGGCGGGGGGGCACAAGGCCGTGCACCCGCGCCTGGGAACCCTGGAGGATTTCCGCCGGCTGGTGCGCACCGCCGCCGACCAGGGCATCGACATCGCCCTGGACCTGGCCTTCCAGTGCGCTCCGGATCACCCCTATGTCCGGGAGCATCCCGAGTGGTTCCGGCAACGACCGGACGGCTCCATTCAGTATGCTGAAAATCCGCCCAAGAAATACGAGGACATTGTGCCCTTCGATTTCGAGTGCCGCGCCTGGAGGAGCCTTTTCGCAGAGCTTTTGAGCGTCGTGCGCTTCTGGATCGACCAGGGGGTGCGCATCTTCCGCGTGGACAATCCGCACACCAAATCCTTCGTCTTCTGGGAATGGCTGATCGGCCGCATCAAGGCCGACGATCCGGACATTATATTTCTGGCCGAAGCCTTTACGCGTCCCAAGATCATGTACCGCCTGGCCCAATTGGGCTTTACCCAGTCCTATACCTATTTCACCTGGCGCAACACCAAAACCGAGCTGACCGCCTATTTCGAGGAGCTCACGGATTATCCGGTGCGCGAATTCTTCTGGCCCAACCTGTGGCCCAACACGCCCGACATCCTGCCCGAATACCTCCAGACCGGGGGGCGCCCGGCCTTCGTGGTCCGGCTTGTCCTGGCGGCCACCCTGGGCGCCAACTACGGCATCTATGGCCCGGCCTACGAACAGGAGGTGGCCACGCCCCTCGAATTCGGCCGGGAGGAGTATCTCGACTCGGAAAAATACGAAGTCCACACCTGGGACGTGGACCGGCCCGACACCCTGAAGGACCTCATCGCGCGGGTCAACCGCATCCGCCGGGAAAATCCCGCCCTGCAGCAGGACCGCACCCTGCAGTTCTTGCCGGTGGACAACGAACAGTTGATCGCCTTCTGCAAAACCGCCGAGGGGGGCGCCAACCTCATGGTGGTGGTGGCCAACCTCGATGTGCACCACACCCAGTCCGGCTGGCTGGACCTGCCCCTGGCCGCATTCGGGCTCGACCCCGAACAGTCCTTTCAGGCCCACGACCTGCTCAGCGGCGCCCGCTTTCTGTGGCACGGCGCACCCAACTACGTGGAACTCAATCCGCACGTGATGCCGGTCCATGTCTTCCGGATTCGCCGGCATGTCCGCACGGAACACGACTTCGACTACTTCATGTAAGGGAGACAGCATGACGCAACGCCCCGGAGAAGGCCCCGCACTGGAAGACGATCCCCTCTGGTTCAAGGACGCCGTCATCTACCAACTGCACGTCAAAGCGTTCATGGACAGCGGGGCGGACGGTATCGGCGACTTCAGGGGGCTGCACCAGAAACTGGACTACCTGCAGAGCCTGGGCGTGACGGCCATCTGGCTGCTGCCGTTTTACCCTTCCCCACTGCGGGACGACGGCTACGACATTGCCGAATACACCGACATTCATCCGGCCTACGGCAATCTCAGGGATTTCAAGGCCTTCCTGCGGGCGGCCCACCAGCGTGGCCTGCGCGTGATCACCGAGCTGGTGATCAACCACACCTCGGATCAGCACGAATGGTTCCGGCGCGCCCGCCGGGCCCCGGCCGGCAGCAATCACCGCAACTTCTATGTCTGGAACGACACCTGGGAGAAATACCAGGAGGCGCGCATCATCTTCCAGGACTTCGAAACCTCCAACTGGACCTGGGACGACAAGGCCGGCGCCTATTACTGGCATCGGTTCTACAGCCATCAGCCCGATCTCAACTACGACAATCCCCAGGTGCACAAAGCGGTTTTCCGGGTGCTCGACTTCTGGTTGAAAATGGGGGTGGACGGCTTGCGGCTGGACGCCGTGCCCTATCTCTACGAACGCGACGGCACCAACTGCGAAAACCTGCCCGAAACCCACGCCTACCTCAAAAAGCTGCGGGGCTACATCGACACCCGCTACAAAAACCGCATGCTGCTGTGCGAAGCCAACCAGTGGCCCGAGGACGCCGCCGCGTACTTCGGCGAGGGCGACGAGGGGCACATGAACTTCCATTTCCCGCTCATGCCGCGCCTGTTCATGGCCCTGCGCATGGAGGACAGCTTTCCCATCATCGACATCATGGAACAGACCCCGGACATCCCGGAAACCTGTCAGTGGGCCATCTTTCTGCGCAACCACGACGAGCTGACCCTGGAGATGGTCACCGACGAGGAGCGCGACTACATGTACCGGGTCTATGCCGACAATCCCCAGATGCGCATCAATCTCGGCATTCGCCGGCGCCTGGCGCCCCTTTTGGAAAACCACCGCCGCCGGATTGAGCTGATGAACGGTCTGCTGCTCTCGCTGCCGGGCACCCCGGTGATCTACTACGGCGATGAAATCGGCATGGGCGACAACATCTACCTGGGCGACCGCGACGGCGTGCGCACCCCCATGCAATGGAGCGCCGACCGCAACGCGGGGTTCTCGCGGGCCAATCCCCAGCAGCTTTACCTGCCCCCCGTGGTCGATCCGGAGTTTCATTTCGAATTCGTCAACGTGGAGGGCCAGGACCAGAACCGCCATTCGCTGCTCTGGTGGATGCGGCGCCTGATCGCCCTGCGCAAGCGTTTCAAGGCCTTCAGCCGGGGCACGCTGACCTTTCTGCACCCGGAAAACCAGGCCGTGCTGGCCTTCGTGCGCAGCTACGAGGGCGAAAACATCCTGGTGGCGGCCAACCTCTCGCGCTTCGTTCAATTCGTCGAGCTGGATCTGGCCGCCTTTGCCAAGTCCGTACCGGTGGAGATGTTCGGCATCACCGAATTTCCACCCATCGATAAAGCGCCCTATTTCCTGACCCTGGGGCCCCACTCCTTCTACTGGTTCTATCTGGAGCCCGCGGTCACGGTGGACGGGCGACCGTCGGCAACGCCGGAATCCATGGCGGAGCCCCCCCTCCTCGTGGCCAAGGACGCTTGGCAGGAAGTGGTCAAGGGGCGCCTCAAGACCAGTCTCGAAAAGATTCTTTCAGCCTATGTGCGCACCCAGCGGTGGTTTGGCGGCAAGGCCCTCCAATTCAAGGAAGCCCGCATCCGCGAGTGGGTGGCGCTGCCCAACGAGGGGCAGGAAGCCCTGATTCTTTTCCTGGAAACGGCCTACGTGGGCAGTGAGAGCGAAACTTACGTGGTCCCCGTCACCTATGTGCCGGCCCAGGCCGCCCTCGAGTTGGTGAGCGAGCGGCCCGAAGCCGTGATCGCCCGGGTCAAGATCGCCCGCTCGAGCGAGGAAGGTTTTTTGATGGACGCCCCGGCCGATGCCGACTTCTGCCTCAACCTGCTCAAGCGGATCGAACAGCAGCGCCGCATCAAAGGGCGCAGCGGCACCGTCGCGGCTCGGGCCACGGCCGTCCTGCCCTCCATCCGGGCCTCCGCCGAAGGCCCCCTGACCCCGTCCAACCTACGGGCCGAACAGAGCAACACCTCCATTCTTTACGGCGACAAGTTTATCCTCAAGCTGTTCCGCCGCCTCCAGGACGGCGTCAATCCCGACCTCCAGATCGGGCTGCACCTGACGCGCAAGGGGTTCGCCCACATCCCGCCGGTGGCCGGCTTCATCGAGTACCGCAAGCCCAAGCAGGAGCCGAAGACCCTGGCTATCCTGCAGGGATACGTGGCCAATCAGGGCGATGCCTGGGAGTATACCCTCAACATGCTCGATCGCTATTTCGAACAGATCATCGCCCAGGGCGCGGGCCGCGAAAAAGCGCCCTTGCCGCCAGCCGGGTTGCTGCAGCTTTCCACCGAGGCGCTGCCCGACGCGGTGGTGGGCGTCACCGGCTTCTACCCGGAAGCCGTGCGCAAGTTGGGGGAACGCACGGGCCAGATGCACCTGGCCCTGGCCGAGGCCGGCGGCGAACCCGCCTTTGCACCCGAAAAGTTCACCAAGCTCTACCAGCGCAGCCTATACCAGTCCATGCGCACCATCTGCCGGCGCAATCTCACACTGCTGCGGCGCCGCCTGCGGCACCTGCCGGAAGAAGGGCGCGAACGCGCCGCCCAGTTGGCCGACCAGGAAGGCGCCATCCTGGACATCTTCCGCCGTCTGCTGGACATCCGCATCACCGGCCTGCGCACCCGCTGCCACGGCGACTATCACCTGGGCCAGGTGCTCTACACCGGCAAGGACTTCATCATTATCGATTTCGAGGGGGAGCCGGCCCGGCCGGTTTCCGAGCGTCTCATCAAGCGCTCGCCCCTGCGGGACGTGGCCGGCATGCTGCGCTCGTTTCACTACGCGGCCTGCGCGGCCCTGATGGCCACCGAAACCCGGGGCTGGCTGCAGCCCGAGAACCGGGGCGTGCTGGGCTCCTGGGCCGACTACTGGTTTCGCTGGATGGGAGCCGTCTTCCTGAAGGCCTACCTCGAAACGGCGGGTGAAGGCGGCTTCCTGCCCGCCGACCCGGCCGAAACGCAAATTCTACTGGAAAGCTACCTCCTGGAAAAAGCGGTTTACGAACTGGGCTACGAGCTCAACAACCGCCCCGACTGGGTCGATATCCCCATCAACGGCATCCGGCAGGTCATGGAGGGGATCGAGAAATAGGAAAGGAGCACCCCATGTCCGACACACCAACCACAACCGACACCGGTACCTCGGAGACCGTGGCCTACGGCGTCTCGCTGCTTACCGAAGACGATATCTTTCTCTTCAACGAAGGCAGCCACTTCCGTCTCTATGAAAAGCTGGGCGCGCATCTCATCGAGCACGAGGGGCGTCAGGGGGCCGTTTTCGCGGTGTGGGCCCCCAATGCCGCCCAGGTCAACGTGATGGGCGATTTCAACGGCTGGGACAAGCACCGCCATCCCCTGCGCCCGAGGGGGTCCTCGGGCATCTGGGAAGGCTTTATTGCCGGCGTCGGCAAGGGCATGCCCTACAAGTACTTCATCGTGTCCCACAGCGAAAACCGGGAGCTTGAGAAAGCCGACCCCTTCGGAATCCACAACGAAGTGGCTCCCAAGACGGCCTCGGTGGTCTGGGACCTGGCCTACGAGTGGGGCGATGCGGACTGGATGGCCGAACGCGAGGCGCGCCAGAAGACGGATGCACCGGTCAGCATCTACGAAGTTCATCTGGGGTCGTGGATGCGTGTCCCGGAAGAAGGGTACCGCTCGCTCTCCTACGCCGAGCTGGCCGAGCGGCTGACGGACTACGTGTGTTCCATGGGGTTCACCCATGTCGAATTCATGCCCGTCATGGAACATCCTTTTTTCGGCTCCTGGGGCTACCAGGGTCTCGGCTATTTCTCCCCCACCAGCCGCTTCGGCACGCCCCAGGAATTCATGCAGCTGATCGACACCCTGCACCGGAACGGCATCGGGGTCATCCTGGACTGGGTGCCCTCGCACTTTCCGGTGGACCCCCACGGCATCGGCGAATTCGACGGCACCCACCTCTACGAGCATGCCGACCCGCGCAAGGGGTTTCATCCCGACTGGAAGAGCTACATTTTCAACTACGGGCGCAACGAAGTGCGCAGTTTCCTGATCAGCAGCAGCCTTTTCTGGCTGGACCAATACCACGCGGACGGCTTCCGGGTGGACGCCGTGGCCTCCATGCTCTACCTGGATTATTCCCGGGAGCAGGGGGAATGGATTCCCAACGAGTACGGCGGCAATGAAAATCTGGAGGCCATCGCCTTCCTGCGCCGCTTCAACGAAGAGACCCACGGCCACTATCCCGGCACCCTGACCATCGCCGAAGAATCCACGGCCTGGCCCATGGTCTCGCGGCCGGTGTTCGTGGGCGGCCTGGGTTTCGACATGAAATGGGACATGGGCTGGATGCACGACTCCCTGGCCTATTTCTCCAATGACCCCGTGCACCGCTCCTACCACCACAACAAGCTCACCTTCCGGATGATCTATGCCTTCCAGGAAAACTACGTGCTGCCCCTCTCCCACGACGAGGTGGTCCACGGCAAGGGCTCCCTGTTGGGCAAGATGCCGGGGGACGCGTGGCAGAAGTTCGCCAACCTGCGCCTGCTCTTCGGCTACATGTATGCCCAGCCCGGCAAGAAACTGATCTTCATGGGCGGCGAGCTGGGCCAGTGGAGTGAGTGGGCCCACGACCGCTCAGTGGACTGGCATCTTATCGAGGAGCCTCCCCACGGCGGCCTGCAGCGCTGGATGCAGGATCTCAACCGCCTCTATCGCGAGGAACCGGCCATGCACGCGGCCGATTTTTCCAACGACGGGTTTCAGTGGATCGACTGCAACGATTCCGTGCACAGCACCATCAGCTTGATCCGCCGGCACGGTGAGCCGGCCGACGACGTGATCGCCGTTTTCAATTTCACCCCGGTGCCGCGCCAGAACTACCGGGTCGGCGTGCCCGGCGGCGGTGCCTGGCACGAAGTGCTCAACAGCGATGCCCGGGACTACGGCGGCAGCGGCCAGGGCAACCTGGGTACCCTGGAAACGACGCCGGTGCCGTTTCACGGCCGCTCCCACTCCCTCAACCTGGTTCTGCCCCCGCTGGGCGTATTGTTCCTGAAATGCGGAGCGCCATCATGACGACAACCCGCCGCCGATTGGGCGCCACGCTTCGGGCGGACGGCCGCTGCCGCTTCGAGGTCTGGGCCCCGAACGCCGCGCACGTCGAAGTCCTGCTGACGGAACAGGGGGATCGCCCGACGCCCCTGGAAGAGCAGCCGGAAGGCTATTTCGTCGGGGCAGTCGACGCCGTGCCCCCCGCTGCCCGCTACCGCTATCGGCTGCACCTGACGGGGGGGGATGTGCGCGAGCGGCCGGACCCGGCCTCCCGCAGCCAGCCGGACGGCGTGCACGGGCCTTCCGGAGTGGTGGCCGAAAATTTCACCTGGTCGGAAACACCCTGGTGCGGTCTGCCCCTGACCCGCTACGTGATCTACGAATTGCACGTGGGAACCTTTACCCCGCAAGGCACCTTCGACGGCGTCGCCCGGCAGCTGGACGAACTGGTCGATCTGGGGATCACCGCTGTGGAGCTCATGCCGGTAGCCCAGTTTCCGGGGGACCGCAACTGGGGCTACGACGGGGTCTATCCCTTTGCCGTCCAGCATTCCTACGGCGGCGCCCCGGGCCTCAAGCGCCTGGTGGACGCCTGCCACCAGCGCGGCCTGGCCGTGGTGCTGGATGTGGTCTACAACCACCTCGGGCCGGAAGGCAACTACCTCAGGGACTTCGGCCCTTATTTCACCGACTTCTACCGCACGCCCTGGGGCGAGGCCCTCAATTTCGACGGGCCGCAAAGCGACCACGTGCGGCGCTACTTCATCGAAAACGCCCTCCAGTGGGTGGACGAATTCCGCATCGACGCCCTGCGGCTGGACGCCGTCCACGCCATCCTCGATTTTTCGGCGCGCCCCTTCCTGGAAGAACTGGGCCGGGCCGTGCATCGGCGGGCCGAGGCCCTCAACCGCCGTGTCCATCTCATCGCCGAAAGCGCCTTGAACGACACCCGCATCGTCCGCCCCCGGGAACTGGGCGGCTTCGCCCTCGACGCCCAGTGGAACGACGACTTTCACCACAGCCTGCGCACCGCCCTCAGCGACGAGCGCGCCGGCTACTACCGGGATTACGACGGGCTCGAGGACCTGGCCCGGGCCTGGCGCGAGGGCTATGTCTACACCGGCCAGTATTCCCCTTTCCGGCAGCGGGCCCACGGCAATGCCTCACGCATGGTTCCGGCCCGGCAGTTCGTGGTCTTCGCCCAGAATCACGACCAGGTGGGCAACCGCATGCGGGGCGAACGCTTGAATAGTTTGATATCCTTCGAACAGCAGAAGCTGGCCGCCGCCGTGGTGCTGCTCTCGCCGTTCATCCCGCTGCTCTTCATGGGCGAGGAATACGGCGAGACGGCCCCCTTCCAGTATTTCGTCAGCCACGGCGATCCGGACCTGGTGGCCGCCGTACGGGAAGGGCGTCGGGCAGAGTTCGCCGCCTTCGACTGGCCTGGCGAGCCCCCCGACCCCCAGGACGAGACCACCTTCCAGCTTTCCGTGCTCAACCGCGCCCTGGAGGCCGATCCGCGCGGACGCGCCCTGCATGCCTATTACCGCACCCTGATCGCGCTGCGCGCCCGCCGGGCCGAGCTCGCCCATCCCAGCAAAAAGGCCATGACGGTGACGTGCGACCGGGAGCGGGGCCTCCTTTTGGTGGAGCGACGCCTGGATCCGCAGGCCTCCTTTTTGATTTTCAATTTTGACGACGGCCCGGAACCCGCCGAAATCCTTCTTCCCTCCGGAAGCTGGCGCAAGGCCATGGATTCCGCGGACGAGCGCTGGATGGGACCCGGCAGCGCCGGCAACGCCCGGCAGATCGACGGCCCGACGAGGGTGTACGCCTGGCCCCACAGCGTGCTGGTGTTTTCGAGGGATCAAGGGCCTGGCAGCCGCCGCGACGAAGGAGACATCTTTCCATGACACAGCGTTGCATCTGCATTCACGGCCATTTCTACCAGCCGCCACGGGAAAATCCCTGGCTGGAGGAGATCGAAATCCAGGATTCGGCCCACCCGTATCACGACTGGAACGACCGCATCACCGCGGAATGCTATGCCCGCAATGCCGCCGCCCGCATCCTGGACGACGCGGGGCGCATCGAGCGCATCACCAACAACTATGCCCGCATGAGCTTCAATTTCGGTCCGACGCTTCTCTCCTGGATGGCCGACCACACCCCCGGCGTCTATGCCGCCATTCTCGAAGCCGACCGGCAGAGCCGGGAACGCTTCTCCGGCCACGGCTCGGCCATGGCCCAGGCTTACAACCACATGATCCTGCCCCTGGCCAACACGGACGACCGCACCACCCAGATCCGCTGGGGCATCCGGGATTTCGAGCACCGTTTCGGCCGCCGGCCGGAAGGCATGTGGCTGCCCGAGGCTGCCGTTGACCTCGAAACCCTGGCCATCATGGCGGCCCACGGTATCGCCTTCACCGTGCTGAGCCCCTTCCAGGCCGGGTACGTGCGAGCGCCGGAGGCGGCGGACTGGGAGGATGTCAGTGACGGCGCCATCGACCCGCGCCGGCCCTACCGCCAGGCCCTGCCCGACGGCGGAGACATTGCGATTTTCTTCTATGACGGTCCGATTTCGCGGGACATCGCCTTCGGCGGCCTGCTCAACGACGGGGCCGCCTTTGCCGGACGTCTCAAGGAAGCCTTCTCCTATGATTATGAAGAAGATCAACTCGTCCACATGGCAACCGACGGCGAGACCTTCGGCCATCACCACCGCTTTGGCGACATGGCCCTGGCCTATGCCCTGGAGGCCATCGATGCCGATGAGGATGTCGGCCTGATGAATTACGGTGAATACCTGGCAGACCATCCCCCCGTCTGGGAGGTGGAGATCAAGGAGAACACCTCCTGGAGCTGTTCCCATGGCGTGAAGCGATGGCAAAGCGACTGCGGCTGTCAGTCGGGCCAAAACCCGCACTGGCACCAGAAATGGCGCGCGCCCCTGCGGAGCGCCCTGGACTGGCTGCGGGACACCCTGGCAGAAGGTTACAGCCGGCAGGCCGGCAACCTCTTGCGCGATCCCTGGGAGGCCCGCAACGCCTACATCGACGTCATCCTGGACCGCTCGCCGGAATCCGTCACGCGCTTCTTGGCCCGGCACCAGCGGGTCGTGCTCGGCGAGGCGCAACAGACCCGGGCCTTGAAGCTGCTCGAGATGCAGCGCCATGCCATGCTCATGTACACGAGCTGCGGCTGGTTCTTCGACGAACTGTCGGGCATCGAGACCGTCCAGGTCATCCAGTACGCCGGACGGGCGGTGCAGTTGGCCGCCGATCTCTTCGAGGACGACACCGAGGCGGCCTTCGTCGCGAAACTGGCTCAGGCCAAGAGCAACATCCCCAAGCACCGCGACGGGGGCCACATCTATGCCAAATGGGTCAAACCGGCCATCGTGGATCTCAAAAAAGCCGCCGCCCACTATGTGATCAGCTCCTTCTTCGAAGACTACCCCGAAACCGTAACGATTTTCTGCTACGATCTCGAAAACCTGGAGAACCAGAGCGCCGAATCCGGCAAGGCCAAAGTGGCCGTGGGCCGTGCGCGCATTACCTCGCAGATCACCCGGGAGACCGCCCCCTTCGACTATGCCGTCTTCCATATGGGCGACCACAGCATCAGTTGCGGGATCCGCCGGCTGACCACCGACACCTATGTCGCGATGACCGAGGAAATCCTGGGCATCTTCGACAAAGCCGACTTCCCGGGACTGTTCCAAAGCATTGGGAATTTCTTCCCGGAAGACCACTACTCGCTTATCTCGCTGTTTCGCGATGAGCAGCGCAAGGTCCTCGAGACCATCCTGGAAACCACCACCGACGAAGCCCTCACGGTCTACCGCCAGCTCTACGACAACCACGTGTCCCTGATGCGCTTTATCAATAATTCCAGCAGCTGGATCCCCAAATCCCTGGCCGTCGCCGGCGACATCGTGGTCAACAGCGACCTCAAGACGGAATTCGGCCGCGAGCCGCTGGACTACGACGCCATCCAGACCCTGATCGAAGACGCCGACCGGGCCGGCATTCCCCTGGAAGCCGACACCCTCGAATTCACCCTGCGGCGCAACCTGGAGCGCATGGCCGCCCGTCTGGCGGAGAAGGCCGAGGACCTGACCCTGCTGGAACGGCTCACCCGGGGCGTCGAACTGGCCGTCGACCTGCCCTTTCAGGTCCGCTTCCAGCAACTCCAGAACGTCCACTACCAGCTGGCCCAGGAAGTCTATCCCAAATTCAAGCAAAAGGCCGACCAAGGCGCAGACAAGGCCCGGGAGTGGGTGGAGCTCTTCCACCAGTTGGCCGATTATCTGAAGATCAGAATCGGCGGTTAGGGGTCTTCGGCCCCGGTCAGTGGTCATTGGTTACGGCGAAGGCGACAACCCCCACAGCAAACACCGCAAAGCGAGGCAGGATGCTATGATCGGAATCGAAATCGGGTTTTAAGATTTCAGTGTTGTCGTTATCGTTGTCCGTGACGCATGGCGGAACGGCTTTCGAAATCGTAATCGTGTTTTCATGACTCGTGAAAACACGATTACGGTCACGACAACACGAAACCCCCTTATTGGTCGTCATTCCCGGGCTTGACCCGGGAATCCAGCGCATATTGCTGCGGCTTCACCCCAACTTCCTGGATGCCCGCATGCGCGGGCATGACGGCCGGAGGTGATCGGGACGCTCCCAATGACCACTGAACAATGGTCATCGACTGGGGTTATATACGCAACGAGAAAACCGCTAAAGGCTGTCATTCCCGGGCTTGACCCGGGAATCCAGTCCAGGCACCGGGGATTGCCTCCCTGACTTCCTGGCTGCCCGCATGTGCGGGCATGACGATGGAGTGCTTTTGACGTTCATTAGGGATACTGGAGACATCGAAGGATCGACCGTGATGGTTTTATCCAGCATCGAATATCCCGTATCCAGCATCGAGACCGACCAATGACTGACGACATCGCCACCTACCGCCTGCAGTTCCGTCCCGGTTTCGGCTTCGCCGACGCGGCCGGCATCGTGCCCTACCTGGCCGCGCTGGGGATTTCGCATATCTACGCCTCGCCCATCTTCCGGGCCCGGCCGGGCAGCCCCCACGGCTACGACGGGGTGGATCCCAACCTTCTCAATCCCGAACTCGGGTCCGCCGCCGACTGGGACAATCTCGTCCGGCGGTGTAAAACCGCCGGATTGGGCTGGCTCCAGGATATCGTGCCGAACCACATGGCCTTTCACGCCGACAACGGCCTGCTCACGGACATTTTCGAGCATGGCCCGGCCTCGCGCTACCATGGCTTCTTCGACATCGACTGGCACCACCCCTCCGAGGATCTGGAGGGTCGGGTCATGGCCCCCTTCCTGGGCCGCCGCTATCGCGAATGTCTTCAAAACGGGGACATCCGCGTCTTCTTCGACGCCGAGGGATTCGCCGCGTTGGTCTATGACGAGATGAGGTTTCCGCTGGCCGTCGGGAGTTATCTCCACATCCTCGACCCGCCCGGGACCGCCCTGCGGAAACCCGTGAACGACGACGATCCGGACGTCCAACGCTGGGACGATGTTCTCGATGCCCTG
Source organism: uncultured Desulfobacteraceae bacterium (assembly GCA_964392545.1). GTDB lineage: Bacteria > Desulfobacterota > Desulfobacteria > Desulfobacterales > UBA5852 > JABZFP01. Next base: position 15,181 of record CAYMQN010000017.1, read on the forward strand.
GAAAGCCTCGATCTTCTGGAAGATGCCGCTTTGCGCCGCGAAGAAGCCTGTGGCATCAAGGAAAGCCTCTGGGATCTCTACCGACACAACGCCGGCATCCGCGGCCATATCGATGCCTGCCTGAAACGCTTGAACGGGAACCCCGGCGATCTTGAGCGCTTTCACGCCCTGGACCGGCTTTTGTCCCGCCAACACTTTCGCCTCTGCTGGTGGAAGAACGCCAACGAGGAAATCAACTACCGCCGTTTCTTCGACATCAACGAACTGATTGCCCTGCGCCAGGAGAACCCGGCCGTATTCGGCCACACCCATGACCGGCTCCTGAAGATGGCGGCGGCCGGTCTGCTGGACGGGGTGCGCATCGACCACGTGGATGGCCTGGCCGCTCCCGGGGCCTACCTGCATCGCCTGCGGAGACGCCTGGGAAACGAGGCCGCCATTCTGGTGGAGAAAATATTGGGGCCCGAGGAGGCCCTGGCGGGCGACTGGCCGGTGCAGGGCACCACGGGCTATGATTTCGCCTTCTGGCTCAATGGCCTCTTCGTCCAGCGGGAAAACGAGGAACGTTTCAACGCCGCCTACGAATCCTTCACCGGCCGTCGGGCACCCTTCGAGGCGGTGGTGCGCCAGGCCAAACATGAAATCCTGGCCACCCGCCTGGCCGGCGATCTGGACAATCTGGTGCGGCGGTTGCAGGCCATTGCCGCCGCGGAATGCTTTGCCGGGCATTTGACCGCGAACCGTCTCAAAGCGGCCTTGAGCGAGCTTTTGGCGTGCTTCCCGACCTATCGCACCTATTTTGGCGAGGCAGGCCCGCCGCCCGCCGATCACGAGGCCTTGAAAAAGGCCGCGTCGCATGCCGTTCGGCACCAACCGGATCGCGCATCCGAGATCGCCTTTGTCCGCGACCTGCTCGAGGCCGAAACGACCTGCCGCCGTTCGCCGGAGGCCGAAAGGTACGATTCCTTGCGCCTGGGCGCCATACGGGCCTTCCAGCAACTATCCGCCGCCCTGATGGCCAAGGGGTGCGAAGACACGGCCTTCTACCGCTACCACCGGCTGCTTTCCCTCAACGAGGTGGGCGGTGAACCGGGGCGCTTCGGATGCGGCCGGGCCGCGTTCCACGCCGTGATCGCCCGCCGTGCGGCCACCTGGCCCGAGGCCATGAACAGCACCGCCACCCACGACAGCAAGCGGGGCGAGGACGTGCGGGCCCGCCTCAACGTGCTTTCCGAAATGCCCGAAAGCTGGGCCGAGCGGCTGGAGCGCTGGCACGAACTGACCCGCAGCCTGCCCACTCCGGTGGGCGGCGAGACGGTTCCCGACCGCAACACGGCCTATCTTCTCTTCCAGACCCTGCTCGGGGTCTGGCCCGAGGACGACCGGACCGACGCGGCCTTCGCAGAGCGGGTTCGGACCTACCTGATCAAGGCCGTCCGGGAGGCCGGCGAAGCCACCTCCTGGATCGAACCCCGGGAAGATTATGAAGCCGCGCTGACCACGTTCGCGGACACGCTCACGAGGTCTTCCCCGGACCATCCCTTCCGGACGGATTTCGTGCCGTTTTGCCGCAAAATCGCTTTTTACGGCCGGTTCAACGCCTTGTCCCAATGTCTGATCAAAGTCACCGCCCCCGGCATCCCCGATTTCTACCAGGGGACCGAGCTGTGGCAGCTGGCCCTGGTGGACCCCGACAACCGCCGCCCGGTGGCCTATGACGCACGGCAGCGCGTGCTCGCGGCGTTCGACGACGCCGCGGACGATCCCCTCTCCCTCGTCGCGGAGCTGCTGCGGAGCGCCGGCGAGGGCCGCATCAAGCTCTTTTTGACGGTTCGCAGCCTTCAGGCCCGGCGGCGGCACGGGGCGCTCTTCCGTTCCGGGGACTACCTGCCCCTGAATACGCTGGGGTCCTTCAGCCGCCATGTGGTGGCCTTCGCCCGGAAAAAGGCGGGGCTGTGGGCCCTGGTGGTGGCCCCCCGTTTCCTGAGCGCTCTGGTTCAAGAAGGCCGGCTCCCGTTGGGGCGCGAGGTCTGGCAGGATACCATGGTGGCACTGCCCTCCGAGGCCCCGCGCACCTGGCGCAACGTGTTCACCCGGGAAACCGTGCAGAGCACCACGGATCTGGCCGTCGCCGACATCCTGACCCATTTCCCGGCGGCGCTTCTGATCGGGGAGGTTACCCCATGAGCATCCGATCCAGCGGCATCCTGCTGCACCCCACGAGCCTGCCGTCCCCCCATGGCATCGGCGACCTGGGCCCGACCGCCTACCGCTTTGCCGATTTCCTGGCCGCCGCCGGCCAGCGCTTGTGGCAGGTGCTGCCCCTCAATCCCACGGAAGGCGGCAGCGGGCATTCGCCCTACCACAGCGTTTCGGCTTTCGCCGGCAATCCCCTCCTGATCAGCCCCCGGGACCTGGTCGAAAAGGGGCTCTTGACACCCGCAGAGGTTGAAGCCGGCCCCCCCTTCCCGGACCGTCAGGTGGCCTTCGGCCGGGTCCTGCGCTACAAGCAGCGGCTGCTGCAGCGCGCCTGCGCGCGCTTCGACGAAAAGGGGGATGAAGCCGCCTTCGCCCGCTTCTGCGGGGAAAGCGACTGGCTGGACGATTTCGCCCTGTTCATGGTGCTGCGGCGCCATTACCGTCCCCGCCCCTGGACGGATTGGCCGGCCCCCTTGCGGGACCGCCGGCCGGAGGCCCTCGAAACCGCCCGCGCAAAGTTTCGGGAGCGCATCCGCGCCTGGAAGCTGTTGCAGTATTTCTTTTTCGAACAGTGGGAAGCCCTGCGTGTCTACTGCCACCGGCATCAGATCCGCCTGATCGGCGACATGCCCATCTACGTCCCCCTCGACAGTGCGGACGTGTGGGCGCACCGGCGATACTTCAAGCTGACCCGCACCGGGCGGCCCACGGCGGTCTCCGGCGTGCCGCCGGACTATTTCAGCGCCACCGGCCAGCTCTGGGGGCATCCGGTCTACGATTGGGAGGCCCTGCGGGCGGACGCCTACGCCTGGTGGGCGGCGCGCATGCGCCACCACATGGCCCTCTACGACCTGACCCGCATCGACCACTTCCGCGGCCTGGTCGCCTACTGGGAGGTGCCCGCCCGGGCCAAGACCGCGGTCAACGGCAAATGGGTGCCGGCGCCCGTGGAAGACTTCTTCGACCGGCTCATCAAGCGTTTGGGCCCCCTGCCGGTGATTGCCGAGGATCTCGGCACCATCACGGCCGACGTGCGGGAGGTCATCCGCCGCTACGCTTTCCCGAACATGCAGGTCCTGCTCTTCGCCTTCGGGGAGGATTTCCCCCACGGTGCCTTCCTGCCCCACCGCCACCCGCGCAACAGCGTGGTCTACACCGGTACCCACGACAACAACACGGTCCGCGGATGGTTCGAGCAAGAGGCCGGCGCCGGGACCCGGCGCAACCTCTTCCGCTATCTGGGACGCGACGTCGCGCCCGCCGCGCTGCCCGGCGAACTGATCCGTCTGGCCATGCTCTCACCGGCCGACACCGCCATTTTTCCGCTTCAGGACGTGCTGGGCCTCGGTCCGGAGGCCCGCATGAACCGTCCCGCCCGCCGCCGGGGCAACTGGCAGTGGCGCTTGGCGGCGGAAACCCTCGACGACGCCGTCGCCGACCGCCTGCGCCAGCTCACCGAAACCTACGGGCGCCTTTAACGGTCAGATAGGGTGAGGACGGTATTGCCGGTCCGCAGACCATGGTTCAGGATGA
>CAYMQN010000017.1:19012-28066 GCA_964392545.1 uncultured Desulfobacteraceae bacterium
AACCAATGACCCATAATGCGCCAAACGAAAAACGAGCCCCGCGGATCCTCATGGTGACGCCGGAAGTCTCCTATTTCCCGGAGGGCATGGGAAGCCTGGTGGCCTCCCTGAGTGCCAAGGCGGGGGGGCTGGCGGATGTCTCGGCGGCCTTGATCAAGGCCCTCTTCGAGGAGGGGGCCGATATCCACGTGGCCATCCCGGACTACCGCGCCCTGTTCAACCGACGCCTGCCGCAATCCCTCCAGCGGGATCTGGGCAGCCTCCAGCGTCCCCTCGTCAATGCCGTCTGATAAAGGAAACGCAATGCCTGAAGCCTCCCAACCCGTCGTCGACACCCCCTGGTCCCGCTCCGCCGAAGAGGTTCTGGAAGCCCTGGCGGTTTCCCCCGACGAGGGGTTGGACGCGCAAACCGTCCGGGAGCGGCGGCGCCGCCATGGGGCCAACCGCCTCGAGCAGGGCCGCAAGCGATCGACGGTCGCTATTCTGCTGGATCAGTTCAAGAACGTCATCATTCTGCTGCTGGCGGTGGCCGCCGCGGTCTCCTTTGTTTTCGGCCAGCGCCTGGAAGCCGCCGCCATCCTGGTGGCCATCGCCCTCAACGTGGCCATCGGTTTCTTTACGGAGTTGCGGGCCACGCGCTCCATGGAAGCCCTCCAACGCCTGGGCCGGGTGGAGGCCCGGGTGCGCCGGGCGGGCCGCATCCGTTCCGTGCCGTCGGGCGAGGTCGTTCCCGGAGACATCCTCCTGCTGGAAGGCGGCGACGTGGTGGCCGCCGATCTCCGCCTGGTGGAAGCCTCGCGCCTGGCGGCGGACGAGTCGGCCTTGACGGGCGAGTCGGTGCCGGTGTCCAAGCAGGTCGATCCCGTCGAGGACGACGCCGACCTGTCGGGTCGCCGCAGCATGCTCTTCAAGGGCACCGCCCTGACCCGTGGTTCCGCCGAGGGCGTGGTGACCGCCACCGGCATGGACACCGAACTCGGTCAAATCGCCGCCCTGGCGGAGGCCTCCGAAGGCGAAGAGACCCCGCTGGAAAAGCGGCTCGACCGTCTCGGCTACCGCCTGATATGGCTGACCCTGGGCATCGCCGTCCTGATATCGATCACCGGCCTCATCACCCGCCAGGATTTCCTGCTGATGATCGAAACCGCCATCGCATTGGCGGTGGCTGCCGCGCCGGAAGGGCTGCCCATGGTGGCCACCATCGGCCTGGCCCGGGGCATGTGGCGCATGCTCAAGCGCAACGCCCTCATGAACCGTCTCTCGGCCGTGGAAACCTTGGGATCCACCAGCGTCATCTTCACCGACAAGACCGGCACCCTCACCGAAAACCGCATGACGGTGACCCGCATCCTGGTGGCCGGCCGGGAACCGAAAGACATTGACGCCGTCCAGGTCAAGCCGGGCGAAGAGAACGTCTTTCAGAACGACCAGGGCCCCGTCGATCCGGAAGAAACCCCCCTGCTGCGCGCGGCACTGGAAACCGGGGTGCTGTGCAACAATGCCGGCCTGAACGAGGAGGCCGAGGATGAGCGCGGGGTGGGCGATCCCCTGGAAATCGCGCTGCTGGAAGCCGGGCGTCTGGCGGACCTGAAACGGGAAACCTTGCTCGAAGCGCGGCCGGAAGTGCGCGAAGAGGCCTTCGATCACGAGGTCAAGATGATGGCCACGATCCATGAAGACGGCGACGGCTGGCACGCGGCCGTCAAGGGCGCCCCGGAGGCGGTGCTGGAAGCCAGCCGGCGGATAGCGGGGTCCGACGGCGAACGGGATTTGAGCACGGCGGAGCGGCAAGCGTGGCAGGACCGCAACGAGACCCTGGCCGCGGAAGGGTTGCGCGTGCTGGGGGTGGCCACCCGGCGGCTGGACGACCGGGAGGCCGATCCCTATAATGGGCTTCGTTTCATCGGGCTCGTGGCCATGGAGGACCCCCCCCGCCGGGAAGTGCCCGACGCGGTGGCGGCCTGCGGCCGGGCCGGCATCGACGTCGTCATGGTCACCGGCGACCATCCCGCCACCGCGGGCAAGGTGGCCGCCCTGGTGGGGATTGCCGGAGAAGAAGATCCCGATGTGGTGCAGGGCCGCGATCTCCAACACCCGGAAGACGTTTCCCCGGAAGAGCGCCGCAAGCAGCTTCAGCACCGGGTTTTCGCCCGGGTTTCGCCCAAGCAGAAGCTGGACCTGATCGGTCTCCACCAGGCCGAGGGGGCCGTGGTCGCCATGACCGGGGACGGGGTCAACGACGCCCCCGCCCTGAAAAAGGCGGACATCGGCATCGCCATGGGCCGGCGCGGCACCCAGGTGGCCCGTGAGGCCGCCGACATGGTGCTCCAGGACGACGCCTTCGGCACCATCGTGGCGGCCATCGCCCAGGGACGTGCCATTTTTGAAAACATCCGCAAATTCATCCTGTTCCTGCTGTCGGGGAACGTCGGCCAGATCCTGATCGTGGGGGTGGCCATCCTGGCCGGAGCACCGCTGCCCCTGCTGCCCCTGCAGATCCTCTATCTCAACATGATCGGCGATGTATTTCCGGCCCTGGCCCTGGCGGCGGGCGAAGGCGATGAATCCCGCATGCGGGAACCGCCCCGGGATGCCTCGGAGTCCATCCTGACCCGCGATCACTGGTTGGCCATCTGCGCTTACGGCGCCCTGATCGCCGCGGCCGTGCTGGCGGTCTTCTGGATCGCACTGGAACACTGGGACCTGCCCCCCGACCGGGCCGTGACGGTCTCGTTTCTGGGGCTGTCCTTCGCCCGGCTGTGGCACGTCTTCAATATGCGCAGTACGACCTCGGGGATCGTGGACAACGAAATCACGCGCAACCCCTATGTCTGGGGAGCGCTGGTCCTGTGCATCGCCCTGCTCCTGACGGCGACCTATCTTCCGGGGCTTTCGGGGGTTCTGAGGCTGGTGGGCCCGACGATGGGCGAGTGGGGGTTGATTCTGGCCTGCAGTTTCGTCCCGCTGGTGGTTGGCCAGGTCGCCATCCTCGCTCTCGCCCGCCGGCGTGCCTGACGGCTTTGTAAAATACAGATCCGGCGGATACCATTTGGGGTATCCTCCGGATTGCCGGCCGGCCGGCCAAGCTTTAAGTTGGTTACGATGCGATCGGAAGACGACTCCGATCGTATCGTCTTCGGGTCGTTCATCTTGAAAGAGGAGGAGTGAACATGAGCGAGGATGAAAAGCATCTGACAGAAATGCGCGCACTTTCCATGGAGTGGCGGGAGAAAATCGAACAACTTGAACGGCAGATCGATTCCACCGAAGGCGAGGCGCGTTATGAAGCCTCCGAGCTGCTCCAGCAATTGAAACAGCGTCAAGCCATTCTCCACCAGTACCTCGATCTCCTTCAGAGGGAAGGCCGGGCCGCCAAGCGCAAGAGCTCTTCCGAACTCCAAAACATGCTTGCCGATATCGACGATACCTATCGCGCGGCACTAGCCTATTTTGATTAAACCGGGTCCATCCCGGAATGGCCTTTTTCGGCCCTTGTCCCCCCGCTAGAGGTAGCGGACACCGATACGGTAGCCGTCTTCCTCGCGGCTGTCTTCCCGGCACCAGCGAACCTCGGCCAAAGCGAAGGATTTGAGAAGGCCCCCGCTACTTTTCGAGGGGGGGTCGTCGTCGCGCACGGCCCGCGTATGAAGGCAGATGGTCTGACCCGGTTTCAACAGGTGCGGCGAACGAAATCGCACACCGCGCGGGCTGCAATCGAGGACCTGCACGGCAACCGCGCGCACCTTGCGGGTGGTGAAGGGAACGAAGGTCAATGTGGCCGAACTGGCCCTGCGGCGCTCCCGGCGCCGGTCAGCGGTGGCATCGGCAACCGTCATGGGCAATTTCCTTTCGAGCGCCGACCGGCAAACCGTCGGCGGGATCGTAGCCTTTCTCTGGCCATAGCACGTTCCGGGCCGAATCCCCCATACAGGATATCCCCTATCCACCCCTGTCAGAGACTGTAGCAGGTCCGCTCGCCGGGCGCTATTTGAGATGCTTGAGGGCCGTTTCGACAAAGGCCGGCAGGTCGTCCGGATTGCGGCTCGACACCAGGGCGCCGTCCTCGACCACCTCCCGGTCGACGAAAGTGGCGCCGGCGTTTTTGATGTCCTGAACGATGGAGGTGTATCCCGTAAGGGTTCGCCCGCGCAGGACGTCCGCCGTAATGAGAAGCTGCGGGGCGTGGCAGATGGCAAAGACCGGTTTGCCGCTGCGCAGGAAATCTCCCGCGAAGCGGACGGCGTCCTCGTCTACCCGCAGCTTGTCCGGCGAATAGCCGCCCGGGATGAGCAGGGCGTCGAAGTCGCCTACACGCACCTCCGCGGCGGCTTTGTCGACCACCACCGGCGTGTCGCTTTTTTTGCCGTACACGGTTGCGCCGGCTTTCAGCCCCACGTGCACCAGGGTGTGGCCGGCCTCGCGAAAGGCCCGGGCCGGTTCCGTATACTCGGAATCTTCGAACATATCGGTTATGATGACGGCAATCTGTTTCATGGAATTCTCCTTTTGAGGTGGACGAAAAGACTTTTTTGAGGCCCAATTAAAGTCGCCTCAAAATTTGGATTTTCGTTTGGTATCAAGGCGAGGCCGAGGAGCGTCCCGCAGGCATACCCGGGTATGCCGAGGACACGCGCCGAGGTATCAACGCCGATACCGGACGAAAAGACTTTTTTGAGGCGACTTTCAATCGGGCCGCGTGACCACAAGCACCGGACACGGGGCATGGCCGAGCACCCGATGGGTGACGGACCCGGTAAACAGTTCCTTCAAGCCCGACTCCCCCCGGGAGGCCATGACGATCAGGTCCACACCCTCCTCCCTGGCAAAGTCGGTGATGGCCTCGGCCGCCTTGCCGTGAAGAATGTGCACGCTGGAGTTCACCGACGACGGTATCTCCTCTTCGCGCAGGCGTTCGGCCACTTCGGCGGCCTCGGTGTTGATCTCGTCACTGACTTTGGGCAGGTAATAGCCGGCCACCGTAGTGGCCCCCGACACGGCCCGCAGCGGCGGGGTGGCGTGGGCCAGAATCAGCTCGGCCCCGAAATGCTCCGCCAGTTCGACGGCCTGCTGGACCCCTCGTCGGGAAGGTTCGCTGAAATCGGTGGTTGCCAGAATCTTTTTGACGGGCAACATGATCGGTGTCTCCTTTCAGGGTTGTGGCGGTCGATCAGTCCTCTTCGAGCTCGATCCGCATGGAAAGAAATTGGAGCAGATCCTTGAGGGCGATGATGCCCTGCAAGCGATGGTCCTCGACCACCATCAGGCGGGCGGCGCTGTTCTTGTGCATAAGCGAAAGCGCTTCCACGGCATCGGCCCCGGGGCGGATCGTGTTCTCGTCGCTGCAGGCCTCGGCCAGCTCGCCGACCGTGGTGGTTCCCCAGCGATCCCGGGGCACCGCTTTGACCTGTCGGGTGGTGATGCAGCCCGTCAGGCGGTCGCCGTCCACCACGGGATACAATTTGTGGTGATAGCGGTAGATATAGTCCTCCACCAGCTCGTCCAGCCGCGTATCGGAGGTGACCGTGACGGGATCGCGGTTCATGAAGCGCTCCAGGGCCTCGCCTTCCAGGGCGCGCCGGGTCAGCAGCTGCTGGTAGGACATCTTGGCCGCGTTCTGGATGAACATGCCGATCAGGAAAAACCACATCCCGCCGATGAACAACCCGTTGAGCACCCGCACCACGCCCAGCACGATCAGCAGAATTCCGAAGCCCTGCCCGATGCGCGAGGCCAGGCGCGTGGCACGCTTGAGATTGCCCTTCCAACCCCAGAGGGCCGCGCGCAGCATGCGTCCGCCGTCCAGCGGGAAGGCCGGAATCAGGTTGAAGACGGCCAGGATCAGGTTGATCAGGCCCAGGTAGCCCATCACACCGGTCACGGCCGTGGCCCAGCCGGCGGCACTGCCGAGACGGTAAAGGCCGTAGAAAATCGCTGCCATGGCGAAACTCGACAGCGGTCCCACCACCGCGATCAGGAACTCGTCGGCCGCACCGGGCGGCTCGTCGTGCATTTCCGCCACGCCGCCGAAAATGAAAAGCGTGATGCCTTGCATGGGCATCCCGCGCCTTCGCGCCACCAGGGAATGGCAGAATTCGTGCGCCACGATCGAGGCAAAGAGTCCCACGGCACCAATGATGCCCATGAGCCAATACGATTCGGTGGACAGCTCCCGGTATTTGAAGGGAAAATACCCTGTGGAAAGGGACCAGGCCACTAAAACGGCCAGTACGACCCAGCTCGGATCGACACCCACCTCGAAGCCCATCAGGCGAAAAAGTTTAAACTTGCGGCCGAACATGGCGATCTCCTCATCGTTAAGCGAATTGCGTCATGTTCTTCCAGCGTAACGCCGCACGAGCGCCCCGCCCATGCCATCGATCCTGTATTTCGAAGGGCAAAAACGCGTATAAAAGGCGGCGCGGCGGCCCGACCACGGCCCCGGGGCGGTGTCCGCGTTGCATCCCCTTGGGCCAACCCCGTCCCCGGGTACGGGGGATCGGAGCCATCAGTAAGGCGGCGCTGGCGTAGGATTACCGGATTGAACCGATTTCCGGCGGCCCGGCAATGGCCTAATCTGCGGTATCGAACGTTTTGCCAAACCGCCTTCTAAAACCCAAACTACCGGGGGAGAACATCCCATGACGACAGTCTATGCACAGGAAGCCCTGCGAAACCTTACCCATGTTTTCACCGATCGCAGGCAGGCCGGGCAGACCGTGGGTGCGATGCTGGCACCGCACTACGGGGAAGCTTCGGACGCGATCATACTGGCCATTCCCATGGGGGGGGTACCGGTTGCGCTGGAGATCCAGGCCCAATTGAAGTGCCCGATGGATCTGGCCATCGTCCGCAAGATACAAATTCCGGGCAACACCGAAGCCGGCTTCGGCGCCATTACCGGCGAGGGCGATATCATCCTCAACGAACCCCTCATGGCGCAGCTCGAACTCACCGAGGACCAGGTGGCGCGCCAATGGGCCAAGGTCCGTACCGAATTGACCCAGCGCAACCTCCGGCTGCGCGGCGAGCGACCGCTGCCGGAAGTGGCCGGCAAGACGGTCATCCTCGTGGACGACGGCCTGGCCTCGGGCTACACCATGAAGGCCGCCCTTTTCATGGTGAAAAAACGCAAGGCCGCCAAAACCGTGGTGGCCGTCCCCACCTCGCCCCAGCGCACCATCGATGCCCTGGCCGACGGCCCCGACGAGATCTACTGCGCCAACATTCGCGAAACCTACGCTTTCGCCGTGGCCGAAACCTACGAAAACTGGCACGACCTCGCGGAAGAGGAAGTGGTGGCGATGCTGGCGGACGCCGGGAAAGCCGTCATTGGTCCCTAGTCCGCGGGTGAAAAGCGCAGCGTTCTGTCCCCATCGCTAGCGGCAATCCCGGCCGGTCTGGGCTGGATTCCCGGGTCAAGCCCGGGAATGACAAACCGGGGCGGGTTTCCTCGTTGTCGAAATTGTCTCTTGAAGTTCAAAACTTACAATTACGACAACGATAGCTTCCAAATCTTTAAAAAACGATACCGATAGCGATTTCGATACCGATAAAACCATCTTGCCGCGCGCCCGCCGCCTCTCGGTATCTTTGCCGTAACCAATGACCGGCCCCACAGGGACCCTACCGCAGCACGACCGCCATCCCGTCGTAAGCGATCTTTGCTGCCACCCCGCGCTCTTCGGCCATACGGCGAATTTTGGCGCCCAGGGTGCGTTCGTCGCCTTTGACGATCTCACTGCCGCAGTGGGAGATGACCGCACGGGGGACGCCTTCCTTTTGACACCAGGTCAACTGGGTGCGCACCGGGGTGTGCCCCACCAGCGAACCGTCGATCTTGCGCACGAAGGAGCGGGTCACCGTGGCCCCGTCGCCGATGTAGAGGCGCACACCATCCAGAGCCGCCGCGCGGTCTTCGATGTAGACCAGATCCGGGGCGTAGAAGACCGCCACCCTCCCGGCTTCGATGCGATAGCCCACGGCCGGCGCACGGGTGGAATGGACCACGGGGAAGGCCTCGAAGCGGATCTGCCCCACCTGAAAGGGCTCCCGCAGCGCTATGGTGCGCCGGTCGTCGATGCGGTAATCCGCCATGACCTCCCAGGAAGGCTCGGTGGCATAGACCGGGCACGGGGCCCCGTCCCGCAGACCTTCGGCGTGGTCCGGATGGGCATGGGTGACGAGGATGGCCTCCGCCGCGAGGTCCGCCGTGCGACCCCGCCAGTCGAGGCCGCAGTCGATGCGCACCCGGCGTTTGTAGTAGGCCACGTCCAGGGCGGCATGCCTGCCATGGCGCCGCGTGGCGGCCTCGATATAGCCGCGGGTGCCGGCGAAGGTCAGTTTCACCGGATATCTCCTTTACGCACGGCGCCCTTCACGGGCTTCAGACCGTCGAGCGCCGGGCCCCCTGCGGGGCTTTGGCCGAAGGTTTGCTAAGTTTTGGCGTAGCGACCCACGAGCTCCGCCTGATCCAGGATGTGATCGGCCATGGCGTTTTGCAAATCGTTTTTGCTGCGTCCCTCGGGCCAATCGAGGCGGGTGTCCAGGGCATAGAGCTTGAAGAAATAGCGGTGCGTGCCCGAGGGAGGACAGGGGCCGCCGTAGGCCGTCTTCCCGAAATCGTTGCGGCCCGCCGTGCCGGGTTGGGCGCCCTCGCCGATGGTCCCGGTGTCGGCCGGGATGTCGTAGGCGATCCAGTGGTCGAAGGTCTGCCCTGGCGCATCGGGGTCCTCCACGATCAAGGCCAGGCTTTGGGCGCCGTCGGGAACCGCCGCGATGGTCAGCTCCGGGCTGACATCCTCGCCCTGGCAGGTGTACTTGCGGGGAATGGTTGCATCGTTCTCGAACACCGGGCTGGTCAACTGCATGGTGGGACCTCCTTTGAAACACGGTTGAAAGGGTTCCGGCCGCCCCAGGGACGGCAGGCCCAGGGTAGCGTCCCCCCCTGAAAGACAAAATGGGGCGGAGCCTGTATTCCGCGAGGATACCGACGGTCGTAGCGGCACAGGCGGCCGCGCCGGCCATGATGACGGCGGTGAAGACGTCCATGCCGGC
>CAYMQN010000018.1:0-27995 GCA_964392545.1 uncultured Desulfobacteraceae bacterium
TGTCTTCTCCGGTGAACCCTCGGAAGACAGAAAGCATCGCGCGAGATCTTCGTCAGGTTTGAGGATCGGGATGCCCTGCCGCGAAACCGGCCTCCGTGGATGCGTCTTGTGGCCCTGCGCCCGCCCGGAAGCCCCGCCATCACGTGCCGAGAAAGACCGATCCGCATTCCGGCTTCGGGATGGCGCCGACCCCGAGGAAGGTGGCCGAACCTTCCCACCGCTGTCCGTCACCGCGGGAGTCCTCGGATTGCGATCCGCGGCCTCCTGGCGACGCTTGCCCTTCAGCCACCTTTTGAGCTTGTCGAAGGTCATTGCCCGTGTTCGGCCGTGTGCTGCGGGTCGGCAGTGTCCTCGCCCTTGCGGCGCGATTGGGCCAGTTCGTCCTTCCAGGTGCGCTCCCAGAGACGGATGCCGCCATGGTAGGCCGCCCGACCGATGACGTGGGTGGCCACCGGGGCGGTTAGAAGCAGGAACAAAATGGCGGCACCGGCCCGCAGGGTGATACCGACCTGCATGAAGTGCAGGGCCACGGCGGCCATGATCAGCCCCGCACCGAGGGTCCCGGCCTTGGTGGAGGCATGCATGCGGGTGATGCTGTCCGGCAGGCGCAGCATGCCCACGGCGGCCACGAACCCGAACAGCCCGCCGGCCAACACCAACACCGCTGTAAAATAAGATGTCATCGTCGCCTCCCGGCACCCGTCTTCCCGGATTCCGACGCGGCACCGGTGCGCATGCGAAAGCGCGCCAGGGCCACCGTCCCCAGAAACGCCACCAGGGCATAGGCAATGGCCACGTCCAGAAACGAGGTCTCGTCGGCATAAATGGCAAACAGGGCCAGGAGCGCCACGATCAGGATCGATATGAGATCGAGGGCCACGATCCGATCGGCATCGTCGGGCCCCTTGAGAAGCCGGATGAAGGCCAGCAGCATCCCCACCAGGAGCAGGATCGAAGCCACGGCCACACTTTGTTCGAGAAACGTCTGGGGCATGATCAGCGCAAGGCCTCCAAAACCCGGCGTTCGAGGCCCTCCTTGATGTCCCGCCGGGCCTCTTCGGGATCCTCGAGGAACATGAAATGGACATACAGCACACGCCGGTCATCGCTTATGTCCAGGCTGAGGGTGCCCGGCGTCAAGGAAATCATGTTGGCCACCAGCATGATTTCGAGATCGGTCCGGGCCGCCAGCTCGATGCCGATGATGCCCGGGCGGCTGCTGTGCCGGGGCGTGATGATCTCCCACGTGACCTTGAAGTTGGACATGACCAGTTCGTAGAGAAAATACACCACCAGGCGCAGCACACGCGGCACCCTTGCGAAATAGGTCGCCCCCGGATAAAGCGGTTTGGAGATCCAGAGCGCCAGATAGCCCACCGCGAATCCGGTCAGCAGGCCGGTCAGGTTGAACTGGCCGCGCACGGCGCTGAACCCCAGGGCAAAGAACAGATTGAGCATGAACAGATTCATGGTCCGCCCCCCATTACCGCCTGCACATAGCGCTCGGGCGCCAGCAATTCGTCGGCCGCGATCAGGGCCAGGTCCATCAGGGGCTGGGCCCCGATCCCGATGGCGACGGTCAAGGCCGCCAGGACCGCCACCGGCACCACGAGCGCGGGAACGGCCCATCGGTCGTGTTGGGCAATCGAATGCCGCGATGCGTCCTCCGGCGGCGGCGCCCAGAAAACGGCTATCCATATTTTGGTCATGGAGTAGACCGTCAGCAAGCCCACCACCAGGGCCACGGCGCCGGCCAGGTAGGCGCCGGCCTCAAAGCTGGCCTTCAACAGAATGAATTTGGCCCAAAAGCCCGAAAGGGGGGGGAAACCAGCCAGGGAGAAAGCCGGGATGACAAAGAGCACGGCCAACCCCCCCGCCCGGCGGTAGAGGCCGCCCAGCGCATCGAGCGCATCACTCCCGCCGATGCGGTTTGCCAGGCCGCTGATCAAAAACAGGTTGGCTTTCACGATGATATGGTGGATCAGGTAAAAAACCGACCCGGCCAGCGCCAGGGGTGTCAGCAGGCCCAGGCCCAGCACCATGTAGCCCACCTGGCTGATAATGTGGAACCCCAGGATGCGCCGGAATTCGGTTTGGACCGCCGCCCCCAGCACCCCGGTCAGCATGGTCAGACAGGCCATGATCAGGAGCAGGCTGTGGGTGGCGGCCACGTCCCGGGTGAAAATCAGCGTGAAGACCCTCAGCAGGGCATACACCCCGACCTTGGTGAGCAGGCCGGCAAACACGGCGGCAATCGCCGGGGGCGGCGTGTGATAGGAGGCCGGCAGCCAGAAAAAGAGCGGGAAAAGGCCGGCCTTGAGCCCGAAGGCCATTATAAAAAGCATGGCCACGCTGGTGATCAGGGCCGGATGGCCGGAAGCCTGCACCTTGAGATGCAGGTCGGCCATGTTGAGCGTTCCGGTCATGGCGTAGAGCAGCGCCAGCCCTGTAAGAAACATCAAGGTCGCGATCAGATTGAGGGTAACGTACTTGACCCCGCCGTCCAGCTGGCGTTGGGTTCCCCCCATCACCAGAAGTCCGAAGGAGGCCATCAGCAGCACCTCGAAGAAGACGAAGAGGTTGAAGAGGTCGCCCGTCAGAAAGGCGCCGCAAATGCCGGCGATCAGAATCTGGAACAGGGGGTGAAAGCCCAGGGCCTGGTACCGCCGATCGATGTCGGCCAGGGCATAGATGTTGGCGGCCAGGCCAATGAGGGCCGCAATCACCAGCATGATGGCACTCAAATGGTCCACCACCAGGGTGATCCCGAAGGGGGCCGGCCAGCCGCCCATCTGCTCGGCCTGGATTCCGCTGCGGTGGACGGTCGCCAGCAGCATGGCACAGGCCCCCAGCTGCAGCACGCTGCCGCCGACGGACACATAGGTCTGCCAGAGGCGACGGCGGCCGCAGAAAAAAGCGCCTATGGCAGCCGACAAGGGGATCAAAATGGGCAGAATCAGCAGGGACATCAAACCTCTTCTGGATCGACGGGACAGCTGGGGACCGGTGTCAGTGCATCGGGCGGCTCGGCCCATCGCATGAATTCCGTGTCCACGGTGCCGATCGCTTCATAGGCCCGGTAAAAAAGTACAAAAATGAAAACCAGCAGGGCGAAACCGATGACGATGGCCGTGAGCATCAAGGCCTGGGGCAGTGCATTGGCCACCAGGCCCGGCGGCGTCAAGGCGCCTTCGGGGATCAGGGGCGGCGTCTTGCTGGGCAGCCTCCCGCCGGTGAAAAGGAGCAGATTGGCGGCGTTGCTGGCCAGCACGAGTCCGAAAATAAACCGGATCAAATTGCGGCCCAGAATCAGATAGACGCTGGCCGCCACCATGAGGCCGACCAGGACGGCCAATACGGGTTCCATATCAATCCTCCTCCAGTGCCAACACGATGGTCAGAATCGATCCCAATACGGTCAAATACACCCCTAGGTCGAAAACGAGGGGCGTTCCAATGACGGCATGCGTGCCGGCCGAAACCCCGCCTCCCCACCAGAGACCCGTCAAAAAGGACGCGCCGCGGATCGCGGCGGCGGCCCCGGCGCCCATCGCCACCAACAGACCGGCGGCGGTCAGGAGACGCGGATCGATGCGCAGGGCCCGTCTGACCGCCGGGGCCCCTTCGGAAATGGCAAACAGGGCGAACCCGGTACTGGCCACGAGGGCCCCGGCAAAGCCGCCGCCCGGAGAGTGGTGCCCCCGCAAAAGGAGGTAGACCGAAAAAACCAGGATCAGTCCCACCAGCAGTCGGGTGGCCGTTTTTAAGATCAGGGTTCCCATCAGTCCCGCCTGCCTTTCCGGCCCTGGCGGATCAGGGCATAGGAGGCCAGGCCAGCCAGGGCCACCACCGTGATTTCCCCCAGGGTGTCCAGGGCCCGAAAATCCACTAGAATGACGTTGACGATGTTGCGGCCGTGGGCGGCCACAAAGCTTTGTTTTTCGTAGAAGGTCGTTACGGCGCGATCCAGGGGCAGGCGGCCGGCGTTCAGGAGCATGACGGTCACCACCGTGCCGACGGCGAAGGCCAGCAGGCCGTCGGCAATGCGCAACGGTCGATCGCCGCAGGCACGGTCGCGCAGACCCGGCAGGCGCAGCAGGACCACCGCCACGATGATCACCGTCAGGGTCTCCACCAGGAGCTGGGTCAGGGCCACGTCGGGGGCGCCGTACATCAGAAAGATAAGCGCCAAGCCGGCCCCCACCACACCGAGGGCGGCGATGGCGATCAAGCGTCGCCGGGACAGGACCACCGTGGCAACGGCCACGGTTTCGAGGCCGACCAGCAGCCACTCCCGATAGGCCAAAGCGGGCGGCCGCATCGGCAGCGGCCACATCCCCCCGGCCACGAGCTGCCAGGCGCACAGCCCGGCAAAAGCCGCCATGACCACAAACAGGTAATGGTGCAGGGAGCCGTTCTGGAAGAAGCGGCGCTGAAGCCCGCCACTCCATTGAATCCCTTGGAGGGCACGGTCGTAGCCGCTCTCCCACCCTACCGGCCAGCGGGTTGCCCACCCCTCCAGAAACCGGGCGATAGGCGCACGCAGACCATAGATAGCGGCGCCCAGAGTGAGCGTCACGACGCTGAGCAGCAGCGGCAGGTTCCAGCCGTGGAAAAGGGTCAGCTTCACGGGCTGGCCGGCATGTCCCAGGACATACACGGCCGGCTGGACGAGCCATTTCGCCACCCACCAGGGAATGACGCCGAAGAGGATGCCGGTACCCCCCAACAGAAGGGGGCCGATGAAAAGGACCCAGGGCGCCTCGTGCACGGCCGGTTGCGTTGCGTCAAAGCGACCCAGGAAAGGCCGGATGAACAGGATGCCGGCCACCGCCGTCATGAGGGCGTTGGCACCGACCGCCACCGCGGTGAACACCTGGGGGGCCACATCCATGTTCAAGGCCCCGGCATACATGATCTCCTTGCCGATGAAACCGAAAAAGAGCGGAAAACCGGCCATGGAAAGTGCGGCGGCGGCCGTCGCGCAAGCCGTCAACGGCATCTTGGACGCCAGCCCGCGGACGGCATCCAGCCGGCGGGA
Source organism: uncultured Desulfobacteraceae bacterium (assembly GCA_964392545.1). GTDB lineage: Bacteria > Desulfobacterota > Desulfobacteria > Desulfobacterales > UBA5852 > JABZFP01. The sequence continues at coordinate 5,042 of CAYMQN010000018.1, forward strand.
GCCGGTCTCATGGTCCAGAATCCCCACCACCAGGAACAGGGCTGATTTGTAGAGGGCGTGCACCAGGAAAAAGGTCAGGGCCGCCACCAGGGTGGCGGTTTGGGTGCCGCCCAGAAAAAGGGTCAAAATGCCCAGTCCCATCAGCGTCGTATAGGCCAGAACGCGTTTCATGTCTTTTTGACCCAACGCCAGAATACTTCCGGTGAGGGCCGTGGCCGCGCCGAACAGGGTCAACGAAAGCGTCCAGGCAGTGGTGCCGGAAAGCACCGGATGCAAGCGGGTCAGCAGGTAGATGCCGGCCTTGACCATGGTGGCCGAGTGCAAAAAAGCGCTGATGGGGGTCGGTGCCGTCATGGCATTGGGCAGCCAGAAATGAAACGGCAGTTGGGCCGATTTGGTAAACGCACCGACCAGGACCAGGATCAGGATGGCGGGATAATACGGGGATTCGCGCAGGAGATCCCCGCTGGCCAGCAACGGCCCCATGGCATGGGTTCCGCCCGCCATTCCGATCAGCACAAAACCGGCCAGCATCGCCAAACCGCCGGCGCCGGTGACCAGAAGTGCCTGACGGGCACTCTCCCGGGCCGCGGCCTTCTCGTGTTCGAACCCGATGAGCAGAAACGACGTAAAGGTGGTCAATTCCCAAAAAACGAAAAGCAGGATGAGGTCGTCCGCCAGCACCAGCCCCACCATGGCCAGCATGAAGCCCTGGAGCAGGACCTGATAGCGCCCGCCGTGGGGATGGCCACCGAGATAGGCGCCGGAATAAAGCGTGACGATCGCCCCCACACCGGTGATGACGAGCCCGAAGAGCATGCTCAAGCCGTCGAGCCGCAGGGCCAGCCCCACCCCCAGGGACGGGATCCAATCCACCGCCCACAGGAAGGTGTGGTGGTCGGCCGTTCGTCGAAGCCCGACCGCCAACAGCGCGAAGAGCCCGGCCGGCAGAAGCGCTGCCAGGTAATGCCATCGGGCGGTGGGGTGGGTCTTGGACATGGGCCTCCTTGTGTCCGTTCAGAAAGGGCATCTTTTGGCCCCTGGCCCACCGTCGGTGGGTAAAACCCACCTTTGGCGGACGTGCATATTTCAGGTTCCGGTCCGTGAAACATCGCCGGCGCCCAGGGCTTCCGTGATCACGGCTGCCATATCGGACTGGCGCATGGCCCTCCAGGCCGCCTCGGGGTGGCCCCCCATGGACGCCAAGGCGTTGCCGGTCCACCGGTCAAGCTGCGCTTTTGTACAGCACCGGGTCGGCCCCATTTCCGGCGCCAGGCCGATGGCATCCGTCAGCGCTTTCCACGCCGATCGAAATCGGGCCGCACCGTCGTCGGGACCGCCGTTTTCCCCGCCCCCCATGGCCCGGGTCAACAGGTCGAGCCGCTCCGGCCGGCGCGCACCGATCCATTGGACGTAGGCTTCGAGCCGGGCGGGAATGCGGTCGTAGACCATGCTGGCCACGCCCCGGGCGGCAAGCAATCCCTGGACGCGTGCCAGATGGCCCTCGGTCAGCATGCTTCCTCCGGCACCCACTACGATGAGGGCGCGCGCGCCTTTCGGCAGAAAGGGGGTGTGTTCCAAGTCGCGCAGGCGCCCGGGGCCGAACAAGATGCGGGTCGGCAGGTAAAAATCGAATGTCGGCATTGAAAGGCCTCCGCTGCCTATTGAAAAAATCCGGAAGAAGCGCGCGCCGTCCGGCCCCCGGGCGATTTTAGGTCGGTCGGATCGGGGGTATTCTACAGGCTCTGCCCGGCTTGTCAACGCCTGCCCTTGGGCTGGCAACCGCGGGACGGCGTTTTCCCCGTGCGGCAAATATGCTATAGAGAAAACCAAAGACCCGCTAACCGAAATGCCGCCGTTTGCCGGGCGGTTTTGGGAGACTCCGTCATGCCCTGCTGGATCCGCAGCTGGATAGCAACCCTCTTGCTGATGATGCTCGCACTACCCCTGCGCGCACAGGATCTGCGTCCGTGGGAAGGCATCTATTGCCCGACCGCCGCGGAAGAACGCGCGCGCCAATGCCGCCGGGCCGAGGCCACCTTGCAGCGCAACCAAAAGCTGCTCGCCTCCGTGGGAAGCCGGATGCACGACCCCGACATCCTTCTGGTGCGCGTGGAGCGCGCCCCCGGCGAGTCCCTCGCCGGCTATCAGGCAAGGGTCAAGCAACAGCAGGGGGTCGCCACCGAGGCTTCCAACCGGTGGCTTCCCCTCCGGGGGCGCTATTACGACCCCGAGCGGCAGGTCTTCTATGTCGCCCTGGAACGGCAGGCCTACTGGCAGTACGTCTGGGAGAAGCTGGCCCCCGACGAGGAACTGGCCCGGCGCACCTTTCTGTCCCGTGAACGGGAGAGCCGGCGTTACAAACAGATGCGGTTTACGGGACCGGACGGCCAACTGGCTCAATGGGAGCAGGAAATCGAAAACGCGCGGCGATTTCAGCAATCCTGCTGCCGGCCCCTTACGGAAACGGCGGTCGAACCCCCTCTCGCTCCCCTCCCAGGGCAACCGCGCCCGTAGCGGACCGCAAGCAACGGCCCGCGCGAGACGCAGGTGCTAGGAGGGTCCCCGCGTTGACCCTGCCCCCAGGGTCCTTAGTTTCTAAGGTGAAGCGTATATGAAACTGTGCGTTGCACGACGCGGCCGCACAACCTAAGGGGGTGACCCGATGCAAGCGAACCGTTTTACCCAAAACCGCGGTTTTTCACACAACCGCCGGCTTGCCCGCCCGTGGTTCATGATACCGGCCCTTATGGTACTGGCGGCCTGTGCCGGGGGTGGCAGCCTCTCCTATACCGGCCAAACCGCCAAGCCGGAGAGCAGGATCCCGCTTTTCAACGGCGATGTCCGGGAGCTCAAATGGCAGACCAACGATCTCATCATCACCGCCACCTATGTGCTGGAAGACGGCCAGCTGGATCTGGCCGGTCAGGTCGAGCTGCAGCAGCGCCTGGCCCATTTCCCGGTGGTCGATTATCTGCGCATCAACCTCCATGCCCTCGACACCGGCGGGGTCATCCTGGCCTCCTATCCACTCTGGTCGGCCCCTGCCGGTAATGAACCTTTTTTCATCGACTGGTCCTTTGAACGCCATCTCATGGTTCCGGCGGGCACCCGGGCCTTGACCTTCAGCTATCGCGGCCGGATGCGCGACGGGGGGGGACGGGGGGCCTGGCGCGACCGGGATGACGACGGCGGCACCCGTTGGGATTTCTGGCACACTCCGTGAGGTCGCATGAAGCCTGATCGCAAACACGGCATGCACGTCATGGCAGGCCTGTTCGCATGGGCCGCCCTTCTTCTCGCGCCGTTGGGCGGTCCGGTGGCCGCGGATGTGCTCTACCAATGGACCGACGAGAACGGGGTTCGGCATTTTTCCAACACCCGGCCTCCGAAGGGGGCCGGCGCCACCGTCCTGATGGACGAAATTCCTTACGACCCCGAAACGGAGGCCCGGCGCCGCGCGCAGGAAGCCGAAATGTTGGAGGAGCGGAAAGCGGCCGAACTCGAAGAGCGCCTTGAAAAGGCGGAGCGTGAAGCGGAAACCGCGCGGCGGGAAGCCGAGGCGGCCCGGCGCCGCGCCGAGCAGGCGCAAGAGGCCGTGGAAAGGGACGAAGCCGATCGTTCCTACGACATCTACGTCCCCCGGCGTCGTCACCCCGGGTACGGGCGCCCAGGCCATGGTCCGCCCGGTCATCGCCCACCGGGGGGGCATCCTCCCGGGGATCGGCGGCCGGAGGATCGCCCCGCGTGGTACCCGCCCTATGATCCCTTCCCCACCTATCCCGACAAACCCTGGCAGCAGCCGCGCCGGGAATCGGATAGGGAGCCCCGGCATGGCGACCGCCGGGACAAACCACCCCGGCGATGATCCGTGACAGCCCCCTTTCCGGACGGCCGCCGATTTGGCGGCAAGGGCCAACGGCCGCGGCTAGTCGAATTCGAAATGGGCACGGCGGTTCTTGGCCCAGGCCTCCTCGTCGTCACCGAGGGCCAGCGGGCGCTCCTCACCGAAACTGATCGTGCGGATGCGGTTGTCCGCGATACCGAGATCCAGCATGAAACGCTTCACACTTTCCGCCCGCCGTTCGCCCAGGGCCAGATTGTACTCGGTGGTCCCCCGGTTGTCGCAGTGGCCTTCGATAATGATATTCAAATGAGGATTGCGCACCATCCATTCCGCCTTGGCTTTCAGGATGTCCTGGGCTTTGGCGGTGAGGGTGGAGCTGTCGAACTCGAAAAAGATGTCCTGGTTGATGAACCGCTCGCGATTCATGATCATCCCGTCGGCCGTCACGATCTCGTCCACCGGACCTTCGCCGAGCATGGGCTCTCCGCTCAGATCCTCTTCACGCATGCCGCTGTCCGCACCAGCTGCTTCCGGCCCGCCGGCCGGGGCACGCATGGCCGCCCCGGAATCGATGACCGCTTTTTGGCAGCCGGCGGTCATCAGAAGCAACAGAATACAAAGCGCTGTCCCGATGATTACCATTCGATTGTTCATTGGATTGTCCTCATTTGGATGATGGTTAGGGCCGTAAAACGATGGGAAGGCGGCCACTGGAATACAGGTGCGATAGGGGCCCCGGGGCACCTTTGAATGCCGCGGGTCCCGGCGCGCAAATGATTTGATGGGGATGGAGCGTGTCAAGACCGGAAGCTCCTGACCGGGCCAAAAGCGTAAAAGTGGTTTCGTTTATAGGACAGGCCGCCTATTTGATCAAGGGCCTTCGCGAACAGATTACACAGATGACGCAGATGAACGACGATAACGGCATAACCGCATATACACGGTCAATGAACGATCTTTTTAATCTGCGTTAATCTGCGTCATCTGTGGATTAAAAGCTTTTGTTTTGTGGATAACCAGGTACCCACCAAACCCTATCACCCCACAACCTCAAGGGGGAGAGAAGAAAAATGCTGGACTATCTGGCGGCAATAGTCATCGGCGCCCTGGTTTTCATGATTTTCATGCTGGTATTTCTGAAGCGCGATGCCGGCGGCCGGCGGGGTGCGCGCTTGGCCGGCTGCCAGCACCACCATTCCGAACAAGGCTGCGAACGCTGCCGCAGTAGCGCACCGGTGAAGATCCTCCCCCAAATTCCGGACCGCAAGGAGGGGTAAGCGCGCTCGCTACCGCGCAACGGTTTACAGTTCGTGATCGAAAATGCTCTTGAAATCCTCGGGGACGAGACAGAGGTAGCCCAGGGTCTGACGGCGGGTGGCGTGGTTGAAATAGGTGCTCAGGCGGGACAGATCCGTACCGAAGGTTGCAAACTGGTGGTAGCCCCAGGTCTTCCGGAGCGAATTGGCGCCATAGTTGCCCTCAAGACCGATGCTCTTGCACCAGGACTTGACCAGGCGATGGACCGAGGAGGGGAGCAGCGCATCACCGCGGCGGCTATAGAAAAGAGGGGGGGCGTCCGAACGCCCCGACCGCCAGCAGGCGTGGCCGGCCAGAAGATTGGCAATCGCTTCGCAGCAAACACGATTGAACCCGATCCGCAGGCGTCGTCCGCTGCGTTTTTCATGGATGACGAGGGAATCGCCCGGCGACAACCCGGCAACCTGGGCGCAGGTCAGCCCGAGCAGATCCGACACCCTGAGGGGGGTGTTGATGCCCAGGGTAAACAGCGCAAAGTCCCTGGGCCGGTTGATCAACAGATTTTTGATGCGCTTGATGTCCGCCAGGTAGCGGATGGGTTCCACCTTGATGTGGGCCCCTTTGCGGGGGTGGTTGTCACCACTCATACACGTGTAAGGTCGGAACCTTTGACGTGAAATACCTTATTGGGGCGTTCGACCTTGACGGCCACCTTGCCGTTTTTGAATTCCTTGATCACGGTGCCCTCCACGGCCCCGATCCAGAAGGCATCGACCGTAAACTTAACACGTTTGCCGAGGTGTGATTGTGTGTCCATAGGAAATCCTTTCGATACAAAAATGCCAAGTTATCCATTAAAATAATCAATAGTTGGCAAAAAGCAACGGGCCTGCCAAAAAAATGCGTTCGAGAACGCCGCTTGTCCGCCAAAGGTGGGTTTTTCTCCCCATTCGGGGAACCGGATCACCGACGGCGGGCCAGGGGCCAAAAGATGCCCTTTATGGATGGGCACTCACTAACGACCCGTGGCGGATGCACTTACACCGAAGCGCCACGGGGCCCATGCCATTGAAACCAATTGACATTTCGTCCGCCCCCCGTTAGGGTGAGGGCATGCAAAGGCGGGCGCGGTTCGCTGGAGACGGGGACCCGATTGACCAGCGCCGCTTGCACCGGCCCACGGCAGAACCGTTTATGGAAACACTGCGAAAATTCGTTGCCCCCGAAATCGTGTTCGGCTCCGGCGCCCTCGTGCTGGCGGGTCGCTACGCCCGCAATCTGGGTGCCCGCAAGGTCTTTCTGGTGTCGGACCCGGGGGTGGTGGAAGCCGGGTGGGCCGATGCCGTCATCGGCAGTATCGAAGCGGCCGCTTTGAAATGGGCGCTATACAGCGACATAAGCCCCAATCCCCGTGCCGAAGAAGTCATGCTGGGAGCGGATCATTATGCCCGCAATGGCTGTGACGTCATCGTCGCCGTAGGCGGCGGCAGTCCGATGGATTGTGCCAAGGCCATCGGCATCGTCCACAGCAACGGCCGCCATGCCCTGGAATTCGAGGGCGTCGACCGCGTGGATGTTCCCGGTCCGCCATTGATCTGCATCCCCACCACGGCCGGTACGGCGGCCGACGTATCCCAGTTCGTCATCATCAGCAATCGTTTCGAGAAGCGCAAGGTCGCCATCCTCAGCAAGAGCGTGGTGCCGGATGTGGCCCTGGTGGACCCGGATACGACCACCACCATGGATGCCTACCTGACCGCCTGCACGGGCATGGACGCCATGGTCCACGCCTTGGAGGCCCTGGTATCCAATGCCGCCTCCGATCTCACCGACATCCACGCCCGCGAGGCCATTCGCCGCCTTTACCGCTATTTGCCCGAAGCCATCGCCCGTCCCGATGACATCGCCGTTCGCCGACAGATCATGTTCGGCAGTCTCTCCGCCGGCTTGGCCTTTTCCAACGCCAGTTTAGGCGCCGTTCACGCCATGGCCCACAGTATCGGCGGCATGTACGACCTGCCCCACGGCGAGTGCAACAGCCTGCTGGTGGAACATGTGATGCGCTTCAACTGGCCCCGTGCCGGCCAACGTTACGGAGAACTGGCCGCGATATTCGGCCTGCAGCAGGTTGGAATGGACCCCGGCGAGATCTGCGAAGCCGTGGTGGGCGCCATGGGGCGCTTCAAAAGACGCCTCGGCATCACCGCCTCCCTTGGCGAGCGGGGCATCCACAGGGAGGATATCCCCCATCTGGCCCGCATGGCCGTCAACGATCCCTGTATGGCCACCAATCCCGTGCCCCCATCGATCCAGGACATCGAGATGGTCTATGCCCAAGCCCTTTGACCCCGAACATCAGTATCATCTGACCCGGCGCCGGATCATCGGCCTCGGAGAGCGCACCGTCCGCAAAAGCTACTATCCCCAGCTGCGCCAGCGGCTGGAGGAGCTGGAGCGCAGCGAAATGCGCTATCGCGCCCTCTTCGAGGATTCCCCGATTTCCCTGTGGGAGGAAGACTTCAGTCGTCTCAAACGGCATTTCGACCAGTTGAAGGCCGGGGGGATGCATGACTTCGCCCGGTATTTTTCCGAACACCCCGAGGAAATCACGCGCTGCATCCGAATGATCCGGATCCTCGACGTCAACCAGGTGACCCTGAGTCTCTACGAGGCGGCCAGCAAGGAAGAGCTGCTCGGCAACATCCACCGCATTCTGCCCCAAACCTCGCAGGATGTCCTGAAACGGGAACTGGTGGCCATGGCCGAGGACGGGCGGTTTGAAATCGAATGCGTCAATCTCACGCTAAAGGGCAATGAACGCCACCTGCTGATCAAGTCGTCCATTCCGCCAGGCTTCGAGGACAGCTGGGAGAAGGTCTTCATTTCGGTTTACGACCTTACCGAACGCATCGAGGCCGAAAAGGAAAAAAAGGCCCTGGGTCGCCAACTGCGCCAGGCCCAGAAAATGGAGGCCGTCGGAACGCTGGCCGGAGGCATTGCCCACGACTTCAACAACATCCTTTCCGCCGTGATCGGTTTTACCGAAATGGCCATGGAAGACGCCGCGCAGGACGCCTTTCTCCATCACAACATGGAGCAGGTGCTCCAAGCCGGCCTGCGCGCCAAGCACCTCGTGCAGCAGATCCTCACCTTCAGCCGGCAGAGCGAGCACGAAATGCGCCCGGTCCAGCTGGGACGCATCATCCAGGAGGCCTGCGACCTGCTGCGGGCCTCCCTGCCCACCACCATCGAGATCGAGGCCGATATCCGCACCGATGCGTTTATCATGGGGGATCCCACCCAGATGCACCAGGTGCTGATGAACCTCTGCACCAATGCCGGCCATGCCATGCGCGACCGCGGCGGCCGCCTCTCGATCATGCTCCGGGAGGCCGCGGCGGAAGAAATGCGGGAAAAACGGCTGCCGGGAATGACGGCCGAAGCCTACCTGGCGTTGACGGTGGCGGATACCGGCCACGGCATCCCGGGCAACATTCTGGACCGTATCTTCGACCCCTTCTTCACCACCAAGGAACACACCGAGGGAACCGGCATGGGGCTCTCGGTGGCCCATGGCATCGTCAAGAGCCATCGCGGTTCGATCGATGTGGAAAGCCGGACCGGCGAAGGCACCCTTTTCCGCATCTACCTCCCCCGCATCGTTTCCGAGGCCCGGGAGGAAAACCGCGCGGCGGCGCCGCTGCCGGAAGGAACCGAGCGGGTTCTTTTCGTGGACGACGAGGCCATGCTGGTGGACATGACCCGACAGATTCTCCAGCGCCTGGGCTACCAGGTCACCGCCTGCACCAGCAGCGTGGAGGCCCTGGCATACTGCCGCAACGATCCCCACGCCTTCGATCTGGTCATCACCGACATGACCATGCCCCACATGACCGGCAAGGAACTGGCCCAGGAACTGCTGCAGCTCAACCCCGTCCTTCCGATCATCCTGTGCACGGGATTCAGCGAAACCATCACCGAGGACGCCGCCAAGCGTATCGGCATTCAAGCCTTCATCCTGAAGCCCATCGTGATGGCCGACCTGGCGAAGACCATGCGCCGCGTGCTCGAAGGCGGCATCTGACCCAGCGGCCCGGCGGCTCTTTACCGTCCGGCGGATTTGAGGCAAGCGGCGAGGGCGGTGAAGCCGACGGCGGCGTGGGGAAAGCCCGACCGGCTCAGTCCGGCGGGTCGGAGGATGTTCCGGGGGGTGCCGCGAGATCGGCCAGGGCCTGCCGGGTCAAGGCGAAGGAGGCATCCGTGGCGCCGAAGCGCACCCGCCCCACGTGGCCGGAGTGAATCGGAAAGGATGCCCCGCCGCCGTCTTCCGCGCTCGCCGCGTCGCTTTCGAACAATTGCCGCTGCTGCATTTCCGCTCCGCCTTTCATTGGAGTCCCTTTCTGCCGCCCCCGGGCCCATCGGCCCGGGAGGCGCGGTCGTCGCCCACTACAGGGGGAAGACGTTGAAACGCGGCGTCACGCCGGATCTTCCATCGCCCCGCCGCCTTCCGGCAAGGGTGAGGCCTCCATGCGATCCACGTTGCGAAAACCCCGCGGCAGCAGGCGGCCGCGCCGGCCACGCACGCCGGCAAAGGCTTCGAGGCTGGCGCCCTTCAGGGTCAGATACCGCTTGCCGGCATGGATCACCAGGTCCCTTCCCGCCGGCAGCAGATAAAGCATGGCGAGAATCTCCTCCCGCTCCCTGGCCTTGGCCTTGGGGATCTGGATCATCTTGTTGCCCTTGCCGCGGCTCAGTTGGGGCAGATCCTTCAGGGGAAAGATCAGCAATCGGCCGGTGTTGCTGAGCACCACCACCCGGTCGTTGTCCACGTCGTTGACCGGCACGGGGTCCAGAGGGCGGGCCCCGGGGGGCAGGGTCAGGACGAGTTTGCCGCTTCGATTTTTGGTATACAGGTCGCCCAGGGCAACGATAAAACCGTACCCGGCATCACTGGCCAGGAGGTAGGGCTGATCGTCCCCTCCCATCAGGACGGTCTCGAAGGTTTCGCCCGTCGCCGGGCTGAGCCGGCCGGTGAGCGGCTCGCCGTAGCCGCGCGCCGAAGGCAGACTGTGGGCCGGCAGGGCATAGCTGCGGCCGGCGGAATCCAGGAAAATGGCGGTCTGGTTGCTGCGGCCGTAGGCGCCGGACTTGAAATCGTCGCCGGCCTTGTAGCTAAGGCCGGACGGATCGATGTCATGACCTTTGGCCGAACGGACCCAGCCGCCCCTGGAAAGGATCACGGTGATGTTTTCCACCGGCTGGAGTTCCTCCTGGGTGATGGCCTGGGCGGCTTCACGACGCACGATGGGCGATCGCCGCGCATCGCCGTAGCGTTCCGCATCGGCCTGGATCTCTTTGCGCACCAGGGTGCGCAGGCGGGCCTGGGAGTTCAGGGTGGCCTCGATCTTCTTGCGTTCGGCGGCGAGATCCTTTTGTTCGCCGCGGATTTTGATCTCCTCCAGCTTGGCCAGATGGCGCAGCTTCATCTCCAGAATGGCCTCGGCCTGTTCTTCGGTAAGCCCGAAGCGCTCCTGCAGCACCGCTCCCGGGTGGTCCTCGGTGCGGATGATGTGGATCACCTCGTCGATATTGAGGTAGGCGATCAGGAGCCCCTCGAGGATGTGCAGCCGCCGCTTGATCTTGTCCAGGCGGTGCTGCAGCCGGCGCCTGACCGTCTCCTGGCGGAAGGCGAGCCATTCCTGCAGTAGATCCACCAGGGGCTTCACCTGGGGGCTGCCGTTCAGGCCGATCACGTTGAGATTGACCCGGTAGGTCCGTTCGAGATCGGTGGTGGCATACAGATGCGCCAGGAGCACGTCCCGATCCACCCGGTTGGACCGCGGAACGATGACGAGGCGGGTGGGCTCCTCGTGGTCGGATTCATCCCGCAGGTCGGCCACCATGGGCAGCTTCTTGGCCTGCATCTGGGCCGCGATCTGCTCGAGGACCTTGGCGCCGGACACCTGATAGGGCAGCGCCGTGACGACGATATCCCCGTTTTCGAATTCATGCCTGGCGCGCATGCGCAGACTGCCCGTGCCGGTCTCATAGATCCGGCGGATGTCCGCGGTAGGCGAGATGATCTCCGCGGCGGTGGGGAAATCCGGCCCGGGCAGGTGCGCCATCACCTCGTCCAGTCCGGCCGCGGGATGCTGCAGCAGGTGGATACAGGCGTTGGCCAGCTCATTGACATTGTGGGGCGGGATGTCGGTGGCCATGCCTACGGCGATGCCGGTGGTCCCGTTCATCAGGATATGGGGCAGCCGCGCCGGCAGCACCGCCGGTTCCTGCAGGGTGCCGTCGAAGTTGGGAATCCAGTCCACGGTGCCTTGGCCGACCTCGGCCAGGAGCATCTCGGCCACCGCCGCCAGTTTGGCTTCGGTGTAACGCATGGCCGCGAAGGATTTGGGATCGTCCGGCGCCCCCCAGTTGCCCTGACCGTCGACCAGGGGGTAGCGGTAGGAAAAGGACTGGGCCATGAGCACCATGGCCTCGTAGCAGGCGCTGTCGCCGTGAGGGTGAAACTTGCCCAGTACGTCGCCCACGGTGCGGGCCGACTTTTTGTATTTGGCCGTGGCCTTGAGGCCCAGCTCGGACATGGCATAGACGATGCGGCGCTGGACCGGCTTGAGCCCGTCGCCGATGTGGGGCAGGGCCCGGTCCAGAATGACGTACATGGCGTATTCGCGGTAGGCCTTTTCGGTGAATTCGGATAGCGGCAGGCGCTCCGCGGCATCGTTGATCAGGGTACGGCTCATGGCGTGTCCTTCTTGTGAAAAAATAAGGGATGGCCTGAAACAGGGCAGGTGGCGTCGCCGCGTGTGGCCCGGGCGGCCGGCCCTACAGGAGACCCTCCTGCAGATCCTCGAGCCGCACGCGGCCGGCTTCCAGCCAGTCGCGGCGGTCCTTGGCGCGCTTCTTGGCCAACAGCATGTCCATCAGCTGCTCGTCGTCCGCGCCGGGCACAAGCTGCACCAGGCGCCGGGTATCCGGCGCCATGGTGGTCTCGCGCAGCTGCAGCGGGTTCATTTCCCCGAGCCCCTTGAAGCGCACCACGTTGATTTTGACGGGCTTCTTGCGCGCTTCCAGCCTTTTCAGGATGGCCTCGCGTTCCTCGGTGTCGAGGGCATAATGGACCTCCTTGCCGGCATCGATGCGGTAGAGCGGCGGCATGGCCATAAAAATATGGCCCTTTTCCACCAGCGGCCGGAAATGCTTCAGGAACAGGGCGCACAACAGGGTGGCGATGTGCAGGCCGTCCGAATCGGCGTCCGCCAGGATGCAGATCTTGGCGTAGCGAAGCCCGGAAATGTCCTCCGTTCCCGGATCCACCCCGATGGCCACCGATATGTCGTGGATCTCCTTGGAGCTCAGGACCATGCCGGAATCCACTTCCCAGGTATTCAAAATTTTGCCGCGCAGGGGCATCACGGCCTGGAACTGGCGGTCCCGGGCCTGCTTGGCGGACCCCCCGGCGGAATCGCCTTCCACCAGAAAGAGCTCGCTACGCTGCGGATCCTGGCTGACGCAGTCGGCCAGTTTGCCCGGCAGGGCCGGCCCGCTGGTCACTTTTTTGCGCGCTACGGTCTTGCTGGCCTTCAGCCGCCGCTGGGCATTGGCAATCGCCAGCTCGGCGATCTTCTCGCCGGTTTCGGTGTTCCGGTTGAGCCAAAGGCTGAAGACGTCCTTGACCGCACCGGAGACGAATCCCGCCGTCTGCCGCGAGCCCAGCCGCTCCTTGGTCTGCCCGGAAAACTGGGGATCCTGCATCTTGACCGAGAGCACGTAGCTCAGGCGGTCCCAGATATCCTCGGGGGCCAGTTTGACCCCCCGGGGCAGCAGCTTGCGGAATTCGCAGAATTCGCGCAGGGAAGCCAGCAAGCCGCTGCGGAACCCGTTGACATGGGTGCCGCCCAGGGGGGTGGGGATCAGATTGACATAGCTTTCGGTAACGGTTTCCCCGCCCTCCGGCAGCCAGACCAGCGCCCAGTCCACGGCTTCGCCCTCACCCTTGAACGCCCCCACCAGGGGGCGTTCGGGCAGCCGCACGTAGTCCGCCAGGCTGTCGTCGAGGTAGTCCTGCAGACCTTCGCGATAAAGCCAGGTCTCGGTCTGGCCGGACAGCTGATTGAAAAAACGCACCTGCAACCCCGGGCACAGGACCGCCTTGGCGCGCAAGGTATGCTTGAGGCGCCGCACCGAAAAGCGCGGGGTGTCGAAATAGCTGGTGTCGGGCCAGAACCGCACCCGCGTGCCGGTGTTGCGGGGTCCCACCGTGTCGACGACCTCGAGCTCGCTGGTTTTTTCGCCGTGGGCGAAGGTCATGTGATAGTGCTTGCCGTCGCGCTTGATGTCCACCTCGAGCCGTCGGGAAAGGGCATTGACCACCGACACCCCGACACCATGCAATCCGCCCGAAAAGAGATAATTCTTGTTGGAGAACTTGGCCCCGGCGTGCAAACGCGTCATGATGACTTCCACGCCGCTGACCTTTTCCTCGGGATGGATGTCCACCGGCATACCGCGCCCGTTGTCCACGACTTCCAGCGAACTGTCCTCGTGGAGTGTCACGTCGAGGCGGTTGGCATGACCGGCGATGGCCTCGTCGACGCTGTTGTCGATGGCCTCCTGCCCCAGGTGGTTGGGCCGCAGGGTGTCGGTATACATCCCGGGGCGCCGCTTGACCGGGTCGAGCCCGCTTAAGACTTCGATGGATTCCGCTGTATAGCTATTGGCTGCCATAAAGGATGTTTCCTCATGCCGTATCCGGGCCTGTGCGGCAATCCCGACAGGCCCTGAAGGGTAAATTGCCGCGTACCATACCGCATCTGGTATTTTTTGCAATTCGAAAACACAAGACCGCCGGCCGGCGGTGCCAGCCCGGAAAACCGCAGGGCGCGGGGAAAAGGAAAGCGGACAAGCCCTGGGCAAGCCCCGTCGGCGGAGGCCCGCCGTCGGATCGATCAGCCGCCGGCCGGCGAGGCTTTCTCGGCCTGAGAGAGGTCTTTCTGCATGCTGCGGGCCACGACCTTGATGACCGCCTGGCAGAGCGTGGCCAGGGGAATCGCGAACAAGAGCCCGATAACACCCCAGAACCCGCCGAAGATCAGGACCGCCACGATGACGGCCACGGGGTGGAGGTTGACCACCCGGGAAAGGAGCAGGGGGGCCAGCAGATTGCCGTCGAAAATCTGAATGATGCCGTAGGCCAGCATGACCCATAGGCTCTGGGCCGTGGCCCCCCATTGAAAAAAGGCGATCAGGGCCACGGGGAAAAAAATCACCGTAACGCCGATATAGGGCACCAGCACCGAGAGACCGGTCAGCAGTGCCAGCAGCATGGCAAAATCCAGATCCATGAAGGCGAAGACCACATAGGCCACCCCCCCCACGATGAGAATTTCCAGGATCTTGCCGCGCACGTAATTGGCGAACTGGAGGTTCACCTCGAACCAGACTTCCCGGGCCAGACCGCGGTTTTCGGGCAGAAAGCCCTTGACCCAGCCCGTGATCTGCCGCTTGTCCTTTAGAAAGAAAAACACCATCAGGGGTACCAGGATCAGATAGATGACAACGGCCATAAGCCCCCGCACCGAGGCCATTGAAAAGGACAGGATGCCCTGGGCGAAGCCCGTCGTCTGGGTGTAAAGGGAGGCGGTGATCTGGCGCACCTGGGCCTCCGTGATGTAGTTGGGATATTTATCGGGCAGTTGGATCAGCAGGCTCTGGCCCTTGGCGAACATGGCGGGCAGTTGCTGCAGCAATTGGCCCACCTGGCGGAAAACGAGGGGCATCAGGATGATCAGCAGGGCCAGCAGGACGGCCATGAAAAAGATGAATACGATGAACACCGCCCAGTTGCGCGGCACACGGCGCTGTTCGAGGGCGTAGACCAGCCCCTCGAGCAGATAGGCGACCACGATGGCGGCCAGGACGGGGGCCAGCATGTTGCCCAGAAAAAGGACCAGGCCGAATCCCAGAAGCAGCAGAAACCACAGGATCAAGACCTGGGGATTTGAAAAATAGCGTTTGATCCAGTCCCGAAACATCTGGTTCATGACCCGCATTCCCGTTCTGGTGCATCCCAGGCCGCCCGGCGCACCCGGCACGGCAAACAGCGGGAATCTATGACGAAACCGGAATCCTTGTCAAATGCATTCGCCGGCTTACGGCAATGGGAGCCCGGCAAAACACCCCCGCCATTGCCGGTCGAGGCAGTCTGCGGTACACTGCCATGACGATCACCGACCCGGAAGCGACCATGCCCGTCATCGCCTCATCCAGCTACCGCCCGCCGCCCCTGATGGCCGGCGGGCATCTGCAAACCGTTCTGCCGAGCCTCCTGCGCCGGGTCGACGGGATTGGCTACCGGCGCGAGCGCATCCCAACCCCGGACGGCGACTTCATCGACCTGGACTGGTCGCGCTGCGGCAGCCGCCAGCTGGTGCTGCTCTGCCATGGTCTCGAAGGCAGCGCCGATGCGGCCTACATACGGGGCATGGCGCGGGCCTTCAACCAGGCCGGATGGGACGCCGTGGGCTATAACTACCGCGGCTGCAGCGGCGAAATCAACCGGTGTCTGCGCGCCTATCACAGCGGCGCCACGGACGATCTGCGATGGGTGCACCGCCACATCGGCGAGAGCCGCACCTACCTGAGCCTGGGCCTGGTCGGTTTCAGCATGGGCGGCAACCTGGTGCTCAAATATCTGGGGGAAAACGTCTTTCCCGCCACGCCGGAGCTCCACTGGGGGGCGGCCGTTTCCGTGCCCTGCGATCTGCAATCCGGCGCCCGCCAGCTCGATCGGCCCGCCAATCTGATCTATCGCCGACGCTTCCTGCGCACCCTGAAAGCCAAAGCACGTCTTAAAACACGCCGGTATCCCGGATGTCTCGACGCAAGCCGGATCGCCGCCATCCGCACCATCAAGGCTTTCGACGACTGGTTTACGGCCCCCGTCCATGGCTTCCGAAGCGCCGAGGACTACTGGCAGCGCTGCAGCGCCCGAAGGTTTCTCGGCGGCATCCGGGTGCCGGCTCTGATTCTCAATGCCCTGAACGACCCCTTCCTGACCCCTGCCTGTTTCCCCTATGACGCAGCACGCCGCAGTCCCGTGCTGTTTTTGGAAACCCCGCAGTCCGGAGGCCATGTCGGCTTTCTGCCATCCCGCCTGCGGGGCACTTTCTGGCACGAATCCCGGGTGGTGCGATTTGCCCGGCGGCACGGGGTTTGGGCCGCTCCGTCCGTGGATCCAGGCCCCAGCCGTTGACCCCGGCCTCAAAAACTGACATGCTCCAGGGCCATGGGAGGCGGCGGCATGGCGATGAACCTCAGCAGGATGCGTTTTTACAGTGGCGGACACGAAGGCGCCGAAGCGGAATTCGGCCGACAGGCCGAGCGCTACGGGATCCGGGAAATCAATTTCACCTTCGAAGGCCACACGCCGGCGCGCAAACGGGGTCTGACCCTCCTCAGCCCGGAAGCGCTCAAGCGCGGCGCCATCAGCATGGAAATCGTCTCCCTGCGCATGGGGCGCACCTACGGCCGGGAAGCGCAGATCCGCAAGGTGATCCAGACCATTTTTCACATGGTCAACATGGGCCACCAGGTTTTCGCGGTGGGCTGGATCCAGCCCGACGACACCGTCAAGGGCGGCACCGGCTGGGCGGTGGAGCTGGGCAAGCTGTTCAAACGCCCCCTGAGCGTCTACGATCTCACCCGCCCGGGCTGGTTCACCTGGCAGGACAACGCCTGGCACCCGGACACCCCTGAAATCCGCCACGAAACCTTCACCGGCACCGGCACCCGCCAGCTTACCAGGGCCGGCCGCAAGGCAATTGAAGATCTTTTCCGGCGGTCCTTCGGCCCTCCGCCGGGCCGCTAAATGCGATAACCGCGCCCTGAGCAAGAAATGACCATGCAACGCGCCACAGACCACCTGGAAGACAAGCCGTTCGACGTCATCGTCATCGGCGGCGGCATTTCCGGCGCGGCCGTGGCCTACGAGGCCGCCTCGCGGGGGCTGCGCTCGATTCTTTTCGAAAAGGACGATTTCTGCCAGGCCACCTCGGCCGCCTCCTCCAAGCTCATCCACGGCGGCCTGCGCTACCTCTCCAACCTGGAATACGGCCTGGTCCGCGAATCCCTGCGCGAGCGCCGCATCCTGTCCAACATCGCCCCGAACTTCGTCTATCCCTGCGCCATGCTCTTCCCGCACTACCGCCGCCAATTGAAAAGCAGCAAGTGGCTGGTCAAGGTCGGGCTGACCCTCTACGACTTGCTGGCCTACGACAAGGGCCGCACCTGGGATGCGGGCAAGCGGATCCCCCATCACACCACGCTCTCCCCGGGCGAAACGCTGCAGCGCCAGCCCGTCGTGCGGGGCGCAGGACTGACCGGGGCCTCCCTGTTCTACGACTGCCTGAGCATCTGCCCGGAACGCCTGGCCCTGGCCTTTGTCAAATCGGCCCTGGCCCAGGGCGCGCAAGCCGCCAACTATGCGCGGGTCAGCGGGTTCGTCTTCGACCCCGCCGGGACCCGCATCGCGGGGGTCACCGTCCAGGATCGCATCCACGGCAAGGTCCATACGGTGCGGGGGAAAGTCGTTCTCAATTGCGCCGGCCCCTGGGTGGACAGCGTCCTCGATCTGTCCGGCCGCAGGGAAATCAGCCGGCCCCTGCGGCGTTCGGAAGGCATTCACATCATCACGGAACCCATCGTCAATAAGAGCTGCGTGGTCAGCGCCATCACCCCCGCCGGGCGCCACTGCTTCCTGATTCCCTGGCGCGGCCACACCCTCATCGGGACCACGGACGAGCCGTATGAAGGGCATCCGGACGACTACCGCGTGACGCGCCGCAGCATCGAGGCCCTGATCGCCGAAGTGAACGCCTCCTTCACAGGCCTCGCCATCCGCTACGAAGACGTGCGGCACTGCTACGGGGGCCTGCGGCCGCTGGTCGCAACGCAGACCGGCGAGACCTACCGCTCCTCGCGCCGCTACGAGATTCACGACCATGGCAGTGAGGGGGTGCCGGGCCTGATCACCGTCGAAGGGGGCAAATGGACCACCAGCCGCCATCTGGCCCAGAAGGTCGTCGACCATCTGTGGGCGGTGACCGGTCTGCCCATCGACCGCTCCCTGTCGGAGCGCCGTTATCTCGAGGGCTGCCGCATCCGCGACATGGGGGCCTTCATCCGCCGCATCATCCGGGACAATCCGGATTTCGAGGCCGCGACCGCGGCCTACCTGGGGCGGATCTATGGTACGGATCATGACCGCATCCTGGCCCTGGCCCGGGAGCACCGGGCGCTGGCGCAGCCCCTGAACGGCCAGGGCGACATCCTGGCCCAGGCCGTCTTTGCCGCACGCCATGAAATGGTTTACACTCTGGAAGACATCGTCCTGCGCCGCACCGGCATCGCCACCCTGGGCAATCCGGGGCGGACCGTGCTGCTGCAGGTGGCCGCCGCCGTGGCCGGGGACCTGGGCTGGGACGCGGCCCGCATCGACCGGGAAGTGCAGCACACCCTGGCCATGCTGGAAATCCCGAAGGCGTGATCTCCTTCCGTTTTGGCCCGGCATGCCGGCGGAGGCCGGCATCTCGTCGAGCAAAGGGCATGAATATGGAGAAGATCCCGGCTTTCGCCAGGATGACGACCTGTGCCGGTCCCCCTGTGTGACAATTGTGATACAGGTCCTTTGGCCGGGACGACGAACCAAGAGAACCATTGTCTCTGCCGTCATTCCCGGGCTTGACCCGGGAATCCAGCGTCACCCACCGGCGGTAGCAGTACTTCCTGGATGCCGCAGGGGAACGACGGCCTGGGGGGGCGTCCTTGCCGTAACCAATGAACCGTAACCCGCAACCCAATGACCGCGCGTTTGGGAAAAATCAGCAAAGGAGCCCACCCCATGCCCGCCCGCAAACCCTTCCGGCCCGATTGGAGCGAGACGCCCCCTGCCCCGGGGACCTACCGGGCCATCTTCAAATACGGCGCCCCGGCGCGGTTCAAGCATCCCAGCGATCCATGGTACGCCATGCTCAAGGCCGAATTCGGCATGACCGATGCGGATTTCCGCCGCAAGCGCTGGGAGGGGCGCGAACCGCTGCGCCTGGAGCGGCCCTGCGGTTTGGCGGAGGGGCAGGTCGCGGCCCTGACCGCCATCGTCGGTGGGGAGAATGTCTCCACAGACGTCTTCCAGCGAACACGCTACGCCTACGGCAAGACGGCCGAGGAGATGATGGAGCTGGGCCGCGGCGTGGTCCGGGAGATCGCCGACCTGGTGGTCCATCCCCGCCACAAGGAAGACGTGCGCCGCATCGTGGGCTACTGCCACACAGAGCGGATTCCGGTCTATGTCTATTCGGGAGGGTCCTCGGTCACCCTGGGCCTGCGGCCGGCCAGGGGCGGCGTCACGCTGGTGATGAGCACCCACATGAACCGCTTCCTTGAATTGAACGAAACCAACCAGACCGCCCGGGTCGAACCCGGCATCCTGGGTCCGGCCTACGAGCAGGCTCTCAACCACGCCCCCCAGCGCTTCGGCGCCCGGCGGCGATACACCGGCGGGCATTTTCCCCAGTCCTTCGAGCATTCCACCGTGGGGGGCTGGATCGTGACCCTGGGATCGGGGCAGGCCTCCACCTATTACGGGGATGCCGCGGATCTCGTGGTCAGCCAGCAATACGTAACCCCCAGGGGCGGTTTCACCACCCTGGCCTTCCCGGCCGCGGCCACCGGCCCCAGGGTCGACGATATCATGAAGGGCGCCGAGGGGGCTTTCGGGATCCTCGTGGAAGTCACCTTGAAGATCTACCGCCACATGCCCCGCAACCGGCGCTATTTCAGCTTCATGTTCCCGTCCTGGACCGCGGCCGTGGATGCCAGCCGCGCGATCGCCCAGGGGGAGTTCGGCCGGCCGGCCGTCTACCGCATCTCCGATCCCGAGGAGACCGACCGGGGGCTCAAGCTCTACGGCATCCCGTCTCTGGCGGACCGCTTTCTGGTCAAGCGGGGCTATCTTCCCATGCAGCGCTGTCTCTGCCTGGGGACCACCGAAGGCGACGCCGGCTACACCCGGCTGGTCAAGCGCCGCATCCGCCGCATCGCCCGGCGGCACGGCGCCATCTACCTGGGCGGCTACGGCAGCCGCAAATGGGAGAAGACCCGCTACAGCGAGCCTTACATGCGCGAAGACCTGCACGACTACGGCATCACCATCGACACCCTGGAGACCTCGGTCACCTGGGACAACCTGCACCGGCTCCATGAGAGGGTCCGTGCCTTCATCACGTCCCGGCCCCGGACCATCTGCATGACCCACGCCTCCCACTTCTACCCCCAGGGGACCAACCTCTACTTCATCTTCATCGGCCGCTTCGAGCGGGTCGCGGACTACCGCGCCTTTCAGGCCGGCATCCTCGATCGCATCCAGGCCGGGGGCGGCTCCCTCAGCCACCACCACGGCATCGGCCGCATGATCGCGCCCTGGATCGAACAGCACCTGGGGTCGGAACAGATGGCGGTCCTGAGGGCCCTCAAAACCCACTTCGACCCCCACGCCATCCTGAACCCCGGCGGCCTGCTGGGCCTGGACCTGGACCCCGCGCAACGGAGGGAGGTCCCATGACCGCCCCGGGCGACCGGGACCTGATCCTGGTTTTCGACGTGGGCACCCAGTCCGTCCGGGCGGCCCTGATCGATCCCGCGGGGAACATCCGCCACATCGTCCAGACGCCCATCGAACCCTATTTTTCCCAAAAGCCCGGCTGGGCCGAGCAGAAGCCGGACTACTACTGGCAGCAGTTCGCGGCCACGGCCCGCCGCCTGCTGGACGCCGCGGGCGATGCCGCCGGGCGCATCGCCGGGGTGACCGTCACCACCCAGCGCGCCACCGTCATCAACCTGGACCACAGCGGAACCCCCCTGCGCCCGGCCATCGTCTGGCTCGACCAGCGCAAGGCCGACGCCGCCGGCCATCTCTCCCCCCTGCTCACGGGGACCTTGAAAGCCCTCAACCTGCACGGCGTCGCGGAAAAGGCCATCCGGGAGTGCAAATCCAACTGGCTGCGCCAGGAGCAACCCGACATCTGGGAAAAAACCCACAAATTCCTCCTGCTCTCGGGCTTCCTGGTGTTCCGGCTGACCGGCGCCTACCGCGATTCCGTGGGCAGCACGGTAAGCTACCTGCCCTTCGACTTCAAACGGCAGGGCTGGGCCGGCAAACGGGACCTGAAGTGGAAGTTCTTCCCCATGGACCCGGATCTCCTGCCGGAACTGGTGCCGCCGGGGGGCATTCTGGGGCAGGTGACCCGCGCGGCCGCCGAAGCCACCGGCATTCCCCGGGGCTTGCCGGTGGTCGCGGCGGCCACGGACAAGGCCTGCGAGGTCCTGGGGGCCGGCTGCCTGTCCCCCGAAACCGCCTGCCTGAGCTACGGCACCACGGCCACCGTGAATACGGCCAACCGCAAATACGTCGAGATCAGGCCCCTGATCCCCCCCTACCCGAGCGCCCTGCCGGGGGCTTACACCAACGAGGTCCAGGTCTACCGGGGCTTCTGGATGGTGAGCTGGTTCAAGAAGGAATTCGGTCTGCGGGAGCGGCAGATCGCCCGGGAACGGGGCATCGCCCCGGAGGCATTGTTCGACGAGCTGGTCCGGGACATCCCGCCCGGGTCCATGGGCCTTACCCTGCAGCCCTACTGGTCGCCGGGGATCAACACGGATGCCGACGCCAAGGGCGCCATCATCGGCTTCGGCGACGTCCACACCCGGGCCCACATCTACCGCGCGATC
This sequence comes from uncultured Desulfobacteraceae bacterium, assembly GCA_964392545.1. Taxonomy (GTDB): domain Bacteria; phylum Desulfobacterota; class Desulfobacteria; order Desulfobacterales; family UBA5852; genus JABZFP01. Next base: position 26,946 of record CAYMQN010000018.1, read on the forward strand.
CTGGAGGGGTTGGGCTATGGGCTCAAGGAGGGGCTGCTGGCCCTGCAGCGGCGCAACCGGGTGACCGTGGAGCGCCTGCGGGTTTCAGGCGGCGGCTCCCAGAGCGACGTTGCCATGCAGATCACGGCGGATATCTTCGATCTTCCGGCGGAACGGCCCCACACCTACGAAACCTCGGCCCTGGGCGCCGCCATCGATGCCGCCGTGGGCCTGGGCCTGCACCCGGATTTCGAGCAAGCCGTCCGGGCCATGACCCGGGTGGCGGAGGTCTTCGAACCGATCCCCGGCAACCGGGACCTCTACCGGGAGCTCTTCGAGAAGGTCTACCGCAAGCTTTACCGCCGTTTGAAGCCGCTTTACAACGACATCCGCAAAATCACCGGCTACCCCGCCATGTAGCAGTGCCGGCGTAGACCGTCCTCACTAAAGGCGATCTTCCCCGTCGTCTTCCAGGGCGGCCCTGAAGAGTTCCGCCGGAAACGATTCGGTGGTTTCCTCCTCCTCGGTGTCCGGCCCGATCCGGGTCAGCCGCCAGGCCACATCCTCATGGCCTGCGTCGAACAGTTTGCTGGTAATATTGACGATCCATCCCATCCTCGGCGCCAAGGGTAATCAGTTGATTTCGATCCAGCTGGAATCGTTTAATCAATTGCCCGTTGCCTGTCAATCCGCATCCTGCCCGGCCGCCAGGCAACGGGGTTGAATAATGAAACAAACGAGAGCAGGCTTCGATCCCTTGCATTTGTTCGGGAAATCTGCCATAGCTCGGTACCGGACAGGCTTTGGCGCGGTATCATCACTCCCCCCCCAAATGCACCCTCTTTGCATACAAGCCGGCAAACCGCCCCTCTGTCAGCATCCGGATGCCCCTTTAACAGGCTGTGGATAAACGGCGCCTTAAACCGAAATGTCCCGCTGTAGGCGAGATTGCAGCCTTCGCGAAACGGCGCTGCAATCCTTGTGGTTGCTGCGCTTTTCGCTTCAGGCGGCGCCTGGCCTTTCGGTCGAATTCTTGTTTATCCACAGCCTGTTCAGGGGTGCCCATCCCTA
>CAYMQN010000019.1:0-11893 GCA_964392545.1 uncultured Desulfobacteraceae bacterium
TTCGAAGCGCTGGACCAGGTGGCCAGGGGCCGCCGCTATGTCAGTCCGGACCTCAAGGGGACGGGGTTGAAATATTGCGATTCATGATGCGGGGAGCGCGAAACGCAACAAATCAACACCGTCCCCAAGCCTTAAGAAAGGAGGCTTTCCATGAAAAAATCCATCGGAGCCGACACCGAGGCCTATCCCAATCCGGTGTGGTGCGTGGGCAGCTACGACGCTGACGGTCGGCCCAACGTCATGACCGCCGCCTGGGGCGGCATCTGCTGTTCCAAGCCGCCGGCCGTGACGATCTCCCTGCGCAAGGCCACCTACACCTACGGCTGCATCACGGCCAGGGGCGCCTACACCGTCAGCGTGCCCTCGACCCGCCACGTGGCCGAAGCCGACTATTTCGGAATGGTGTCCGGCAAACATACCGACAAGTTCAAGGACACCGGCCTCACACCGACGCGCTCGGACACGGTCGATGCGCCCTACGTCGACGAATTTCCCCTGGTCATCGAATGCAAGGTCATCCATACTCACGAGATCGGCCTGCACACCCAGTTTATCGGCGAGATCGTGGACATCAAGGCGGACGCCGCCATCTTGAACGACAAGGGCCACCCCCTCATGGACAAAGTGGACCCCTTCGTCTTCGGGCACGGCATCCGGGAGTATTGGGCCTTGGGTCAGATGATCGGAAGAGCCTTCGCCATCGGGAAAACCGTGGCGCCGTGAGAAGGCAGCCGCTTTAGCGCCTGCTTGGCAACCGCTCCGCGGCGCTGACTGGGGACCTGGGATGAATCGTGGCAATTCTGCCGTTGAAAGGGAAATCATGCATTGGATGGGACGGCATATTTGCATATCGGATCGTTGAAACGCAAAAATTCAACCCCGTCCCCTTCTCGCTTCTCGCCGGCCTATACGAGAGACATCGTCTGGCACCAAAGCGCCGCCACGATATCTCCCGGCGCCATCTTGAGCATGACCCCCCGCCGGCCGGCGTTGATCATGACGACGTCGTAGGTCAGGAGGCTCTCCTCCATGACGACGGGGAGCCGCTGCCGCAGGCCGAAGGGGCTGATGCCGCCCACGTGGTAGCCGGTGAGGCGCTCGGCCACGTCCGCGGCGGCCATGGCGGTCTTCTTGACGCCGAAGGCCCGGGCCGCCTTTTTGAGGGAAAGCTCCCGGTCGCCGGGCATCAGGGCCAGGCCGAAGGCACCGCCCCCAAGATCCACCACCAGGGTCTTGACGGTCTGCGCCAGGGGAAAACCCACCGCTTCGGCGGCAAACGCCGCGCCCTTTTCCGCGTGGTCGTAGGCCACCACCGCGTGGGGGATCTTCCGCTGCTCGAGCCAGACAATGGCGCGCGTGGACACCGACCCTCCTAATCCTCTTCAATTTCCCGTCGACGTCGGCATCGCACCCGCCGTGAAATGATGGCACCGTTCACGGCGGTAAGGCCGTTGCAGCGTTTGACCAGGTGCTGAACGTCGGTGATGGGGGTCATGCTTTGTTCAGAAACAAAAGGATCCGGTCGTAGAGCAGGCGGCTCAAATTTTCATCACCGAAGGTGCCGATCCGGATCCCGATGGTGGAAACTTCCGGCGTCTTCATCTCCACCGTGACCTTTACCTCCCGGCCGGTGGCGGTGCGTGCCGTGGCCAACCCGTCGGTAGCCGAGGCCGCAACGGTCTCCTTGTCCCAGATCAGGTCGCGAAAGGCCTTTTCCGTGGCGGCAATGATTTCCTGGGGGCTGGCGTCCACGTCCGCTCTCAATTCTCCTTTATAGTACAAGGCGCCCGCCGCTGCGCCGCCGGCCGCCGCCCCCACGACCAATGCGGCACAACCCGTCATAAGCGATGCTGCCACGACCAGAACGACGCCGACACTCCCGTGTCTTGCCCATGCCTTCATGCCGCCTCCTTTCCCTGCCTGTTTGCGCCTGTTTCCAGTAAGCGTCTCAAGATAAAGAACCCCACCATCGGGGTCAAGGTCGATTCGGGACAAAGGACCGCCACGCTCCTCAAATCCCCAGATAGGTTTGCCGGATGGACGGATCGGCCTGGAATTGCTCGGGCGTGCCCTGCCATACGCTGCGGCCCTTTTCCATCACGTAAAGCGCGTCGCAGATGCCGGTCAGGGCATCGACATTTTTATCCACGACCAGGATGGCCAGGTTCTGCGCTTTCAGAATCTCGAGGCAGCGCCAGATCTGGCGGCGCACCTTGGGGGCCAGCCCTTCGGTGGCCTCATCCAGCAGCAGCAAGCGTGGATGGGTCATCAGGGCGCGCCCGATGGCCAGCATCTGCTGTTCGCCGCCGGAAAGCTGGTTGCCGAAATGCCCCTCGCGGTCTTTCAAGGCCGGAAAAAGCTCATAAACCGCCGCCAGGGTCCAGCGGGAGCCCGGATCGGCGCTGCGCCCGGCCGTGGCCACGAGATTTTCCCTGACCGTGAGGGACGGGAAGACCTGCCGCCCCTCGGGCACCAGCCCGATCCCCGCGCGGGCCACGGCATGGCAGGGAAGCCGATGGATGGCCTCCCCGGCGAAACGAATGTGTCCCGCACGGATCGGGGTCAATCCCATGATGGAACGGATGGTGGTGCTCTTGCCCATGCCGTTGCGGCCCATGAGGGCGACCACCTGGCCCCGGCCCACCTGCAGGCTCACCCCGAAAAGGGCCTGGCTTTTGCCGTAGTAGGTGTCGATGCGCTCTACGTCGAGCATCCGTTCACCTCGTCGCCCAGATAGGCCTGGCGCACCAGCGGATTGCCGCGGATCTCCTCGGGTGTGCCGCTGGCCACGGCCCGGCCGTAGACCAGCACCGTGATGCGGTCGGCCAGGGCAAAGACGGCCCGCATGTCGTGCTCCACCAGCAGAACGGTCAAGTCGGCTTTCAGCCGCCGGATCAATTTGGTCAATTCCACCGCGCCGCCGGGCCCCATGCCGGCGTAAGGTTCATCGAGCAGAAGCATCCTGGGATGACCGGCGAGGGCCATGCCCACCTCGAGCTGGCGCTTTTCCCCGTGCGAGAGGTTGGCGGCGGGGATCGCCGCGCGATCCTCCAGACCCACGCGAACCAGGGCCGGTTCGATCTCCCGGGCAATGGCCGGATCGGCGGCGGCGTTGCGCCAGAAACGAAAACTGTGGCCGTTGTGGGCCTGAATCGCCAGCGAAAGATTCTGCCGCACGGTAAGCCGCTCGAACACCGAGGTGATCTGGTAGGATCGCGCCAAGCCGAGCCGCGCCCGGCGGTGGGGGGCCATACGCGTAATGGGTTGGCCGTTGAACGCGATCCGGCCGCTGTCCGGCATCAACTCCCCGCTCAGCTGGTTCAAGGCCGTTGTCTTGCCGGCACCGTTGGGGCCGATAAGGGCATGCAGTTCACCGCGGGCCACCTCCAAGGAAAAGGCATCGCTGGCCTGGACGGCGCCGAAGCGCTTGGTCAGGGCGCGGACGGAGAGCAAGCTGTCAGCCACGGGTAGCGTTCCCTCCTGCGATCAGGCCGTAGATGCCGCGTTTGGCAAACAGGACGACCAGAATCAAGAAAGGACCCAGATAGACCATCCAGTGCTCGGTATAGATCGCCAGCAACTCCTCCAGGAGCAGCAATGTCGCGGCCCCCAGCACCGGCCCGAAGAGCGTCCCCATGCCGCCCAGCAGCACCATTACCAGGATTTCCCCCGAGCGGGTCCAGTGCATCAGGCCGGGGCTGACATATTCGGTCTGATTGGCGATCAGGGCCCCGGCCAGGCCCGCCCCGGCGCCGGCGATGACAAAGCACACCAGCCGGTAGCGGAAGGTCGCAAAACCCAGGGATTTCATGCGCCGCTCGTTCTCCCGGCAGCCCTGGATCACCATGCCGAAGCGGGAGTGCGTCAAACGCCAGGCGAAGAACAGAAAACCGGCCAGGGCCGCCAGGCACAGGTAGTAGAACTGCCAATCGCTGCTCAAATCGATCCCCGGCAGGGTGTTGCGCGCAAAAAGACTCAAGCCGTCGTCGCCGCCGTAGGCTTCCAGGGAGATGAAAAAGTAGTAAAGCATCTGGGCGAAGGCCAGGGTGATCATGATGAAATGCATGCCGCTGGTCCGCAGGCTCAAAGCGCCGATCACCGCCGCCGCGGCGCCGGCCAGGACCACGGCGGCCGGCCAGAGCACCAGCGCGCTCTCGTGGCCGGCGACGGCCAGGGGCCAACTCAAAAACGGCGTACCCTCGAACCCGTGCAGCGAAAGGATGGCGACCCCGTAGGCCCCGATACCGAAAAAGGCCGCGTGCCCCAGGCTCACCATGCCGCCGAAGCCCAGCATGAGATCGAGGCTGACGGCCGCCAGGGCATAGATCAGAATGCGGCTGAACAGCGACACCAGGTAGGGCTCGTCAAGCATCCCGGCCGCCACGGGCAGCACCAGCAGCACAAACGCACCGGCAGCGATGACAATGGATTTACGATTCACAAATGACTTTCCGATGTCAATTTGACTGCTGTGGGAATATTCCGGCTCCCATAGCCCCAAACCGTCGACATCCCGGCCAAAGCCGGGATCTTCTTACAAACTCCGCCGTCCATTGAGGGGATCCCGGCTTTGGCCGGGATGACAACGTTATGAAGGCATCCGCCGTCAGCCATGGGCCGGCAACAACCCCTTGGGCCGCCACACCAGAATGGCCGCCATCAGCAGATAGACCGACATGGAGGCCAGGGAGGCCGCCGCCCCGTCGGCGTAGGCCGGCGAGAGAAACAGCCGCAGCAGCAGGGGCAGGAAGGCCCGGCCGAGGGTGTCCACCAGCCCCACCAGAAGGGCCCCCACCAGGGCGCCGCGGATCGAGCCGATCCCCCCGATCACGATCACCACGAAGGTCAGGATCAGGATACTCTCGCCCATGCCGGCTTCAACGGCCAGGATGGGGCCGGCCATGACCCCGGCCAGTCCGGCCAGGAGGGTGCCCAGGCCGAACACCAGGGTGTAGAGCAAGCGGATGTTGACCCCCAGGGCGCCGGCTATTTCGCGATTGTCGGCCCCGGCGCGGATCTGCATGCCGATGCGGGTGCGGGTAAACAGCACATAAAGGAGCAGCGCCACGAGAACGCCCACCGCGATCACGGCCAGACGGTAGCTGGGATAGGGTATCCCCGGAATGAGCGCGATGCTACCCGACAGCCAGGCCGGCACATCCATGAACAGGGGCTGCCGCCCCCAGATAATACGGGTCAGTTCGTTGAAAAACATGATCAACCCGAAGGTGGCCAGCACCTGGTCGAGATGGTCCTTTGTGTAGAGGCGGCGCAGCACGAGCAGCTCCACCACCATCCCCGCCAGGGCCGCCGCCGTCAGGGCGGCCAGCACACCCAGAAGGAACGAGCCCGTCCGCGACGTCACCGTGGCCCCCACGTAGGCGCCGATCATGTAAAACGACCCGTGGGCCAGGTTGATGACCTGCATGATGCCGAACACGAGCGTCAGCCCGGCCGACATCAAGAAGAGCATGATCCCCAGCTGGAGGCCGTTCAACAGTTGTTCGATAAACAGCAGCATCGTCTCGAAGTTAAACCTTAACGCCCGTCATCCCGGCGAAAACGGCTGTGCCGCAATCATCGAAAGGACTTCTAGTTGCTTTCGTAATCGTTGTCGTTGGCGTGATCGTAATCGGCTTTTCCGAAAGCCAAAATACTCCGATTACGATTACGACAACCGTTCCGCTATCGCGTCACTGACAACGACAACGATTTCATGCCGTATCTGAAAAGGCATTAGTCCATTTTACAGTCTTCGACGTAAATATTGCTATGATCCGTAAAAACCGCCTTCAAGGTCTTGTTGGTAAAGGTGCCGTCCTCCGTCTTGACCACCTCGCGGATGTAGAGGTCCTGCACCGGGTGCTGGTTGGCGGAAAAGGCGAACTTGCCGCGCACGCTTTCGAAATCGGCCTTGCGGATGGCCGCCCGCAGGGCTTCCGTGTCGGACACCTCGCCGCCGACCGCTTTCAGGGCGCTGCCCAGCAGCCGGGCGGCGTCATAACCCTGACTGGCATATAGGGTGGGTGTACGGCCATAGGCCTTCTTAAAGGCGGCCACGAACTGTCGGTTGGCCGGGTTTTCCAGATCGTGGGACCATTGGGAGCCGTTCTTCACCCCCAGGGCCGCTTCCTTGACCGCCTGCAGCAGGCGCTCGTCGAAGGAGAAGGCCGGACCGAACACCGGAATGGTCCGGTTCAGGCCGGCCTGGGCGTATTGTTTGAGAAAATTGATACCCATGCCGCCGGGCAGGAAGAAGTAGACCGCATCGGGTGCGGCGGCCCGCAGGCTGGCAATCTCAGCCGCGTAGTCGGACTGCCCCAGCTTGGTATAGACTTCGCCGGCGATGTCGCCCTCGTAGTAGCGCTTGAAACCGCCCAGGTGGTCCTTGCCGGCCGGATAATTGGGCGCCAGCAGGTAAACCTTCTCGAAGCCGGCTTCGGTCACATACCGGCCCACGACTTCGTCGATGTTGTCGTTCTGGTAGGCCACGTTGAAGTAGTTCGGGTGGCAGCCCTTGCCGGCCAGCAGGGACGGGCCGGCATTGGCACTCACGTAGATCACGTCGTCGCGCACCACCTTGGGCACTACGGCGATGGCCACGTTGGAGAAAACGATGCCGGTCATGATCTTGACCTTGTCGCGCTGAATGAAGCGGTCGGCGATCTGCTTGGCCTTCCCGGGCTTGCGCGCGTCGTCGTCCACGAGGAGGTTCACCGGTACACCGCCCAGCTTGCCGTCTTCCTGGTCGACGGCCAGTTTGAAGCCGTCGCGAATCTCCTCCCCCAGATAGCCGGCCTTGGTGGAAAGGGTGGTGATCATCCCGATCTTGACCGGCTCCATTGCCAGGACCGGTACGGTCCCCAGCAGCGCCGCCGCACATACCATCAACACAAACCGTTTTGCCATGGTCCTTCTCCTTTGCTGCCGCCCGCCGTGCTTGTTCGCTGCGGCGCGGCCATTGTGAAAGGGGTCGGTTGTTCTTGGATCTTCTCCCTCGGCCCCTCGATCCCTTGGACCCTTGAATCCTCAAGATCGCGCCGCCGATCGGCGTCGCGATCTTCACCGCAGCCCGCGGATGAAATCCTCCACGGCGCCCGCCCCTTGCGAATCCACCAGGCGCAGAGTCTGGGTGCCGATCACCGCGATGTCGGCCTTGCCCTTGAGAAAGTCCACGTCGGACTTGTCTTTGACCCCGAAACCGAGGGCCAAGGGCAAATCGGTGGCTTGCCGGCAGCGGGCGAGATAAGCCTCCAGGTCTTCCGAAAAACGGGTATCCATGCCGGTGACCCCCTTGCGGGCCACACAGTAGACGAAACCGCTGGCGAAGGAGGCCAAGTACTGCAGCCGTTCGTCCGAGGTGGTGGGCGAAAAGATGAAAATCGGATGTCGGCCATGCCGGGCCATGGCCGCCAGATAGCCATCCCCCTCCTCGGGCGGAAGATCGGGCACGATGGCCCCCTGCACGCCGCTGGCGGCCATCTCTTCCACGAAACGCGCGGTCCCGTGGCGGAAGAGGATATTGTAGTAGGTCATGTAGAGAAAGGGGATGGCATGGCGCTGGGCCATCTCGCGGCCGAACGCCAGGCAACCGGCCACGGTCACGCCGCGCTCCAGGGCCTGCTGGTTGGCTTTCAAAATCACCGGACCATCGGCGATAGGCTCCGAAAACGGGATTTGCAGCTCCATCAGGTCGACCCCGGCCGCCACCATGGCCGCCACCAGATCGTCGCAGGTCTCCCAATCCGGGTAGCCTGCAACGATATGGGTCATGAGCAGAATGTCTTTCTCTTTTCTTCGCTCTCTCAAATAGGTCTCAAGCATGACGGCCTCGTCAAACGTCAGGGTTTCGATAGGGGTTTCCAAAGTGCGGGGGAGCACCGGTCGTCGCGCGCCGCACCGGACACTCAAGCCTTGTAGCGCTCCGCCTTTTGGATGATGAATTCGCGCCAGCCGGGATCCTCGAAGGCCTCCGCGATGGTGAAGATATCCTTGTCGCCGCGGCCCGACTGGTTGATGACGATGATCTCGTCGGAAGCCATGGCGGGGGCCTCCTTGAAAGCCTGGACGAAAGCATGGGCCGACTCCAGGGCCGGGATCAGCCCTTCCTTGCGGATCGTCAGCCGCATGGCGTCCACCACCTCGTCGTCGGTGGCCGCCGTAAAACGGGCCCGGCCGGTTTCCTTGAGGTGGGAGAGGATCGGCGAAACCCCCACGTAATCGAGGCCGGCCGCGATGCTGTGGGTCTCCTTCATCTGGCCCTGGGCGTCCTGGAGAAAATAGGTCTTGTAGCCCTGGGCCACGCCGACGGCGGCGTCGTCGGAACACAGGCGGGAGGCGTGTTCGCCGGAGGCCAGGCCGCGGCCCCCGGCCTCGACCCCCACCAGTTCGACCCCTTCGTCTTCCAGGAAGCCGCTGAAAATCCCCATGGCGTTGGAGCCGCCGCCCACGCAAGCATACACCCGGGACGGCAATCGGCCTTCACGGGCCAGGATTTGCTTGCGGGCCTCCCGTCCGATGATGGACTGGAACCAGGCCACCATTTCCGGAAAGGGGTGGGGCCCGCAGGCCGTCCCCAGGACGTAGTGGGTGGTGTCCATGTTGGAGACCCAGTCGCGGAAGGCCTGGTTGATGGCGTCCTTCAGGATGCGGGTACCGTCCTTGACCGGCACCACCTCGGCGCCCAACTGCTCCATCCAGAAGACGTTGGGGCGCTGGCGCTCCACGTCCACCTCGCCCATGTAGATGGTACAGTCGAAACCGAATTTGGCCGCCATGGTGGCCGTGGCCACACCGTGCTGGCCGGCGCCGGTTTCGGCGATCACCCGGGACTTGCCCATGCGCTGCACCAGCAGGCCCTGGCCCATGACGTTGTTGGCCTTGTGGGCGCCGGTGTGGTTCAAATCCTCGCGCTTGATGAAGATCCGGGCCCCGCCGAAATGGCGGGTCAGGTTGTCGGCCGGGGTCAGCGGCGTGGGCCGGCAGGAGTAGGCGCCCATGATCGTCTCGTAGGCCTGCCAGAAGGCCGGATCGGCCTTGGCCCGCTCGAACGCGGCGGCCAGTTCGTCGAAAGTGGCCACCAGGATCTCAGGGAGATAGGCGCCGCCGAAATCCGAGAAATAACCTCGTTTATCCATCCGCCAGTCCTCCAATGGTCTGGGAAAACACGAATTGATCCGTCCGGCAAAAGAGCTCGGCATAGATGGCGTTGTCCGCCGGGGGGAAATTCAGATAACGTTTGACGGCCAGGACGGGGGTCGCTGCCGAAACACCGAGATCCAGGGCATGCGGGCCCTGCAGGTAGGCGATGCGGAAGGTCTGCCGCCCATGGGTGGGCCGCATGTAGTAGCGTTCAGCCACGATGGCCGCAACCGAGCGGCCCTCCAGATCGATCCGGTCGATGCCGTCGAAAAGCTCGGGATGCAGATAGAGATCCTCCACCAGCACCGGAACACCGTCCACGCAACTGCGGCGCGAGAAGAAAAAGGCCGGTCCCCCGTCGAAGGGGTTGTCCCCCCCGCCGTCGACCGTTATGCGCTGCATCCGGCGCCGCACCCGGGTGTCCACCGTCAAGCCCTTGCGTTGAAAGGCGGAGGTGGTGCCCGCCAGGGAGAACAGGTCCACCTCGTGTTCCCGCGGCGCCACATAGGTTCCCGAGCCCCGCCGGCGCACCAGCATGCGGCGGCGCACCAGCACGTCCAGGGCCTGGCGCACCGTGGGCCGCCCGATGCCGAAGACGGCCGCCAGTTGGTGTTCGGACGGAATCCGATCGCCGGGGGTGTACTCCCCCGCCCGGATCCGGCGGGTCAAGACGTCCACCAATTGTTGATAGAGCGGCAAAGGGGATTCGGTGTTCAGCATCGGTGCAGCCTTCCTTGAAGAGGACGATGCGACAATACCCACGATTTGGTCAAGTTGTCAATACAAGTTTGGGCTTGCGCCCAAACTTGATTTGACGAAAGCTTGAAGATACGTTTTATGGTTTTGGATTGAGTTCCCTTTGTCCCGCGCCGAATATCGGCGATGCGGGGCGGGAAAAGTCCCTATGCCGTCACTCCCGCGGATGCGGGAGTCCAGAACCCATTGAAAGGCCCGGATCCCCGCATGCGAGGTTGTGTCGCAATTGATACCATATTCCATTTTCGCCCGTCATGCCGGCGAAAGCCGGCATCTCATTGGGCTTACGGCATGCAATTGTGAGAGATCCCGGCTTCCGCCGGGATGACGTTTTATGACGGATGGCTTTCGTGCAAATTGTGATAGGGTCGGACGGATGAACACGACAGCGGCAAGGGCGTCCATTCGGGTCGGACCGGCGGGCAGCGGCGGTCATGGGCATCTCGACGGGCTTCGGGAAGTGGCCCGGCGGGGCCTGGAGTGCATGGAGATCGAATTCACCTACGGCGTGCGCATGAAGCCCGAGATGGCCGAAGCCGTCGGCGCACTGGCCCGTGACCTCGGCATCCCGCTCTCGGTGCACGCCCCCTACTACATCAACCTGGCCTCCTACGAGGAAGCCAAATTGATCGCCAGCCGGCAGCGCATCCTCGACAGCTGCCACCGGGCCCACCTGATGGGGGCCCGCAACGTGGTCTTCCACGCCGGCTTCTACCAGAAGCGCACGCCCCGGGAGACCTATGACCTGATCCGGGGGGAGATCGAAGACCTCCAGCGCTGCGTCCGCAAGGCCGGCTGGCAGGTCGTCCTCTGCCCGGAAATCACCGGCAAGCCCTCCCAGTTCGGGTCCACCGAGGAACTGCTGGGCCTGATGCAGGACACCGGCTGCGGCATCACCGTGGACTTCGCCCACCTCTTCGCCCGCAACCAGGGCCTGATCGACTACGATGCCTTGATGCCGCTGCTGCCGCGCACCTTCCACGCCCATTTTTCGGGCATCGAATACGGCCCCAAGGGGGAGAAAAAGCACATCCGTATGCAAGCCGCCCATTTCCGTCCCCTGCTGGCCGCCCTGACCGCGCATGCCAAGCAGGCCACCCTCATTTGCGAAACCCCCAAGCCGTTCGAGGACGCCGTGATGATGAAAGCGGCGATAGAGGCGTCACGAGTGTAGAGCCCTGTCGCCATTCAAGACCTTGCGGACCTCTTTGGCGAGGGTCTCGAGGTCCAGGGGTTTCAGGCAATAGCCGGCAAGCCCGAGATCTGCCGCGCGTTCGGCATCCATCCGGTCGCTGTGGCCCGTGCAGAGAATAATCGCCAGGTCGGGGCGGATGCCCAGAAGTTCCATTGCCAGGCGATCCCCCGCCATCTCCGGCATGGTCATGTCCGTAAAGATTCATGAGGATCTGATGGATCTCGGTCTGATCCGCCAGAATCGTTTCCCCATCGCAGACAATCGTCTGCCGGATGTCGATGGTCGTGGGGATGGTCGCCCGCAGCAGGCTCAGGGATTCCGCGGCAGCGGCTGCCACACGAACGGGTTTCCTTTCCGCCGGGGCGATGCGGGCGAACCTCAAGATCCCCTGGACCACGTCCCTGGCCCGCAGCGACGCGGTGCGGATCTCCTGCAGGCATCCTGCCGCCGGGCTCCCCCCGGGGACGTCATAGAGCGCCATTTCGGCATTTCCGAGAATGATGCCCAGGATGTTGTTGAACTCGTGGGCGATACCACCCGCCAATGTGCCGATGGATTCGATTTTCTGGGATTGGCGAAGCCGCTCCTCGAGCTGCCGTTGTTCCGTAATGTCCCGGATGAGATTGATCGTGGCCGGCCGGCCCTCCCAGTTTGTCAGGGCCGCATTGATATGGACCCAGCGCCGGATGCCGGCCTTGGTGGTGATCCTGAAGGCATAGTCCGAAGGCGGCCCCTCGCCGTTCAAGCGTTGGCGGTTTCCACCAGAAGACGATACTTCTCCTCGCTTTCCCGCAGGGCCTT
>CAYMQN010000019.1:11993-18560 GCA_964392545.1 uncultured Desulfobacteraceae bacterium
CGTTGGCGGTTTCCACCAGAAGACGATACTTCTCCTCGCTTTCCCGCAGGGCCTTGGCCACCTGCCGGCGTTCGGCGATCTCCTGCTGGAGCTCGGCATTGGCCCGGGTCAGGTCGGCGGTGCGCGCCCGGATCCGTTCCTCCAGATGGGCCTGGTGCCGCTGCAGTTCCCGTTCCGCCCGATTTTTTTCTTCCAGCTCCTTTTCGAGTCGCAGACTCAGGTCGCACATCCAACCGACGATCACGTTCACCACCAGCAGGAAAAGCGGTCCGATGGCGCCTCCGCTGAACGGCACCCCGCTGATCGCATGAAGCGCCAAAACCAGAATCGGCGTTGCCAGGGAAACGGCCGCACCCCCCTTCCATCCCCAGAAGAAAGCGGCCGGCAGGGTAAAGGCGAAGACAAAGATGCGCGAGAAGCTTCCCAAATGCATCAGCAGCCACGGCGCGCAGGCGAAATAGCCCATCAGCAGCAGAAAAAAGATCGACACCTTGTAGGATGTCTTTATTTTTGCGGGTGCGGTCCAAAAGCTGAATTTTGTAAGCGGTCCTGCCAATGGGAACCTCGGTAGAAAATCATTTCGGTGGGGCGTCCAGCCCCCTCAAAAACGCCCGCACGTTGCCGCCCAGCACATGGTGGTTGTAGCCTCCCTCCAGGACCCCGAAACAGCCGCCCCTGTTGCGATCGGCGGCCTGCCGCACCATGCGTCCGATCGTCTCGTAGTCCTCGGTGCCCAGCAGTCCCCCCCAGTCCTGCCGGTGGTTGTCGAACCCTGCGGAGACGCCGATGAGGTCGATATCGTCGACCGCCAGGGCCGTTTCGACCAGATCGAGGTAGCGGTCGGCCGAACCGGCCTCGGGGTTGACAAGGGTCACCCAGGGCTGCCCGCCGAGGATGTTGACGGTGCCGTCACCGAAATGCAGGTCGAAGTCCAGCACCAGGGCCCGCCCGATGCGGTCTTCGGCCTTGAGGCAGGTTAGCGCCACGGCCATGTTGTTGACATAGCAGAAACCCCAGGCACTGTCCGCCGAGGCGTGGTGGCCGGGGGGGCGGACAAGGGCAAACGCCGGCGCGGCGAGGCCGGCCCGTGCCGCCTGGATGGCACCGCCGGCGGCCAGGGCCGCGATGTCGTAGAGCCCACGATCCCGCACGTAGGCCAGGTGCCGCGGACTGTGCACGCGCAGCAGGTCGATTTCCTCGGCGGGGGTGATGGGTGCGAAGGTGTGAGGATCCGCGAGGGCGGCCACCATGGCCTCCATCCTGCCCGCCGCCGCCGCGGGATCGGCGGTATACACCGGGTAGAAGGCATCATCGAAATAGACTTTCATAGTTCTCTCCGGCAGGGTCCCAGGGTGGGTCTCTATGGGGGATCTCCATCTCCCTTAAAGGGACTTCGGCAAGAAATCAAGCCATGGAAATGAGATAACTGCGCAGATTGACCCGGCGGTTCTTCAGGCCGAATTTGGTGCGCAGGTTCTTGCGGTGGAAGTTTACGGTGGCTTCCGAGATATGCAGTACCTCGGCGATCTCCTTGCTGCTGCGGCCGTCCTTGATCAAGGCCGCCACCTGCATCTCCTGGGGGGTCAGGACGATGTCCGCGTTGGCCATGCTCTGGAGCAGCGGCGAGATGATGTCCTGCAGGTGGGCATCGACGATCTCGACCAGGGTGCGCTCCCGGGGCTTCAAGCGGGCCCCCTTCAATTTGTCGATGTAGGGCAGGACCAGGCCCTTGACGTTGGCGAGCACCTTGCGCTCCAGCTCCAGCCGGTCGCGGTCCCGCTGCTCGAGCAGAACCTTGAGGGCGATGTTGGACTCCTCCAGGCTGCGGGCCTGCTCGTTCAGGGTCTGCCGGCTGCGCCGGAGGGCTTCCTCGGTCAATTTGAGGGCCGTGATGTCTTCATGGCTGACCACCACCCGCAGCGGTTCGTGATGGGTGGTGCGAATGGCCCGCATGTAATACCAGTGTTTGCCGGAGGGGGAGTGGCAGGGATAGTCGTAGAGGAACTCCGCCACCTCGCCCCGGATGACCTGCCGGATACCCTCGGCCACATTGTGGGCATCGCGCGCGCCGGGGCCTTCGGCGGCATCGCAAATCGCCAAATAGTCGAGCCCCGCGGCGTCGGCAGGCTCGAGGCCGGCGGCATTGTCGGCGGCGAAGCGCTGCCAGGCCTGGTTGGTCTCCAGAATGACACCTTCGGCGTCCAGGATGGCGATATGCGCCGAAAGCGAATTGAGGACCGTGGTGGCCAGGGTGTCCATGGATTTCGATGCAGGCATGCGCGGATCCTTCCCGCTAGCACTTTACCCTTGCCGTGCCAGAAGTCAAGAGCGGGTGGACCGCCTGAGGATGCCGCCCGTTTAGGGGGCGCATCAGTTTGCGGGAACGGGGCCCGCCAGGAGCGTAGCGGAAGGGGTGCGCCGCATGAATTCGACCCAGATGGGCAGGGCGGCCCGCCCCCCGGTCTCCTTGGGGCCGATGGGCGTGCGGTCGTCGCGGCCGACCCAGACCCCGACCACGAGATCCTCATCGAAACCGATAAACAGGGCATCCGCATTGGCGTTGGAGGTCCCTGTCTTGCCGTAGACCGCCCGCTCCAGGCAAAGCGCCCGGCGGGCTGTTCCGTCACGGACCACCGCGGCCAGCATGCGGCGCATGGCCGCCACGGTCGCTTCGGACAGGACGGCCGGGGCCGGCCTCCCCGGGTCCCAGATGCTGGCCGCCCCTTTGTCGATAATCCGGTCCAGGCCGACGGGCCGCAAGCGCCTTCCGGTGGCAAGGGAGCCGTAGGCGGCCGTCAGTTCGAGCAAGGTTACCTCGGAAGCGCCCAGGACGGTCGGATAATACGGGTAGAGCTTGCTTTCAATGCCCAGGCGGTGCGCCGTAGCGATGATCCGGTCGAGCCCCACGTGCAGCGCCAAGTTCACGGTGGCGGCATTGATCGAGCGGCTCAGGGCCTCCTGAAGGGTCACCTCGCCGCGGAAGCGGCCCGTGTAGTTGCGCGGTTGCCAGGTCTGGCGGCCGTTGTTGACGGTGATCGTCACGGGCTCGTCCTGAATCGGCGAATCCGGCTGGAAACCGTTTTCCAGGGCCGTCAGGTAGACGAAAGGTTTGAAGGCCGATCCGGGCTGGCGCATGGCCTGGGTCGCCCGGTTGAACTGCGTGCGGGCATAATCGGTGCCCCCCACCATGGCCTTGATGCTGCCCGAGTCGAGGGCCAGGGCCACCAGGGCGGCCTGCACGCCGACCACGCCCCGCTCGGCCATCCGGGCCACGCCCCGGCGCACGGCATCTTCGGCCGCGGCCTGCAGGCGTGCATCGAGGGTCGCATAGACCGTCAGACCGCTGGTGGCCAGGCGATCGCCGTAGGCCGCTTCGAGACGTTTGCGGCAGTGGTCCACGAAATAGGGGGCGCGGTAAGGCCGCCCGTGGTAGACCGCGGGCAGCGGTTCCCGCAGGGCCCCGGCGTGCTCGGCTTTGGAAATCATGCCGCAGGCCAGCATGCGATCCAGAACGTAATCCCGGCGGGCGCGGGCGCGTTGCGGATTCCGGAAGGGGGAATAGGCGCTCGGCGCCTTGGGCAGGGCGGCCAGGAGAGCGCCTTCCGCCAGGGACAGCGCGGCGGCCGTTTTGCCGAAATAGGCCTGGGCCGCCGCTTCGAGGCCGTAGGCCCGGCTGCCGAAGTAGACCTGATTGAGATACAGCTCCAGAATCCGCTCCTTGGAGTAGCGGCGCTCCAGCAGCAGGGCGATGGCCATCTCCTTGACCTTGCGGGTGATGGTCTTTTCGGGCGTCAGAAAGATCATCTTGGAAAGCTGCTGGGTGATCGTGCTGCCGCCCTGGTGATAGCCGCCGGCCTTGAGGTCGGCCCACAGCGCACCGGCAATGCGGATGGGATCGATGCCGCTGTGCTGGAAATAGCGGGCGTCCTCCACGGCCACGAAGGCCTGGCGCACATGCCGAGGCACTACGGCCAGCGCCACCGGCGTGCGCCGCTGTTCGTAGAGTTCGGCCAGCAGCTGGTTGTCGTGGGAGTAGAGTTTGGAGGCCTTGAAAGGGGAAAACTGGTTGAGCCGATCGATTTCGGGAAGGGTCGAGAGGCACCAGAAGAGATAGCCGGCCGTCGCGCCGGCGCTCAACGCCACGGCGGCCAGGAGGATGAGGCGCACTGGACGCAGCACCGGCGACCAGCGGCGTGTTCCGGCCCGCCATTTGGCCAACCCCCGCCGGGGCGCCATAACAGCCTGCTCGAACGCTTGGCGGACCTGGCGGCGAATCCGGCGGGTGCGTTCGGCGGAGCGCCAGCGGCGGCCGCCCGCCGCTCCGTTAAAATCGGAGGGCATCCGCCCTGCGGCGAAAAAGGCCTTTACGGCGACGAGGATCTCCTCCGGATCCAGGGGGCCGCCGAGACAGGCGCCGGCCGCCACCCCCAGGCCCTCGAGGGCCGACCGATCGCGGGGATTGGTGTGGGTCACCAGAAGGCTGCCGGACAGATGCGCGGCCAGGGAGCGCAGCAGGCCGATTTCCGCCTGCAGGTGGTTGTTGACATCCACCACCAGCAAAGCCGCCTCTCCCGCTTCGATCCTGGCCACAGCGGCCCGGGGGTCGGCGTCGAGGGTGGCCGCAATGCCGCACAGGGTCAGGGAGCGGGCGATGATCTGACCGCGTACGGTTTTGGCGGCGTAGATGGCAACGCTTTGGGCGCCGTCAGCGTTCATCATCCGCCAACGCCATCAGATAGGCGCCTTTGGCCGTGGCCAGCAAAGGATCGCGGGCTTCGATCACGTTGGAAATCGCCACGGGCAGGTCGACCTCGGCCAGAACCGCCTCGAAGCGCTCCCGGCTGCCGGGGGGCAGAACCGTGCCGCCGCTCAGCACCAGCGGAACCGGCTGCTTGAGCCGGGGCACCGTGTCCGCCCCGCTCAGGACCTCGGCCAGGCTCGCGGCAAGGGTGGCGAACAGATCGTCATAGGCGGCATGCAGCCCGTGTTCGACGTTGTTGCGGGGCGCGAGCCCCAGATTCAAGGCCTGCTCCTTGATGCCCTTGATCTTGGTCGCGGGCTCGCCCACCGAGCGCCCCACGGTCTGATCGATAAAGTCGCCCCCCTTCTGGATGCTGTAGGTCACCGCCGGGATCGAAAGGTAGGAAAAACAGATGTTGCACATCCCGCCCCCCAGGCTGATGCCGATGCCGGTGGCATGCTGATCGGCCAGTTCCGCCGCCACCACGGCCATGGCTTCGTTGATGGGCTGGGGCGCATAGCCGCGGGCTTTGAGGTAGGTTTTGAAAATCGATGCGTTGAACATGACGGCCCCGGGTTGATCCAGGGGGTCGCCCGGCACGCTGAACCAGATGCGCTGCCCCTTTTTTTCCGGCGGCGGAATCATCGGATCCAGGATGGCCTGGATCACCTGGATGCCGTCGTCTTCCTTCAGGTTCACCAGGCCGTTCTCCATGGGGCGCCGGGTGGTGCCGCCCAGGATATTGGCGAACTCCTCGGCGGCGTTGCCGATGACGTGCAGACGGTCGCCCTTTTCAAAAAAGCGCACCGCCTTGTCCTCCAGGATCTTGCGGGTGTTGGGCATCGCGGGCACCGTGAAGAAGGCATTGGCTTCCCGTTGGATGGCTTCCCCCTGGGCGCCGGCGGTGTAGACGACGATATTGGCCGTACCGATATCCAGGCCGATGGGCTGCATCCGGCCACCGGAGGAACGCGCGTGTTTCTTGCGGGCGATGAGGGTGTCGGGAGACATCGTAGCTCCGTTTGGCAATGGCATGGTTAGCGGGAGGCGTCCGCGCCCCCGCCTTGAGCGATCCGCGGCCTGTCGCGCTGCGGATCCAGCCCTTCCATAGGCAGGAAGCAAAAGTCAGGCCATCCACCGCCCCCTCTCTTGAAATAGGGAATTGCATTTATTTTCTTGGGGTTATACAAAAAGACCGTCATCCTCGGGCGGATCCTTCCCGCCAGCCGGATGGCGCTCGTCACAGGTTTGACAGGGGAGGCTATCTTCCAGGCCGTGACGGACTTCACCGGCCCGGGTCAGGACGACGACATCACCCTGGCCGTCATCAAGCTCCTGTGACGGTATCCGGTAAACCGGCAACCCCCGAAAACACTGTTTTCACGGACGGGGAAATGCTATGATACCGTCATCTTTTTTGACCGAATCACAGATGAGGATTGCCTTACGGTGGATTACAACGATGTCGTTCAGCTCAAATTGAAAACGCCCGAGGACCTGCGCCATCATCTGCAAACCAACGGTCCGGCCCGCCACATTGTTTACGACAGCGCCTCGGACTGGTGGTGGTTCTGCGACCAGCGCAACAAGCTGCTCGAATTCGTATTCAACTCGGGAAGTCCCGTGACCTTCCGCAAAGTCGAGGACCCGTCCACCCGGCAGGTGACCTGGGAGCCCCAGTGCAACCTCATTCCCAACATGAAATGTTTCGAGCTGCGCACGACCTTCATGTACGCCACCATCACCGAAGAGACGCTGGTTGACCTGTTCTGGAACGATTTTCTCAGCCAGGATCTGGATCAATACGCCTATTGGGAC
This sequence comes from uncultured Desulfobacteraceae bacterium, assembly GCA_964392545.1. GTDB lineage: Bacteria > Desulfobacterota > Desulfobacteria > Desulfobacterales > UBA5852 > JABZFP01. The sequence goes on from CAYMQN010000019.1 coordinate 18,553, forward strand.
GCGGACAA
>CAYMQN010000019.1:18570-27929 GCA_964392545.1 uncultured Desulfobacteraceae bacterium
ACAGCAACCTCGAGGAGTTCATTTATTACTGGGAAATGGAGGCCCGCCGTCTGCACCTGGAGACACCCCCTTCGGAAGACCTGGCGGCCTGACCCGCGGCGACCTACGGCGACCCGCCTTGCCATCCGCATGAAAAATCCTATGTTGAGGACGCAGGGCGCGTGCGCCTGAAACGGTTCGATGGGGTTTCGAACCCGCTGAAACGACCACCTCACATCGGGAGGGACCCATGCAGCACCCATTGCGTTTCATCCGGCAGGTCCTGGCCATCCTCGTCCTCGTCACGGCGGCGGGCACCGTCGCGGCCCAGGGGACGACCCGCGACATGGCCGGCTGGGAAAAGGATGCCCCCTACAACAAACTCTACGATGCCCGCGAAATGGATTCCTTCAAGGGATCTGTCAAGAAAATCTACACGGTCGTGCCCATGCCGGGCATGGCACCGGCCACCGCCATCCTCGTGGAAGAGGCCGAGGATTACGAGACCGTGGTGCATGTCTGCCCGGAATGGTTCGCAGGGCCCCAGGACATCGGCCTGCGCCGGGGCGACCGGGTCAAGGTCAAGGGCGTCTGGGCCGAAATCGATGGGGAGTTCGTCTTCATGGCCTCCAAAATCAAGAAAGGCGAATTTTTCGAGTTCAAGGTCCGCGTCACCAGCGATGGGACGCCGTTTTGGACCCTTTCCCCCGAAGAGCAGGAAAAACATCGCAACTGATCCCCCGGCGGGCGCCGGCAGCGGCCGGCGCCCACCCCTCCCGGAAAGCCTCTTGTCCTACCCGAAGAATATCTGCCAAAATAGACCGTGCCAAAATGGCATATTTATAATAACTCCCTTAATTATTTAAAAATCCCTTTTCAACCGTTCCAAATTGGGACAGCTCCGGCGCGCCCCCGTGCCCTCGACAACGGCCCGGCATGGGTTCGTTCATACCTTAACATTCTGTAATTTAAATAAATAATACCACCCCCCCTGCGGCCGAACAGGCTGGCATAATGGTTGCTGTTTTGCCTGCATGGCAACCTTTCGCCGTCATGGCCCCTCGGGCCCTAGCGTCCGCCGATGCGGCGGCATGCCCCCGGCACCTCTCGCCTACGGCCCTTTCCGCAGAGCCGGGGTGGCGGCGGTACAAAAACCGGCTCAAGCGCCATCATATCCCGCAACGAGGGAGGAACGATTCATGGCCGTACCCGCTTTCGACATCAATCCCCATCACGCCCAACCCTTTCTGGCCGAGGTCATGGAACGCTCCGGCCAGAACCTCAGCGCCTGTTACCAATGCCGTCGCTGCGCGGCGGGCTGCAGCGTGGGCGACGAAACCGATTACTTCACCCCCAACCTGCTGATCCGGATGGTGGTGCTGGGGGATCGGGAGCAGGCCCTGAGCAACCAACTGGTCTGGAAATGCGTGTCCTGCTACACCTGCGGCACCCGCTGCCCCAATAACATCCAGACCGCGCGGATCACCGAAACACTGAAAAAGATGGCCAAAGAGGAGCACCTGGAACCGTTGCAGCCCAAAATCGCCGATTTTCACGACGCCTTCGTGCGCTCGGGCCTGCGCTGGGGACGCGTCAACGAAATGGAATTCATGGGGGCCTACGAAATGAAGTATGCCCTGCGCAAGGTCAAGACCCGGGAATTCAATGCCATCGTCGCGGAACTGAAAGCCCAGGCCCGTCTCGGCATGCAGATGACCCGCATGCGGCGCATGCACTTCGGGTTCCTGATGGCCAAGGGCCGCAAGGAAATCAAGGCCCTGCAGCGCAAATCCCGAGAGCGCGCCACTCAATAAAGCACCGAGGAGAGGAGCACCATGCAACTAGCCTATTACCCCGGATGTTCCCTGCAGCAGTCGTCGGCCCTCTACGACGTCCAGAGCCGGCGCATCTTTTCCGCGCTGGGCGCGGAACTGGTCGAAATCGATGACTGGAACTGCTGCGGCGCCACGTCGGCGGGCAAGGTGGACGATTTCATGGCGGTGGCCATGCCGGCCCGCAATATCGGCATCGCCGAGCGCGACGGGTTTTCGGAAATCGTCATCCCCTGCTCGGCCTGTTATTCGCGCACCATCGTGGCCCAACGCCGCATGGAGGACGATGGGGCCCTCAAGGACGCCATCAACAGCGAACTCGGCGCCCCCGTCGGCGGGGGACTGAAGGTCTCCTCGATTCTGGAAGCGCTGGAGGCCCGCATCGCCGCCGGCGCTCTCAAGGACCGCGTGGTCCACAAGCTGACGGGCCTGCGGCCGGTCTGCTATTACGGATGCATGTTGACCCGCTTTCCGTACGATGTGCCGGTGCCCGACGATGTGGAAAACCCCCAGGGAATGGAACGCGTCCTGGGGGCGCTCAACATCAAAACGATCGACTGGAACCACAAAACCGCCTGCTGCGGCGCCTCGGCGTCGGTGAACGACCTCGACACGGCCCACAACCTCATGGCCCACATCATGAAGGAGGCCCTGGCCCGCGGCGCCAATTGTTTCGTCACCACCTGCCCCATGTGCCAGATGAATCTGGACGCCCAGCAGGAGGCCATCTGCCGCAAGCACGACATTGAAGAGCGCCTGCCGGTATTCTTCATCACCGAAATCCTCGGGGCGGCCCTGGACATCGAACCCGCAGAGCTGCAGACGGACCGGCACTTCGTTGACGGCACAACACTCTTGAAGGAGTTGGAGCAACATGAAGAACAAGGGAAATAGCACCAAGCGCGGATCGGTTTTGATTGCCGGGAGCGGCATCGGCGGGATGCAGGCCGCCCTCGATCTGGCGGACAGCGGCTTCAAGGTTCACATGATCGAGAAGGCCCCCTCCATCGGGGGGACCATGTCCATGCTGGACAAGACCTTCCCCACCGGCGACTGCTCCATGTGCATGATCTCCCCCAAGATGGTCGAGGTCGGACGGCACCCCAACATCGTGCTCCACACACTGGCCGAGGTGACGGGGGTCGACGGCGTGCCGGGCGATTTCACCGTCCGCATCCACGAGAAGGCCCGCTATGTCGACGCCGAAAAATGCACCGGCTGCGGCGCCTGCGAGAAAAAATGCCCCAAGCTGGTGGTCAGCGAGTTCGAGCAGGGCCTGAGCAAGCGCAAGGCCATCTATTCCCTCCTGCCCCAGGCCGTGCCCAATACCCGCGTGATCGACCCGGACGCCTGCCTTTTCCTGCAGCGGGGCCGCTGCAAGGCCTGCGAGAAATTCTGCGACACCGGCGCCATCAATTTCGATGACACGGACAAGGATTACGACCTGCAGGTGGGGGCCATCATCCTGAGCCCGGGGCTCGACCGCTACAACCCCCGGGTGCGCCAGGAGCTGGGCTTCGGCCGCTGGCCCAACGTGGTCACCTCGCTCCAGTTCGAACGCATCCTGTCCGCCTCGGGGCCCTTCTCCGGCGAAATCAAACGGCCCTCGGACGAGAAACATCCGCGCAAGGTCGCCTGGATTCAATGCGTGGGCTCGCGCGATCCGCACAATGCCAATCCCTGGTGCTCATCGGTGTGCTGCATGTATGCCACCAAGCAGGCCGTCATCGCCAAGGAGCACGACGGCGCCATCGAGCCGACGATTTTCTACATGGAAATGCGGGCCTTCGGAAAAGACTTCGACAAATATGTGGACCGGGCCAAAACCCAATACGGGGTGACCTATCGGCGCACCATGGTCTCCGACGTGAAGGAAGATCCGGACACCGGCAACCTGGTGATGCGCTATGCCGCCGAGGACGGCACCCTGATCGACGAAGCCTTCGACATGGTGGTGCTGTCCATCGGCTTCCAGCCCCATGCCGACGCGGTCGCCTTCGCCCGCACCTTCGGCATCGATTCCAATCTGCACGGCTTCGCCCGAACCTCGACCCTGGAACCGGTGGATACGAGCCGGCCGGGGGTCTATGTCACCGGCACCTTCCAGGGCCCCAAGGACATCCCGGAAACCGTGGCCCAGGGCAGTGCCGTGGCCGGGCGCAGCATGGCCCTCCTGGGGGAAGCCCGCGGCACGGAAATCACGGTCCAGGATCTGCCCGCGGAAACCGATATCACCGGCCAGGAACCCCGGGTGGGCGTCTTCGTCTGCCACTGCGGGATCAATATCGCCCAAACCGTGGACGTCAAGGGTGTGGCCGAGGAGATGCGGGAGGTGCCCGGCGTGGCCTACTCCGGCGACCTGATGTACGCCTGCGCCCCGGACGGGCAGGAAATGATCAAGGAGGTCATCAAGGAGCAGAAGCTCAACCGCGTCATCGTGGCCTCCTGCACGCCGCGCACCCACGCCCCGCTGTTTCAGGACACCATCCGCGAGGTCGGCCTCAACAAGTACCTCTTCGAACTGGCCGACATCCGGGAGCAGTGCAGCTGGTGCCACATGGGGCAGAAAGAAATCGCCACCCGGAAGGCCAAGGAAATCGTCAAGATGAACGTGGCCAAGGCGCGCCTGCTGGACCCGGTGCATACCGACGCGGTGGACGTCACCCCCGCGGCCATGGTCATCGGGGGCGGCGTCGCCGGAATGACCTCGGCCCTGTCCCTGGCCGACCAGGGTTTCGATGTGCACCTGGTGGAAAAGGACGACCACCTGGGCGGCCTGGCCGGCGGCGTCTACCGCACTCTGGACGGCAGCGACGTGCAGGCCTTCGTCAAGGAGCGCATCGGCGCCGTGGAGGCCCATTCGCGCATCAGCGTCCACCTGGGCGCCGAGGTGGAAGACACCGGAGGGTACGTGGGCAGCTTCAGGACCACCTTGACCAACGGCGACAAATTCGAACACGGCGTGATCGTGGCGGCCACGGGGGGGGTCGAGTACACACCCGAGGAATACGGCTACCAGGAAAGCGAGCAGGTCATCACCCAGCGTGAGCTTGAAAAGCAGATCGCCGAGGGCCTCGATCCCGGCCACAAGCACTACCTCATGATCCAGTGCGTGGGGTCCCGGGAGGAACCGCACAACTTCTGCTCCCGGATCTGCTGCCAGGACGCCATCAAGAACGCCATCGCCATCAAGGAGAAGTCCCCCCAGGCCCAGGTCACGATTCTGTATCGCGACATCCGCACCTACGGGCTGCGCGAGGACTTCTACCAGAAGGCCCGCGACCTGGGCGTTCTCTTCGTGCGCTTCGAACGGGAGGCCAAGCCCCGGGTGGAGGTTTCCGGCGACCGCATCCAGGTCGAGGCCTTCGACTACGTGCTGAACCGCGACGTGCGCCTGTCCCCCGACGTGGTGGTCCTATCCACCGGCCTGCGACCCCATCCCCTGACGGAAAAGGTGGGCAAGCAGTACAAGCTCACCCGCAACGCGGACGGTTTTTTTCTGGAAGCCCACGTCAAGCTGCGGCCCGTGGATTTCCCCAGTGAAGGGCTCTACGTGGCCGGCCTGGCCCACGCCCCCAAAAACCTGGACGAAACCGTAAGCCAGGCCCTGGCGGCCGCCGGACGTGCCGGCGTGCTGCTCTCCCACGACAAGCTTGCGGTTTCCGGGATCATTTCCAAGCACAACCGGGACATCTGCATGTCGTGCCTGGCCTGCTTCCGGGTGTGCCCCTTCGGATCGCCCTTCATCGACGAAGACGGAAAAGTGAGCCACAACGAAGTCATCTGCACCGGCTGCGGCATCTGCGCCGGGATCTGTCCGGCCAAGGCCTTCCAGGTGAACTGCTTCCGCGACGACCAGATCGACGCCATGATCGACGCCGCCACCGAGGAGAACTTCGCCAAGGCCTGAGGAACTTTTTTCTAAACGCTACCACAGGGAGACCGAACACCATGACCGTACAAGCGCAAGCGGCCGCTCCGGCGGAAACCCCCTCCATCGAACCCGTGAGGGAGATTCCCGCCGACTGGCAACCAAGCATTCTGGCCTTCGCCTGTCATTACTGCGCCTTTGCCGCGGCCGACCTGGCCGGCGTCATGCGGTTGTCGTATGCTTACAACGTCAAGATCATTCGCCTGCCCTGCACCGGCAAGCTGGACCACAGCTATGTACTGCGCGCCTTCGAAAGGGGGGTGGACGGCCTTTTCGTGGCCGGGTGACTGGAGGGCCAATGCCATTTCCTGGAAGGAAATACCAATGCTGCCCAGCGGGTCCGCTATCTGAAAACCCTTCTGCCCAAGGTGGGCCTCGATCCCGAGCGCCTGGAGATGTACAATCTTTCGGCGGCCATGGGGCCGCGCTGGGCCGAGATCTGCAATGAATTTACGGAAAAGATCCGCGGTATCGGACCTTCTCCGATACGGCTTGCACTTCAGGCGCGCGAAAGGAGATAACAGCCATGATCGTTGGCGAGCAGAAACCTCTTGAAGAAATCTGGGAGTACATCAAAGATCACAAAAAGGTGCTGGTGTTCGGCTGCAACACCTGTGTCGCCGTCTGCCAGCAGGGCGGTAACAAGGAGGCCGAAATCCTGGCCTCCATGCTGCGCATGAAGGCCACCCAGGAAGGGGTCGAGATCGAAATCCAGGACTCCGGCATCGAACGCCAGTGCGAGCATGAATTTTTCGAAAAAGCCGAGGAGAAAGTCGGCTGGGCCGACGCGGTGCTGAGCACGGCCTGCGGCATCGGCGTGCAGTTCATGGCCGAAAAGTACCCCAAACCGATCTACCCCGGACTGAACACGACTTTCCTGGGGGCCGTCGAAGAGCTCGGGCTCTATACCGAGCGCTGCCAGGCCTGCGGCCAGTGCATCCTGGCCCGCACGGGCGGCATCTGCCCCATCGCCCGCTGCGCCAAGCGGGTCATGAACGGCCCCTGCGGCGGTTCCACCAACGGCAAATGCGAAATCAGCAAGGATGTGGACTGTGCCTGGCAGCTCATCGTGGACCGCCTGAAACTGTTGGGCAAGCTCGAGGCTTACGAAGAGCTTTCCCCCATCAAGGACTGGTCTTCCGATCGCGCCGGAGGCCCACGCAAACTCGTCAGGGAGGATGTGCAGCATGACAGTTAAAACGCCGAGCAAACTGGAAAAGGTCCTGGCTGCGGGTCACTTGGCCGTAACCTCCGAGTGCGGTCCTCCCCGCGGCAGCGATCCCACGACCATCGCCGAAAAGGCCGAAATGATCAAAGACCATGTGGACGCCATCAACATCACCGACAACCAGACCTCGGTGTGCCGCACCTGCTCGCTGGCGATCTGCATCCGCCTGAAGACCATGGGGCTCGAGCCGGTGCTCCAGATGGTGACCCGCGACCGCAACCGCATCGCCCTGCAGAGCGACATCCTGGGCGCGGCCTCCTGGGACATAAACAACATCCTGTGCCTGACCGGAGACCACCAGAGCTTCGGCGACAGCAGCCAGGGCCAGAACGTGCACGACCTGGACTCCATGCAGCTTCTGCAGACCGTGCGCCTGATGCGCGACGAGGGCAAGTTTTTGGGGGGCGACGCCATCAAGCGCCCGCCGGAGATGTTCGTCGGCGCGGCCGCCAACCCCTTTGCCGACCCCTTTGAGATCCGCGTCTCGCGCCTGGCCAAGAAGGTCGCGGCCGGGGCCGAGTTCATCCAGACCCAGTGCATCTACAACCTCGACAAATTCGAGGAGTGGATGAAAGGGGTGCGGGAGCGGGGCCTGCACGAGAAGTGCTACATCATGGCCGGGCTGACCCCCATGAAATCGGCCGGCATGGCGCGCTACATGAAAAACCGCGTGCCGGGCATGGACGTGCCCGACGAGGTGGTCAAGCGCCTGGCGGACACCCCCAAGGAAAAGCAGGCCGAGGAAGGCGTCAAGATGTGCATCGAGTCCATCCAGCGGCTGAAGGAAGTGGAAGGCGTCCGGGGATTTCACATCATGGCCATCGAATGGGAAGAGAAAGTCCCGGAGATCGTGGAAGCCGCCGGACTCTACCCCAGGCCTGAAGTGTAGGAGGCGACATGAAGACCTTTGAAGACCTGATCGAAGAAGTCCAGAAACCCGGACTTTGCCACCACTGCGGGGGCTGCGTGACCTTCTGCACCTCCATCAACTACGGGGCCCTGGAGTTGAGCCCGGAAGGGGTGCCGCGCTTTGCCGACCGCGACAAATGCATCGAGTGCGGCCTGTGCTACAGCATCTGCCCCGAAATCGACGAGATGCAGGAGGAGACCAAGAAGGTCGCCGGCTGGGAACCGCCCATGGGGCACGTGCTGGACACCACCGTGGCCCGCGCCAAGGACCCCGCCATCCGCGCCAAAGCCACCGACGGCGGCGTGGTGACCGCCCTGCTGGTGCATCTCTTCGACCGCGGGCACATCGACGGCGCCATCGTGACCCGCCAGACGGGCCCCTTCGAGCGCGACCCCTGGCTGGCCACCACCCGCCAGGAAATCATCGACGCCGCCGGCTTCTACCTGGACAGCTCCCACGGCATGAAGCACTTCGGCCACGACTACTCCACCTACGCCCCCACCGTGCAGGAGTTCCGCCCCATGGTGCAGAAAGGCCTGCGCCGGGTGGCCCTGGTGGGCACCCCCTGCCAGATCAAGGCCCTGCGCAAGATCGAAGCCCTGGGCATCGTCCCCTCGGACTCGATCCGCTACACCCTGGGCTTGTTCTGCTCGGGGAACTTCCTCTTCGACGCCAAGGAAAAGGAGGAGCTCGAAAAGGTCGGCGGGTTCAAATGGGAGGACGTGGTCAAGGTCAATCTGCGCGACAACCTGATCATCAAACTCAACACGGGCGAAAAGAAGCTGATCCCGCTGGAGAAGCTCGAATTCATGAAGCGCTACGCCTGCCATTACTGCCCGGACTATTCCGCCGAGTACGCCGACATCTCCTTCGGCGGGCTGGGGGCGGAGGAGGGCTGGACCACCGTCATCACCCGCTCGCCGGTGGGACGCGCCATCATGGCCGACGCCCGGGGCAAGACCATCGAGATCTACGATTTCGACGACGCCGCGGACAAGCCGGCCTTCATTCTGAAAACCGTCAAGGACGCCTCGGACCGCAAGAAGGCCTACTCCAAACAGATGCACGACAAGCTGGTGAAGGGCGAGGCACCCTGAACCGTCTGTTTTTTTGAAACCATTGCCCAGGCGCCCGGGGAACGCAACCCCGGGCGCTTCTTGTTTGCGCCATGACACCCGCCGCGGCCGGTTGCCGCCATACCCCCATCGCGTTCCGCAGGACTTCCTGGTTAGAATGCCCTTTCGCCTAAAACCGCTTCCAAAAAGTTTTCAAAAGGGCCGGATATTTAAAATATCCACTAAAGTAATGGGCTTTTGAGCCGATAGGCTGGAAAGACAGAACAACACGTGCACTTCCGCTGCCAGCGGAATTTGGAACCATCGGTGCACAGATCATCTTGACACGAAGGACGGAGGACCTTTTCCCATGATCGACGCGATCGTTTCGGCGCTGGTGGCGCTGACCCTGGTTTACTTTATT
>CAYMQN010000020.1:0-27232 GCA_964392545.1 uncultured Desulfobacteraceae bacterium
CTTTTGGCCCCTGGCGGCGTTCTCGCCTCCGGGCGGTCCTCGGCGTAGCCGGGTGACGCATCGGCGATGCGGCTGACCCAAATGGATTCAAAAAAAAAGGTCGTGGGGCATTGCCCCACGACCTTCTTCCCGCCTGCACCTCAGGCCTTGGGAAACGCTGTCTTATTTCGCTCCGAAAGCATCCTCAGATATTTCGACCGCCGCACCGTTGTTGTTGAGGATGGCGTTCATCTTGCCGAGGGTGACGGGAAGAACCGCGTTGACGAAATATTCCGCCGATTTGAGCTGCCCCTCATAAAAAGCGGCATCCTTTTTCTTGGCCTTCGCCAGTTTTTGCGCTGCAACCTGCGCCCGCCATAGCAGCTGCCAGGCCATACACACATCCCCACAGGCCTCCATGAAGGGATGGGCATAGGCGAAAGCGTTGAGCACTTTTTCACTCATGGCCGTAGCCCCCATGTGCATGGCCACTTCGCCCAGTTTATTGGCCACCTTTTCGGTTTGCACGGCGAGCTCGGCCGTCGCTTCGACCTGTTTGGCGTCGTTGATGGTTTTCTGGATTTCGCCGAAAAGATCCATGACCGCTTTGCCTTTGTTCAGTCCGAGCTTGCGCCCCAGCAAATCCATGGCCTGGATGCCGTTGGTGCCCTCGTAGATCAGGGTGATCCGGCAGTCTCGCATGAGCTGTTCCTGGGGATATTCCTTGATATAGCCGTATCCGCCATACACTTGCATCCCCTCGCTGCATACCTCGAAGGCACGGTCCGTGATATAGCCCTTGCAGATCGGAATCAGGACGTCGATTATGCCCTGCAGACGCGTTTTTTCATCCTCGTCCTCGGCCAAAAGCTTGCGATCTTCGCAATAGCCGGCATAGTAGAGCAGGCTGCGCATACCTTCCACATAGGCCTTCATGCCCAGCAGCATGCGCCGCACATCCGGATGCTGAATGATGGGCACCGCCGGCGCCGACTTGTCGAACATCTGCATCAGGTTTTTGCCCTGCACGCGCTCGCGGGCATAGTTGACGGCATTCATGTAGGACGCGCTGGCACAGCAGAAGCCCTGCATGCCCACCAGCAGGCGGGCGGCGTTCATCATCAGGAACATGGCCCGCATGCCCTTGTTTTCCTCGCCGAGCAGGGTCCCGCGGCATTGCCCCTTGCTGCCCATGGCCATGGAACAGGTGGAATTTCCGTGAATGCCCATCTTTTCCTCGATACCGGTACAGATGATATCGTTGGGTTCGCCCAGGCTGCCGTCCTCGTTGACCCATATCTTGGGCACCAGAAAGAGGGAAATGCCCTTGGTGCCTTCCGGCGCGCCTTCGATGCGGGCCAGCACCGGGTGGATGATATTCTCGACAAGGTCGTGATCACCGCCCGAAATAAAAATCTTGTTCCCGGTAATCGAATAGGTACCGTCGTCGTTCTTGACCGCCGTGGTGGTGAGCGCGCCGACGTCCGAACCGGCTTCCGGTTCGGTCAGCAGCATGGTACCGCCCCATTCGCCGGTGTACATCTTTTTGAGATACAGCTTTTTCTGGAGATCGGTGCCGAAGGCCTCGATGAGCTTGCCGGCGCCGTGGGTCAGACCCGGATACATCATGAGCGCGAAGTTGGCGCCGTTGAAGTAGTCGCTGGCCGCCAGGGCGACCGTCGTGGGCATCCCCTGCCCTCCCCATTCGGGGTCTTCGGACATGGCCAGCCATTCGCCTTCGCAAAACAATTCATAAGCGCGCTTGAACTCCTTGGGCGTCAGCACCTGGCCGTTCTCGTAGCGGGCGCCTTCGCGGTCGCCGACTTCCTGGGTCGGCAAAATCTCCTTGAGCGCCAGATTGCGGGCCTCGCTGATGATCAAGTCCACGGTTTTCTTGTTGAATTCCGCAAAGCGGTCGCTTTTGCTGAATTGGTCGACGTTCAATTGGTCGTGCAGGACAAAATCGACATCCTTGCGGTCTGCGATATACTGTGCCATGGTTTTATTCTCCTTTTACATGGGTGGTCGTTCGAAACCGAAAAATGAGACGCTCAGGGCGCCGGTCTCGGCTGCGTCCCGATGCCCTGGATAAACAGATCCACCAGGGGATCCGCCATTGACGTCAAATCGTATTGGCCGTCGGAATGCAGCCAGGTATTGATCACCTCATCCACCCCGCCAATGATGTAGCGTTTGACCAGTCCGACATAGAGGTCGCGTCGGATCGACCCCTCGACCTGTCCCTGCTCGACGATTTCGGCCACGAGATCCAGATACATTTTATGCATCTCGCGGATCTGCTCTTCCGCCAAACGATTGATGCGATGGGTCTCCGCCTGGTAGAGCACGGCCATGTGACGGTCCCTCTGGAACTCTTCCAAGTGGCGGCGAATCAGGTTGCGCAGTTTTGCCACCGCGCTCTGGGCGTGATCGACTTCCTCCCTGAAGCGGGCAAACACCTGGCGCGTCTTGTAATTGAAAAAATGCACCAGGATATCGTCTTTGTTCTTGAAATAAAGATAGATGGTGCCGTCGGCGACGCCCGCCGCCCGGGCGATCTGCGAGATCGTCGATTCGTGGAACCCGGCCCCTGCGAAAACCGCAACCGCGGCTTCCAGGATGCGATGATACTTGTCGTTTTTGGACTTATCGTTGATGATGACCCCCCTCGGTCGGCCGTCCCAAACATCAACCATGAATGAATACTCATTCATTTAGCAATTTCCCCTCCTGCCTGTCAAGCATAATCCGCCCCCGGCCCTTTTTCCGATTCGATTGTCCCCAGACATGCCGCTTCAACAAAAATACAACCTGGCCCGCCAAAATGGCAGATGCATCTGTCGGCGGGTTGAAACCTTTAAATGCCGACTGAATTAATATTCATAATTTTCAGAATACCCCATGCAAACCTAAAACTTTCGGCCTCCCCCCGCGGTTTATGAGGGCTGAAAAACGCAAACCCAGTTGCATTTGAAGGCGAATTTTGCGACTATGTTTTTAATCGGCACCTCAGGCTCCTTGGCCCTACCGTAGCTCAAACCGTAGATCGGCGCCTTACCGGTCCGGTCTTGTCATCAAAAGGTCAAACGTTCCATGGTCATCATCGACACCCAAGACGCCTCCCAGGAAAGTCTCGAAGATCGCCTCCGCCGCTCCAACACCTTTCTCAAGAATCTCCTGCACAGTTCGGTGGACGGGGTCATCGCCGCCGATAAAACCGGCAAAATTCTCCTCTTCAACGATGCGGCCTCCGAAATCAGCGGGTACAGCGAGGAGGAGGCCCTCACCTCCCTGAATATCCGCGACGTCTATCCCAACGACGGCGCCTATAAAATCATGGAAAAGCTGCGTAGCGACCAACATGGCGGACCTGGAAAACTCAAGTCGTTCCAGATCGAGGTGCTGCACAAAGACGGTACGCTGATCCCCATCAGTCTCAACGCCGCCATTATCTATGAGGACGGCAAAGAGGCCGCCACCATGGGGTTTTTCCATGACCTGCGGGAGTCCCTGCGCATTAGAAAGGAACTCGAAAACACCCAGATCCAGCTCCTGCAATCCGAAAAAATGGCCTCCCTGGGCAAACTGGCCGCCGGTGTGGCCCACCAACTCAACAACCCTTTGGGAGGCATCACCCTTTTTTCCCGCCTGATGCTGGAGGAATACGAACTGCCCGAAGGCGCCCTCCAAGATCTAAACCGCATCCTGAAAGATGCCGAGCGCTGCCGCGATACTGTCAAGGAGCTTCTCGAGTTTGCCCGCCAGACCCGGCACGAAATGCGGCCCCTGGATATCAACCGGGCCATCAACCGAACGCTTTTTCTGCTGGAAAACCAGGCCCTTTTTCAAAATATCACGATCGACCGCCAGCTTTCCGACGCGGTGCCCACCGTACAGGGGGATGCCCAGCAGCTCAATCACATGTTCATGAATATCATCCTCAACGCGGCCCAGGCCATGGAAGGCCACGGGACCCTGACCTTGATCACCCGCCTGGGCGAGACCGGCGACCGCGTCGTCATCGAAATTGCCGATACCGGCCCGGGCATATCCGAAGACATCCTGCCCCATATCTTCGAACCGTTCTTCACCACCAAGGAAGAAGGGGAGGGCACCGGCATCGGACTGAGTCTGGTCTACGGCATTGTTGAAAATCATGAAGGCAAGATCCGCGCCGTCAACAATACACCCGTCGGAACCCGTTTCATCATCGAACTGCCGCTCAGCACCGCAGAAAACGAGGAGACGCCAAGTGCCCAATGACCGCGAAGAGATCAAGGTGCTCGTGATTGACGATGAAGACGGCATTCGGGAGGGATCCGCGCGCATTCTGGGGCGCATGGGATACGAGGTCTACGGGGCCTCCCGCGGTGAGGAAGGTCTGGAAATACTCAACAGCCGCAGACCCGATATCGTTCTGCTGGATCTGAAGATGCCCGGGTTGGACGGTATGGAAGTGCTGCGCCGCATTCACGAGATCGATCCCCAGATCCTCGTCATCATCATCACCGGGTTCGCAACGGTCGAAACCGCCATCGAGGCCATGAAAAAGGGCGCCTACGACTTCGTTCCCAAACCCTTCGAACCCGACCCCTTGCGGATCGTGGTCAATCGCGCCAAGGAACGCATCCTTCTGCGTCAGGAAGCCGAAAAGCTGGAACGGGACCGCCGGCGCACCCTGGCGGACCTGGGGACGGAAAAAAGCCGCATCCGCACCATCATCGAATCCCTGCCCAACGGCCTGGTGGTGACCAATACCGAGGGTCAGGTGGTGCTCACCAACCCCGCCTTCTGCCAGTTGATGGGCCAGCCGCCGGAGTCCTGCACCGGGGCCCCCTTCACCGACTATGTCAAGGACGAGGGCTTGTGCAAACTGGTCAAGGACATTTCCCGCGGCCGGTATGTGGACTTCGAGGAAATCCCCACCTACGAATTCGTCCTGGGCGAGGACAAATATTTCCAGGTCAAAGGGCGGCCTGTCATGGGAGAGCGCATGCAATGCCTCGGTGCGGTGATTTCATTCCAGGATGTCACCGCCATGAAAGTGCTCGACCGCCTGAAAACCGAGTTCGTGGCCAAAGTGTCCCATGAATTGCGCTCCCCCCTTTCCACCATTCACGAACAGCTGGCCATGGTGATGAAAGCCATGACCGAAGAAGAGGATGCCACGGACCAGCACCTCATCAGCCGGGCCAAGGAAAAAACCAAGGGCCTGATCTCCACCATCGGCGACCTGCTCGACCTCTCTAAGATCGAAACAGGCAACATCTGCCGTGAAACCAGGGAATTCCGGATGGAGGAGCTGGTCGCCAGCGTCATCGATTTCCTCGAACCCCAGGCCAAGGCCAAAAACCAGTCCCTGACCCTGGATCTTCCGGAAGATCCCCTGCCAACCCTCACCACCGATCCCCTGGCCCTGGAGAGCATCATCGGCAATCTCGTGACCAACGCCATCAACTATACCCAGGAGGAGGGGGCCATTTCGGTCGCTGTCGACCGGGTGGGCGACAACGTCCGCATTGCCGTAAAGGACAACGGCTTTGGCATCGAAGCCAAATATCTGGGCAAGATTTTCGACCGTTTTTACCGGGTCAAAAACGAGAAAACCCGTTTTATTACGGGAACGGGTCTGGGACTGCCGATCGTCAAAGGACTGGTGGATTCGCTGGGAGGCTCTATCTCGGTGGAGAGCGAACCGGGGAAGGGATCGACCTTCACGGTGTTGATTCCCATTCAGCACTGAGCATCGCCACGGCCTGCTAGGCCGTCGGCGGCAGATCGAGCGCCGCCAGAAACTCGTTGGGTTCGACCTGAATACCGGTCCAGAGTGCGAAGGTGCGCCGTGCCTGGTAGGCCAGGGTCCGCAATCCATCAATAAATTTCACATTGCCGGAGGCCGCTTTCATCTCCCAGATATTGCGGCTGCGCCCGTAATTGAGATCGATCATCAGCTGGCACCCGTTCACATCCAGCCGCTCGAGGAGCGCGGCGAATTCAGGGCCTTCATCCTCACTCGAGACCGACGTGGCATTGACCACCAGGTCCACCCCCAGCGGCGAAGCCACCGCCTCTTCCAGTGAAATCGCCTCCCCCCCCAAGCGTTTGGCCATTTCGCGCGATCGAACTTCATTGCGGGCCGCGATATAGACGGTTTCGGACCGCAGCCAATTCAGGATGAAGACCACCGCCTTGGCGGCACCGCCGGAACCGAAGACAAGGGCCCGCTTGCCGGGCACCGGGTAGTCAATTTCCTCCAGGGTGTCCATAAAGCCGATGGCATTGGTGTTATACCCCTTGAGGAGATCGCCGTCCCAGGCAATCGTATTGATGGCTCCGATGATTTTGGCCCCTTCGGAGAGCACGTCCAGAAACGGAATCACGCATTCCTTGTAGGGCACGGTGACATTGGCCCCGGCCATGTTCAACACCCGCAGGCTGGCGAGGGCTTCCCCCACGGTTTCGAGGTGCGTCATGAAGGGCACATAGACCCCCCTCAGGCCCACCCGGCGAAAGACGGTGGTGAACATCTCGGGGGATTTGGAATTGAAAACACGCTCATCCCCCAGGATACAATAAACCTTGCACTGGATTTCAAAAGCGGATTTGGGATTTCGGAAGGAGCTGGCTTCAATGGCCATCAAACCCCCGCATCAGCTCGAGCACCGAAGCGTCATGAATCAAAACCTTTCGCCGCGAGGCGCCGGGTATCACGGTGACACCCGTTCGTCGCTATGCATCCCCATAGCTTGTATGGCCCTATCTTGCAAGCCCGTCCTGCCGTCGACAACCCCTGGCGGTCGGCCCCCGGCGACCGGAACCCTTCGAACCGCAGACCCTGAACCAGGGTTGGATGCAGGCCGTGCCGGCCTGGAAATTGCGTCGGCCCGGTTGGGGAGCACCTCCCTAAGGAACGACCGCACCGCGCAGCGCCACGCTCAGGACATGTTCAACAGGCTTTTGATGCTGTCGGTAATGTCTTCCGCCGAGGCCGGCTTGGCCAGATAATCGTCCGCTTCCATGCTCATGCCGTCAAAATGGGAATAGCGGGTCGAGGTGACATGGTCCGCCACGGCCGTCAGCATCAAGATGGCGATATCGCAGTAGAGATTGTTCTTTTTCAGTTCGGCGCAGACTTCATAACCGTCCTTTTCGGGCATCATGACGTCGAGGACGATGGCATCCGGCGGATTTTGTTTGATTTTTTCCAGTCCTTCCACACCGTTGTAGGCCACATCGACCTCAAAGCCTTCTTTTTCCAGATTACCCTGTACCAGGAGCGCGAAATCAGGTTCGTCATCAACTACCAGGATGCGCTTTTTTTCCGCCATTGGGTACCTCCTTGTGTATGGTCATCGACTCCCATGGTCACTGCAAAACCATCTGGTCCGCCGTCTCGGCCACGCCCAGCAGCGCCGAAAGCCGATCTTCCCCCCCAAGGGTGCTGATCTGCACGCCACAGAAGCCGTCGGCCTTCAAGACGGCGATCAGCTCCCGGGTGATCTGCAGACATTCCGCGCTTTTGTCCCGGGACGCTTGAATGCGCTGGATCAGGGTCCGGGGGATGCAGACATGCTTTAAATTGCGTTCGATATAGCGCGCCATGCCCAATGATTTGAGCATCAGCACGGTGGGGATGATCTTGTATCTTTGGCAATTGACCCGTTCGAAAAAGGGCGCCATGCTCGCCAGGTCGAACACGGGCGGGGTAACGAAAAATCGGGCCCCGGCCTCGTAGCGGCGGTTCATCTTCTCGATTTCCAGTTCCAGGGCCTGCCCCTTGAGGTTCGAATTGACCGTGGATCCGATCAAAAATTGCGGGACCCCCTCCAAATCCCGTCCGGCCAGATCCTTGCCGTTTTGGAGACCGCTGATGGCATAGATGAGGTCCAGGTGATCCAGATCGTGAACCGCCACGGCCTGTTGATGATCCCCAAAGGTGGGATCTTCGCCGGAAACCGCCAACAGATTCATGATACCGCAGGCATTGGCCCCCAGCAGATCGGCCTGGAGGGCCAGACGATTGCGGTCGCGCACGCCCACCTGCATCACGGTCTCCACGCCACGGGCCTGCAGGAGCATGGCACTGGACAACGCGCTCATGTGCAGGATGGCATTGCACATATCCGTGATCACGAAAGCATCGACGTGGTTGCGCACCGGTTGAATATGGGCCAGCAGGCGGGAGATATCCGCGCCCTTGGGGGGCTGCAATTCGGCCAGAAGCGCAAATTCACCGTTATCGAATTTGCATTTCAGATGCATTGCGAATCCTCTCTCCGGTTTGCGGCGCGATTCCTGCGGCCCTCCCGGGCCGTCAGCGCCCGACCTCCCAATTTGATACCCCACGAGGTGCCCGGCGTCTTGACATGGATTCTAAGCAAGTCCCAGGCCAGAGCGCCCGGAATCCCCAAATATTAGAATTCGTATTGATTTCAGTTGGTTTTTATCTCCTAGGCGCCCCCTGGGATTCGATGCATACCGGCAGGCGCGATAAAATACCTACCATTTTGGAACACTTCTCTTTACATCCTATTTAATTTCAGCTATTTATTCCGCCGGTTCCATTTTGGCATAGTCCATTTTGGCATTCTATGGTAAAGGCCGTCGCTGGGGCTTTCCCCGCGATTTGAAACCGTTTGCAGGCTGAACGCGCTCCTGTTAGGGTCAACGCCATGACCAACCGTATTTTGATTATCGACGACGACCGGGATTATCTGGAAATCGTCCTGATGAAGCTAAAAACCCTGGGTTTTCAGGATGTCACGACACTTGACGACCCCCTCGAAGCGGCCGCTCGCTTCGATGCCGGCGAAACCTTCGACATTGCGCTCATCGATGTCACCATGCCCGAAATGGATGGCATGGAGCTGTTGGAAATTATCAAAAACACCAGCCCGAACACGGAATGCATCATGATCACGGCCATGAACGAAGCCCGTGTCTCGGTCAAATGCCTCAAGAAGGGGGCCTACGACTATCTCGTCAAACCGGTCCGCGAAGAAGAGCTGTCCAAGACCATCAACCGTGCCTTGGAACGCAAGCGGCTGCTGGATATCCTGGACATGGACAAACGGGACGCCCTGCCGGAGGTCCAGAACAAGGCGGCCTTCGCACCCATCATCACGCGCTCCCGCAAGATGATTCGCATTCTCAAAGAGGCGGAACTGCATGCCGCCAGCCCTTTCCCGGTTTTGATCACCGGTGAAAGCGGCACCGGCAAGGAGCTTCTGGCCCGTGCCATCCATGCCGCCAGTCCGCGGTCCGGCGGCCCCTTCACACCGGTCAATATGGCCGCCATGAACAGCAACTTGTTCGACGCCGAGTTTTTCGGGCATACCAAGGGGGCCTTTACCGGGGCGGACCGTGACCGCACGGGCTATCTCGAACAGACCGACCAGGGCACGCTCTTTCTGGATGAAATCGGCATCCTGCCCCTCGAGCTGCAGGGCAAACTCCTGCGGGTGCTGCAAAACGGCGAATACATGAAACTCGGCACAAGCCTGCCGCGGCGCACCGATGTGCGCATCATCGCCGCCACCAACGAGGATCTCGACCACCTCATCGAAAAACGCATGTTCCGCAAGGATCTCTACTACCGCATTCGGGGCGCCTGGCTGCACCTTCCGCCGCTGCGGGAACGCCGCAACGACATCCCGTTGCTGATCAACGCGCTGGTCAAGCGCAACGGCGACGCCCAGGGCCGCCACGCCGTCGACGAGGAGGCTTTGGAGGCACTCCTGAAATACGATTATCCCGGCAATATCCGGGAACTCGAATCCATCCTGCGTTCCGCCCAGAATCTGGCCCAGGGGCAGACCATCACCCTCAATTGCCTGCAGGATCGCCTCCGGCAGCGCCGCAAAGCCATGCCCCGTGAATGCCGCAGGCAAGACGCGGATGTAACGACGCTGGCCGAGGCCGAAAAATGCCATATTCTCAAAGTCTATGCCCAGACCGGCAACAACAAGACCCAGTCGGCCAAGCTTTTGGGCATCGGCCTGAATACCCTGCGGCGCAAACTCAGAACCTACGGCGTTGACCAGGAAGAAATGTGAAACGATGAAAGACGAACGCGGACTCTACTATCTTCCCTACCCCCAGAATCCCCAAACCCGGATGTATGTCGTGCGGCGTACGGACGACATTTACTTCAGGCTCTGGAATGCCAAGGATCCCACCTTGTGGGAAGCGCATGACTGGGTGCCCTGGGGGGCGATCCGCAAGGCTTCGGCCATGTACCAGGGCAAAGGGCCCTTCGATCCCGGACAAGCCTACGATCTGCGGCTGGCCGAAGCCCTGCTGGCCGAAGACGAAGGCGCCTCCTGAAGCGGTACGCCATTCCCGCTTCAAAAGAGGGGGTCGGTTCCGCCAGGATCCGCAATGCCGCCCGAAGAACTCGGAAGCACTACCCTGCAGAGGGAATCCATCGCCCCCCATCCGCCGGGGGAGCGGCGGGAGAACGCAATGCCACCACTCAAGCTGCGTCTTACCCATGTACTGACCCTTCTCTCCCCGCCGGAAGATTTGTCCCAATGGCTTGTGGCCACCCTGACCATACCCAACCCCAAATGGCTGGAAAACGAAAGAATGGGGCGCTGGAACCGGAAAACGCCCAAGGAATTGAAGTTCTACCGCAGGCTCCGCGGCGGGGGCATGCGCATCCCGCGGGGCTTTACGGGAAACTTGCTGCGTCAGTGCCGCCGCATGGGCATCGCCTGGGAAATGGACGACCGGCGGCGCCTGCTGGAAGCGGTGTCGTTTGAATTCAAGGGGCGCCTGAAGCCCTTTCAGGAGGAAGCCGTGGCCAAAATGGGCGCCAAGGATTTCGGCACCCTGAGCGCCCCCACGGGCAGCGGCAAGACGGTCATGGGGCTTTCCCTGATCGCCCGGCGCCGCCAGCCCGCAGCGGTCATCGTGCACACCAAGGATCTGGCCCACCAGTGGGCGGCCCGCATCCATCAATTTCTGAACGTGCCGGAGAAAGAGATCGGCCTTATCGGGGCCGGCCGCCGCCGGATCGGCGACCGGATCACCGTGGCCTTGGTCCAAAGCCTTTATAAATACGCCGCCGAGTTGGCCCCCCGTGTCGGGCAGGTGGTGGTCGACGAGTGCCACCGGACCCCCAGCCGGACCTTCACGGAAGCCGTCCAATCCTTTGATTCCCGCTATATGCTGGGGCTTTCGGCAACCCCCTGGCGCCGGGACAAGCTGTCCAAATTGATCTTCTGGCACTTGGGCGATGTCCAGCATGAAATCGCCGCCGAAGGGCTGATCGAAAGCGGGGATGTATTGCCGGCCGAGGTGGTGGTGCGGGAAACGGCCTTCAGGCCCTATTTCGATCCGGTCAGCGAATATGCCCGCATGCTGTCCGAATTGGCCGAAGACAAGGAGCGCAACCTGCTTATCGTGGCCGATGTGGCCGCCGTTCAGCAGGAGAGCCGCGGCGTCTGTCTGGTGCTGACGGACCGCAAGGCCCACTGCGAAAACCTCAAAGTGCTGCTCAAGTACCGCCACCAGGTGGCCGCCGAGGTGCTGACCGGCGATCTCACCGTCGCCCAACGCCAAGCCCTGACCGCTCGCCTCCAGGCCGGCGGCATCAAGGTCTTGATCGCCACCGGTCAACTCATCGGCGAGGGCTTCGACTGCCCCCGCCTGGAAACCCTCTTTCTGGTCACACCGATCCGCTTCAGCGGTCGCCTGCTCCAGTATCTGGGCCGCGTCCTGCGGCCGGCCCCGGGCAAGCGGCGGGCGTGCGTCTACGATTACGTCGACGTCCATGTGGACACTCTGGTCAAGGCCGCCAACGCCCGCCAGCGGGTCTACCCGCGCTCGCGCGTCATCGGTGAATCCGGTTCCTGAGTCCCACCTTGCTGGTTTTATTCTTTTGACGTGCTTTCTTGATGAATTCACAAAAAGTCGGCGTTGAACCCATTTTGTCATTACTATGGAAATTAACGGGGCCGCCGGTACCATCGCCGAAGACGATCGGCGGGAATCCCTAGAAGATAGGCCACGATAATGGCCTGGTTGACCAGCGTGGTGCGCAGGACCCCCTGACGCCGCCATCGCCGCGGCGAGGTCATAATGCATTCCGGGACGGTGACGATGGCCCCTGTTTTTGCCAGGCGGCGCATCAGGACAAAATCTTCCATGATGGGCAGATCGGGGAACCCCCGGCAGCGCTTAAAGCGTGAGGCCCGCAAAAAGATGCCCTGGTCTCCGTAGGGCAGGCCCAAGATACGGGACCTGAGGTTGGCGCCCCGGGCCACCATCCGCATGCTGCGGGTGCCCGCCTCGATCCCCAGCGAGAACGCCCCGGCCGCCACGCGCCGATCGGAAAGGACACGCCGAATCACCCCATCGAAACCGGCCGGCAAACGGCTGTCCGCATGTAAAAAGAAAAAAAGCGCGCCCCGGGCCAGGGCGGCTCCCCGATTCATCTGGTGCGCCCGGCCGGCGGCGGCCCGGCAGGTGCGCACCCCGTAGCGGGCCGCCCGTGCGAGGGTTGCATCGCGGCTTCCGCCGTCGACCACGATGACCTCCAGCCGCTCGCCTTGCAGGACATCCGCCAGAACGGCGTCGATATGCGGCGCTTCATCGAGCGTGGGGATGATCACGGACAGGTTGGGACGCTCGGCAGGCTCCGTCATCGCTGCGCGTGCCTCTCCCAGACGGGCAGATCTTCCGGCCGGTCGACATCGGCCAGCACTTCCAGCACCTCGACCCCCAAGCCGAGGCCCTTGAGACGGCGGCAACTCTCCGCCAGCACCCCGGACGTCCCCCAGGCCATGTCATCGAACAGGGCCCCCCCGGCCCGCCGCAACCCCCGGCGGGTGAGTCCGATCAGGTAGTACCCACCGTCGGCCGCCGGCCCCAGCACGACCCTGTCGTCGCCCAGGCGCTGGAAGGCCGATGCCAGGAGGGTCGCGGAAATGCCGGGGATATCGCTTCCCACCAGCACGACGGCTTCGCAGCCCTGGTCCAGGGCCTGGCGGAAGGCCCGCGCCATGCGCCGGCCGATATTGCCCGCCCCCTGCCGGCGGTAGACGGCTGCGTCTCCCAGCCATTCCCGCATCAGCCGGGAGCCGCCGCCCTCGTAGCGTACCTCGAGTTCCAGGCCGCGGGCGCGTATCAGGGGGCGGGCCACGCTCATGGCGTGGGCGGTCATCCGCCGTTGAAGCGCGGCGGCCCCCTCCGGGCCGAGAAGAGGAACCAGCCGGGTCTTGGTGGTTCCCGGTTCGGGGTAGCGCGTAAAGAGGATGAGGCGTTCACGTGGGGGCATAGGTTGCCTTCGGCCATCTTCCCTGCGCAGGGCGGTGGATGGCCCCAGCGCCCGGGCCCAATCAGAACAGGGCGTCTTGCATGAAGGGTTCGAAAAGCGATCGGATGAAATCGAGATCCATATAGCGCTGGAGGGTCCGCCAGGTGTCTGCATTCTTCATGCCGGCAAATTGCGTCTGGTAGGCCACCCAGCCCATGGCCGACCAGGAAATGCCCCGCAGGTAGACAAAAGGATCCCGCAGGCGAACCCGTTCCGCCAGCGTGTCCCGCAGGTGCGGGTCGCGGATGGTGGCGGCATAGGATTTCAGAAAAGCCTGCTTCGTTTCCGGCGTCATCCGGTAGTCGGTCTTCCAGAGCGTTGTCAACGGCGAGCAGAAATGGCAGAGGTCCTGGGAAGGGTCGCCCCAGCGGGGCATCTCCCAATCCACGAGATGCAGGGTGTGCGCTTGCGGGTTGACGATGAAATTGCCCGAGTTGACCTCGGTGTTGATGATGCAGGGCCAGGGGTCACTCTGGTAGAAATGCTCCTTGTGCCGCGCCTCCGCCGCCCAGGCGACGACCTCCTTCAAGAAACGGCGAATGGCCGGGTCGGCCAGGTCCGAGTCGAAATAGGTTTCCAGCAACCGGGCGCATTCCCGATAGATCAGGTCCAGGGGGGCGTCCTCGCGGATCAGGTGGAGCTTTTGCGGTTCGACCGGCACCTGGTGAACCGTGGCCAAAAGACGGGCGGCCCCTTCCAGATCGGTGCGATAATCGAGGGGCCGGCCAGGGAGATAGGCCATGATGCCGACCCCCCGGTCGAAATAACGGCGGGAATCGTCCACATGATAGGGAACCGGCGTCACGCCGCTGTTTTTCAGAAGTTCGAGGGTCGCGAACTCATAGCGGATCTGGTCGTCGCGGCCGATCTGGGTGCCCATGTTGACGCGGAAAACCGCCTGCCGGGTGCCGGAGGTGACCCGATAATTGAGATTGTACTCCCCTTGCGCCAGGGGCGTCACCTGAAAACCGCGGGCCGCCAGGGCCGGCAGGTGGGACCAGTCATGGGCATCGAGATAGGCCGCCACCCGGGCCTGCATGACGGCCATCGGGTCAGACCGGATGTCGGGTTTGGAACCGTCAACCATCAGAGAAATCCCCTTCCGAGGTTGACGGAAAGAGGCGGATCTTGTCCGCGGGAAGCGCCAGATCGACCTCCTGGCCCGAGGCAAACCCCTCCCGGGCGGACCGTACCGTGACATCGCCGGCCGGACAGGCCACGACAATGCGGGTGGTGGTGCCCTCGAAGCTGGTCTTGACGATGCGGCCGGCCACGCCGGCCTCCCCCAGGGTGCCCCGCGGCGCGATGCGGATGTCTTCCGGGCGGATCGTGGCGGTGCGCATATGGCCGTTGCCGGCCTGCGGTCCCATGGGCAGAACCCCGAGGGCGGAATGGAAATGGCCGTCGCGCATGCGCCCCTGGAAGAAATTGGTGCCCCCGAAAAAACGGGCCACCTCGGGGTCGGCGGGCCGATGGAAGAGGTCGCGCGGTGGGCCCACCTGCCGCAGCCGGCCATCGAGCAGCAGCGCCACCCGGTCGGACATCATCAGGGCCTCGGACTGGTCATGGGTCACGAACACCATGGTCATGCGTGTTTCGGCCTGGATGTCGAGAATCAGCTCCCGCATCTCATGGCGCAGGGCGGCATCCAGGTTGCTGAGGGGCTCGTCGAGAAGCAGCACCGAGGGCTTCAGGACCAGGGCCCGCGCCAGGGCCACACGTTGCTGCTGGCCGCCGGAAAGCTCGTGCACCTTGCGGCCCTCCAACCCCTCGAGGCGCGTCAGCGACAGAATATGCCGTATGTGCGCTTCCGCCGCCCGCCCTTTCTTGCCCCCCATGCGCAGGCCGAAGCCGATGTTTTGGGCCACATTCATGAAAGGAAACAGGAGCGGATCCTGGAAGACCATCACGGCATCCCGTCGTTCGGGAGCCACCCCGGTCACCCGTTGGCCGTCGATCAGGATATGGCCCGCCGCCGGCGCCAAAAGCCCGGCGATGGTCTTCAAAATCGTGGTTTTGCCCGCACCGCTGGGTCCCAGAAGGGAAACCAGCTCACCGTCGCGCACCACCAGCGAGAAATCCCGGACGACGGTACGGGCGCCGAAGCGGATGGTCAGATTGTCAAGTTGCAGCTCACCCATCACCTGACTCCCACCAGACTGCGGGCGCCCAGATAGCGGGCGCTGAAAAGCAAGGCCACCAGGGCCGGCGCCACAAAAACCAGACTGACGGCGGCGGCGACCGGGCGATCGCCGCTGCCCATGAGGGCGAACAGCAGCACGGGCAGCGTGATCAGCCGTCCGCCGCCGATGATCAGGGTACTCAAATACTGGCTCCAGGACAAGAGGAAGGCGAACAGGGCCGCCACGATGATGCCCGGCAGGATCATGGGCAGCATCACCCGTATGGCGACCGCGCAGCGCGAAGCGCCCAGCGAGCGGGCCTGGTCTTCGAATTCGGGATTGTAGTTGGCGAACACCCCCCAGAGGACAAAAACGGCATAGGGCAGGCAGAAGGTCAGATGAACCCCGACCACCCCAACGAAGGTCTCGGCCAGCCCCAGCCGGATGAACCAGAGGTGCAGCCCCATGGCGACGCACAGCGGCGGCACGATGATGGGCAGGGTGAGCAGCACGGAGACCAGATCCTTGCCCTTGAAGTCATACAAGCCGAGGGCCCGGGCCGCCGGCAGTGCCACCAGGACAGCCAGGACGGCACTCACGCCCCCCACCGCCAGACTGTGCCCGATGGCCGTCAGCACCTGCCGGCCGGCCGTACCGGTGATATAGGACCAGGCCCGCAGGCCCCAGGCCTGGGGCCACAGGCTGGGGAAGAACCAGCGTTCGGAAAAGGACCATAAAACCAGTGCCGCGAAGGGCAACCCTACGGCGGTGGTCACCAGCAGCCCGGTCACACGGTGCACCGCCGGTCTCACAGGACAATCCCCCGCCGACGGGCCGCACGGGTCAGGGCCTGGGCCAGGACCACCGTCGCCGCGACCACCAGGGCGATCACGAGCCCGGTGGCGATGCCTTCCGGCCGCGCCAGAAGATCGATATCGCTGTAATGTCGATAGGCCCACACCGGCAGGGTCGTCGGGTAGGTGCGCCCCAGCAGGAAGGGCACTTCGAAGGCCCCGAAGGTATAGGCGAACACGATCAGGCTGGCGGACCCCAGGGCGGGGAAAATAATGGGCAGGGTGATGTAGCGGAAACGCTGCCAGGGACCGGCCTTGAGGGTGCGCCCCACATCCAGCAGGTCGCGTCCGGAATGGTGCAGGGCCGCCAGGACCATCAGGGTGATGAACGGAATTTCCTTCCAGACATAGGCGGCGATAATGCCGATGGCCGCGCTGTCGTTGACGAGCAGCGGAAAGTCCGCCGGCCCCTGGATCACCCCCAGGGCCACGGCCGCCCGGGCCAGCAGGCCGGCCGGGGCCAGCAGGAACAACACCGCCACCGCGATCACCAGGTGGGGCACCGTCAGGGGAATCTGGAACAGAAAATGAATCCCCCGGGAGCGCTTCCCCAATTCGTGCAGGACCAGGGCCGCCGGAACGCTGAGACCGGCGGCGACGGCGGTGGAGACGCCGGCAATGTAGAGGGTCAACCAGAAGGACTGGAAAAAATCAGGATCGGTCAGTACCCGGGTGAAGTGCTCCGGGGACAGGCGCCCCAGCCCGGCGCCGGGGATGTGGCCCAGGGCCTGCACCAGCCCCAGCACGAGACCGCCGCCAAAGAGCAGCAGCACCACCCCGAGCGCCGGGGCCAAGAGCAGCGGCAGGCGGCCGGCGGCGGGGCCGGTTCGGGTTCGGGCATCGGTGCCGGACGGGGTCGCCGCCATTAGCGCCCTTTCAATACGTGCCGGTTCCAGCCCTGCTCCAACTCGATCAGAATCTCGGAAGGGGGTTCCGGAAGCTGGCGGGATTGCAGTTCGGCATCGCTCAAGGTGGCGATACCGCGGGGCCGGGTCGCGAAACGCGCCTGCCACTCGGCCGGAAGCCGTGCGGGGTCGATGACGGGGAAATCGCCCCAGACCCCGGGGTCGGCCTTTTTCAGCTGGGCTTCGGGGGACAGCAGGAAATTGGCTGTCACCATGGCCCCGGCCGTGTCGGCGGCATTGAAGGGGATCGCCACGAAGTGGGTGTTGGCGATGGTGCCCTCCTCGAAGACATAGGTCCGCACGGTGTCCGGAAACAACCCCTCGGTGATGCTGCGCGAGGCTTCGGCCGGGTGGTAGGAAAACGAAAAATCCACCTCGCCGTCCGCAAACAGGGTGTTCAGCCGCACCGGTGACTCCGGATAGGTCTGCCCCTGCCGCCACAGGAAGGGGGCCAGTTCCCGCAAGACACGGTAGGTTTCGGTAGCCGCCCGCTCGAAGGCGGCCGGATCGAAGTCCCCTTGCCAGCGCGCCGCGTCACCGGCAACATGATAGAAAACGTGGCGCACGAACACCGAACCGGTAAAATCCGGCGGCGCCGGATAGGCGAAGCGCCCCGGATGGGCCTTGATCCAACGCAGCAGGTCGCCCACCGAGGGGGGTGGTTCGGCCACACGCGCCGTATCGTAGATCATCACCACCTGGGCGCTGCCCCAGGGCGATTCGAGGCCCTCCACGGGTTCTCCGAAGTCATTGGCCACCGCAGGGCGCCCCCAATCCACCAGCGCCTGGTTGGGCAGCCGCCGGGCGAAGGGGCCGAAGAGAAGGTCGTTGCGCTTGCAGGTGCGGAAATTCTCGCCGTTGATCCACATGAGATCCACCGAGCCGCCGCTGGTTTTGCCGGCCTGTTTTTCGATCACCAGTTTGCCCACCACCTCGGCGATATCCTGGACCGGCGCCTGCCGCAAAGTAATCCCGTAGCGCGTTTGCAGCTCTCGAGCCACGTAGCCGTTGACATAGGCATTGGCGGCCGGCATGCCCCCGTACATGAACCAGTCCACGGTCTGGCCCCGGGCTTCGGTTACGATCGCCTCCCAGGAGCGCTGGTCCGCACCCCCCGCAGCGGTAACGAGGATTCCCAGCACCGCAATCCAGCTCAGCCACACGCTTCGTACAGCCGCACCCCATTTTTGCCGCATCACGTTTTCTCCTCTCCGGAAGGGTGTGGTAAGTGCCGATAAGGACGATAGTCCGCCTATTTGAAATTTGTCAATCACCGGCCCGGCATCCTTGACCGACGCACTGCCCGGTCGGCCGCCGCTCAAGCCTCACCGCGCATGCGCTTGAGCAGTTTGGGGATGAAAAAGGAAAAGACAAACAGGGCCACCGCGAAGAAGACCCTGAACGAGAGCATTTGGCTCCAGTCGCCGGAAACCCAGATATCCTTGAGGGTGCCGATGAAAAACGTAAAGACGAAGGTCCCCACCAGAATGCCGAGACCGGTGCCGAAGATGTAGTCCTTGAAAGTCACACCGGTCAGCCCCATGCCGAAATTCATGGGCGTGAAGGGGAAATAGACCAGCCGCAGGTAGAGGACGGTCGCAAAGCCATTGCGGCGGATGGCATCGTCATACGTTTTAAGACGGTTGCCGATAAGGGAGGCGGCGAAATCGCGCCCCAGGAAACGCCCGATCAAAAACGCCAGGCTGGCCCCCAGCATGGCCCCCACCCAGACATACAGAAAACCCCGGTAAGCCCCGAAGAGCGCCGCTCCCAAGCCCGTCAACAAAGTGCCCGGAATAAACAGGCAGACCCCGGCGGCATAGACGACGATGAAAACCAGGGGGGCCCAGATGCCGGCCGCGTTCAGGTACTGCTGGAGGGCTTCGGCCGTAAGATGGTTCTTCAGCGGCGAGTAGCGCACCACGACGATGGCGGACACGATAAACACAAGGAAGAGGCCCGCCTTTATGAAAACACTTCGCCGGACACCGGGCACAGGTTGTGCAGGATCATCCATCGTCTCTTCTCCTCTGTCGACACCGGAGCGGCCGGCATCCCGCGACACGCCGAACGCAGGGATCTGTCCAGCAGGCTTGCGCATTTGTTTTCCGGACCGGACGGTACAGGGTCAAGGTGTCTACCGGCACCAATTTTGTCAATTGGTCGCTTCGTCTTGCGGAAACTGACGGACGGGCTTGTCCCGGATCGTCCGGCCTGTCGCTCGGCGCGCTTTCCAGGACCGCGTGTGGCCCCAGGCCCCCGTCGTGGATTGATTTTTACCCCCATATCCCTTATGGTGGGCACCCATGTGGCACTCCCTCGGCCAGGAACCGGCATGAAGAAACTATTCTCCCAGCATCCCTACGCGGTCACCAGCGCTATATTTCTCGCCCTCTTGCTCTTCGGTTTCTTCCATCTGCACTGGCGCAAGGACGATTTCATGTTCATGCTGCTGCTGTATTTCATCGTCACCCTGGGGGTCCGCCTGGACGACATTTCCCGGCAGCTTGGATCCGGCCGGCAGAACGCATCCGAACAGGAGGAAAGCGTGCTTTCCACCCTGAAGGAGATTCGATCCGCCCTGCGGGAAACCAACCACCGTCTCAAGCGTCTGGAAGACCGCGGGCGTCAGGACAAGGACGTCTGACCTATCTCGAGAGAGACCTGCATCGCCCTGGGAATGGCGCAAGGAGCCCTGCACCATGCCGTTGGACACCCTGGTCGCCTTGTTGGGCACCGACGAACTCCCCGGAAGCGAAATCGAACGGGCCGTTCTCGCCAAGCGCATCGCGGAACTGGCCCGGTTGAACGGGGCGCAGTGGGTCATCGACCACCGCCGGCAGCTTATCCGGGAATGGACGTTCATCGTCGAGCGCGGCATCATCCGCTCCTGATCCCTGCGGCCCGTCCGGCCGGGCTTGACAACGCAGGTGCTGGTCTTAATATTCCGAACGTTACCAGCAGGTTAGAGAAATGTAAAGCACAGCCTCGCCACGCGGGCATGCCAACACCGCCAAAGGAGCCAAGATGGGACCGTGCCGCGTTGGAAAACGTTCCGTCCTTTATGGCCTTCGATCCAAACCGATCCGCTACCCATAAAATTCAAGCAAGGTTTCGGTCAGACGGTTCATTGCAGGAACCGACCGCCGCAAACCGCGGCATTCCCCGACGGCTTCCCGGCGCAGGACCGGGCGCGCTGGCCATGACGCTGCCGTGTACCCGCCCGGAACGGGTCGGTATGGCTGTCGCTAGCACCGGGATTTACAGCCGCCCGGAATCCGTGATACAGCAGGCCCGGCCTTGACCGGCCCGGCGGCGGGGACGCCTCCCGGCAACCGCCGCGGCAGGCTGCCGCACCGGCCGGCGAACGACGCCCGCTTCGTCGTCCCGGCAAGGGCATCCGCCCCTTGCCCGGGACCCGACTCAGAAAAAGGAGAAGAGGTATGATCCAAGTCGAAGGGTTGACCAAATATTACGACGGCTTCTGTGCCGTGGACCGCATCGACTTCGATATTCAGAAAGGGGAAATCATCGGCCTGCTGGGGCCCAACGGCGCCGGCAAGACCACCACCCTGCGCATGTTGACCGGCTATTTCAAACCCACTGCCGGCCGGGTCCGGATCAAGGAACTGGACATCCAGGACGACACCGTGGCCATCAAGCAGTTGATCGGCTACCTGCCGGAGTCCGCCCCGCTCTATCCGGGCATGCTGGTCTTCGACTACCTGGACTATGTGGCCCGGGTCCGCCATCTCACCGGCCATGCCAAGCTGGAGCGCATTCGCCGCCTGGTTGCGCTTTGCGGTCTCCAGGGCATCATGCACCGCACCATCGGCGAACTCTCCAAGGGCCTCAAGCAGCGGGTGGGGCTGGCCCACGCCATGATGAGCGATCCCGAAATCCTCATTCTGGACGAACCCACCTCCGGCCTCGATCCCAACCAGATCGTTGAGATTCGCGACATCATTCGCGAAATCGGACGGGAAAAGACCGTCATCCTTTCCACCCACATCCTGAGCGAAGCCGAGGCCACCTGCGACCGCATCGTCATCATCCACAAGGGCCGCATCGTGGCCGACGACCGCACCGCGAATCTGAAACAATCCGGCGGACGCTCCCGGCGCATCCGGCTGGTGCTCCAAAACGCCGAACCGGAGGCCGCCCTGGCGACGCTGAATGCCATGGAGGGCATCACGGCCGTCCAGGCCGCGCCCGGCGACAGCGATGGTGCCGTGACCGTCGACCTGACCAGCACCGGCGGGGAGGATCCGCGGCCGGCCGTCTACGCCGCCGTCAAGGCCACGGACTGGATCCTGATGGAATTCGTACAGCAAACCAAAGACCTTGAAACCATCTTCCGCGAACTGACCAAGGAGAGCTGACATGCAACAGGTGACCCATATCATGGGCAAGGAGTTGAAGGATTTTTTCATCTCGCCCATCGCCTATATCGTGATCGCGGTCTTCCTGCTGGTGACCGGCTGGCTGTTCTTCTCGACCTTTTTTGTCTACAACCAGGCCGACATGCGCAATTTCTTCAACCTCCTGCCCATGACCTTCGCCTTCGTGGTACCGGCTATCACCATGCGGCTTTTTTCGGAAGAGCTCAACACGGGCTCGTACGAAACCCTGTTGACCTTGCCGGTCACCTTTCGCGAGATCATTCTGGGGAAATTTTTGGCCGGTGCGCTTTTCGTAAGCGCCATCCTCGTGCCGACCCTGGCCTACCCGGTATTCATTTCCCTCATGGGCGAACTCGATTGGGGGCCGGTCATCGGCGGTTACGCCGGCGCGGTTATGCTGGGGGCGGCTTTCACGGCCATCGGCCTGTTCGCCTCGGCCCTGACCCGCAACCAGATCATCGCCTTCATCGTAGGGGCTGTGATCTGCTTCCTCCTCACCACGGTGGATCGCATGCTGTTTTTCTTCCCGGCCCCCCTCCTGGACGTCGTCGCCTATCTCGGGGCCAGCTCGCACTTCCAGAATGTCGCCAAGGGCATTATCGATTCGCGGGACGTTCTCTACTTTCTGAGCCTGGTTTTTCTCGGATTGTATGCCGCACACCTCGCAATGCAGGAAAAGAAATAAGGAGTCGGGCATGGCGACACGCAGCTATCCAAAATACGTCAAATTTTCCGTTTACCTCCTTTTGCTGGTTCTGCTCAACATCGCGGGACTGACCCTGTTTATCCGCTGGGACCTGACCGCCAACCGAATCTACTCCCTATCGGAGACCAGCAAGGAGGTGGTGGGCACCCTCAAGGAACCCCTGACCATCAAAGTCTTTTTCACCCGCAACCTGCCGGCGCCCCACAACAACACCGAGCGCTATTTGCATGACCTGCTCGAAGAATACGCCCTGCACGCCAACCGCAACTTCAACTACCGCTTCTACGACGTCAGCCCCCAGGAGGGCGAGGTCGGCATGCAGGCAGGCGAAAATCAACAGCAGGCCAACGACTACGGCATCACCCCGGTTCAGATCCAGGTGGTCGAAGAGGACGAAGTCAAGTTCAAACGCGCCTACATGGGGTTGGCTTTGATCCACGGGGATGTCGTCGAGCAGATCCCCACGATCACCACCATCGACGGACTCGAGTACAAGCTGACCACCGCCATCCGGAAGTTGAGCAACAAGACCAGCGCCTTTCTCAACCTCGACGGCGAGATCGAGGTAAGGCTCTTTCTGTCCTCCTCGCTAGCACAGGTGGCCGAATACATGGGCCTGGCGGAACTGCCCACCTTTGCCGAGCGCCTGGAGGCCATCATCGAGGAGGTCAACACCAAGACCTACGGCAAACTGGATTACCGCCATGTCGACCCTTCGCGGGACCCGGAGGGCGCGGCGCTTGCCGAGCCGTACAATCTCATGCGCATCAACTGGCCGGCCATTCCCGAGGCCAACCTCGAGGCCGGCGAGGGCGTCATCGGGCTGGTGATGACATACGGGGACAAGGTGGTGACAACCCCCCTGATCGATGTCCTGCGGCTGCCGATCATCGGCACCCAGTACCAGATGATCGGCATCGACGAAATGGAAGGGTTGATCAGCGACAACCTGGAAGCCCTGGTGGACATCAACGAAAACCTGGGCTACCTCGTCAGCAACGGCACCCTGTCGCCGGATCCGCTGCCGGGCCAGCCCAACGCCGATCCCATGCGCAGCTTCGCCGCCCTGATTTCCGACAGCTACTCCCTGAAGCGCATCGATCTGAAAGAAGACCGCATCCAGACGGGTCTGCAGAGCTTGATCATCGCACGGCCCAGCGAACCCTTTTCCGATTACGAGCTCTACCAGATCGACCAGGCCCTCATGCGGGGCACCAATCTGGCGATCCTCATGGATGCCTTCGTGGAAGGCGGGCCGGGCGGCCAGCAGCGGGCCTTCATGCCGGGGCCCTCGTTCCAACCGGTGGATACGGGGCTCGAAAAACTGCTGGCCACCTACGGCATCACCATCGGCCAGTCCATGGTGCTGGATGAAAACTGCTACAAACAGCGGCTTCCCAGCGAGATGGGCGGCGGCGAGCGGCCAATTTATTTCGCGCCCCTGATCAAAAGCGCCAACATTCATCAGGACGTGCCGTATTTGAAAAACATCCGGGGGTTGATCGCCCTCAAGATGGCCCCGCTGGAGGTCGACAGCGAGCGCCTGAAGGCCAACGGCCTCACGGCGACCCGCCTGTTTACCTCGTCGGAGCAATCCTGGTTGATGAAAGACCGCATCTCCCTGGACCCGATGATGATCGGCACGCCGCCGCCGGCTGAGGAACAGACGGACTACCCCCTGGCCTACGTTCTGGAGGGCACCTTTCCCAGCCACTTTGCGGGCCAACCCATGCCGGAAAAGCCGGCCCCGCCTGAAACCGAAGCCACCGGCGTCGAAGAGACCGAAATCGAAGGGGAGCAACCCGACGCCCGGGATCTCACCGGCTTCGAGAGCGACGTCCCCCGCCGGGACAAGAGTGTTCCGGCCAAGGTCCTCGTCATCGGTTCGGCGGAATTGATCCAGGACAGTGTGCTGGAAGCCGACGGCCGCTCGCCCAACTCCATGTTTGTCATGAACGTCATCGACTATCTCAACGATCGCATGGACGTGGCGCTGATGCGCAGCAAAGAGCAGCGCTTCAATCCCCTCGAGGATCCCGGCCCCGCCATGCGGACCATCACCAAGGCCTTCAACATCGGAGGGCTTCCCATTTTGGTGGTGCTCTTCGGGGTGGCGGTCTGGCTGCGGCGCATCGCCCGCCGGAAGCGCATTCAGGCCATGTTCCAGGAATCCTGACAGGAGCGACGACCCGACATGAAACATACCAAGGAATACGCCGTTCTGGCGGTGATCATTGCAGCCCTGGGGCTGTATCTTTTCCTGCGCGACACGGACCGGACCACCTATACCCTGCCCGACCTCCAGGCCCTCAAGGCCCAGGACGTCACCAGGATCGAAATCGGCAAGGACGACCAAACCGTCGTGCTGACCCGCAGCAACGATCAGTGGCAGGTCTCGCCGGGCGATCATCCGGCCGACCAAGCCAAGGTCGAACGGATGCTCGACGTTTTGGCCGACCTCGACGTCACGGCCCTGGTATCGGAAACCCGCAACTATGCGCGCTACGAGCTCGATGATGAGCACCGTATTCAGGTGGCGGCCTACCGCGACGGCGACATCGCGCGAAAACTGGGCATCGGTAAAGCCGCCGACACCATGCGACATACCCATGTCGTGCTTTCCGACGATCCCAACGTCTATCATGCGCGGGGCAACTTCCGAAACGACTTCGACCAGACCGTGGCCAACCTGCGCGACAAGACCGTGCTGGCCTTCGACAGCGGCGGCGTCAAGACGTTTACCGTCGAATCCGGGGAAATCACGCTAAGCGTAAAGAAAACCGAGCGCGCTCCCCTCGAGCAGCGCGAAGAAGCCCCGGCGACAGCGGAGGGCGAAGAGGCGGCCCCGACGCAATGGCAAACCGACGACGGCCGGGTTCTTGAGGATGCGCGTGTGGACCGTTTGCTGGACAGCCTGTCCGGCCTTCGATGCCGCACCTACCTGAGCGATCGATCCAGCGACGCCTTTGGCGAGCCGGCCTACCGCATCCGTATCGAGGCCGACGAAACCGCCTGGCTCGATATTTTCGCACCCCAGGAAGAGACCGCCACCGAGGTCCCGGCCACCTCTTCGCTCCGTGCGGATCCGTTTACCCTGGCCGATTTCGACGTCGAGCCGATCGAGGAATTTATCACTGCCGCAGGAAACGACGACACGCCGGCAAATCCCTGAGATGGGTGCGCGCTTCACGAAGGGTGCCGGGATAAAATCCAGCGGCACCCTTCTTTTTTATCGATTTTTCATGTCTGCAGCTATTGTGGGCGGGAAGGGACAGGCAGGTCGGGCAAAGCGCGCTTCAATCGATCTGGAACACACTGCCGGCAGGCATCCATGCCTCCTGCTCAAGCGCGTCCTCACATCGCTTGAACGGCTTGCGCCCGGTATCGCGCCGCTCCCCGTTTTTGCGACGTTCGGGGATATGCACGGCGTAGGAAAATTGTCGGCGATCGATACCGGACCGACGGTCAGTTTCGCGGTTGCGGGAATGCCGGGGCATGCGGAATCCTGTGAAGTGACTTGTTGACGGTTTTACCCGTTGTCCTGCGGACGATGGCCGCCAGGCAAACGAGGAGCCCCCCCATGAAGATGAGAAGGATCGGTTCGATAGGGCCCAAAGCGGGGCGGCTCCCAACCATAAGGGATTCGGGGTCGGCGGCCACGGCCAAGGGGGCCGCCTCCGGCAAGATCATGATTAAAATAGCAGGTATCACCCAAAACCACCGCATGGCATAATTCCTTTACACTAACACTGACGTGAAACGCAGCAAAAGAAATGCCACGGATTAAAGGGACTCCCTGATGGAATCCACAACCTATTTATTAGAAAGGATATTTTTTATTTTTTGCCCACCGGGCAGGTTCACCTGAAGTAGGAAAAGAGAAAACTATTCCGTGGATTTAGGGTAATCCATTTCATGAAAGGTGAGTAGCCGGTTTCCCAAATCATAACGGCAGGACAATAAATTCATCCTCTAAAAAGCGAGAGCTCAGGATGTATCCTAAGCCCTCGCTTTTTAGAGATGGTGACCCCGGGGGGAACCGAACCCCCGTTACCGGCGTGATCGGCTCTTAACCCATAAATCTTATAAATTGCAATGAAATCCAATTTTGACGGGATTCATGGCCTTTTTGCCTTCTACCCAACTGCCGACGCCAAATTAGGCTCCAGGCAATCCTCCTCCGGATCCATCCTTTCCACCGGCTGGTGGATAAAAATGTTTTTTCCATCGATAAAGTTAAAATTGACCGCCTTGGCAATGGGAACCTTCCGCCGC
Organism: uncultured Desulfobacteraceae bacterium; assembly: GCA_964392545.1. Lineage (GTDB taxonomy): Bacteria > Desulfobacterota > Desulfobacteria > Desulfobacterales > UBA5852 > JABZFP01. The sequence goes on from CAYMQN010000020.1 coordinate 26,567, forward strand.
CCCTCTTGCTCGAATTCCACGATACCGTAAAATTCCAGCTTTTTCAGTGTCCGCGACAGATTACCCTTCGAGCGACCTGAAAATTCAGCCAGTTGATCAAGAGATCTCGGCTTTCTTTGATCAATTATGCGCAGTAGATCCTGGTTTTTGGTTCCCAATACTTGAGCGGCGGATTCAATCGAGTCGAACCAGATCTTCGGATCCCCCGCCTTTGGCTTGATTTTGCCGCATGCAACCTGCAGGGTATATCGTTTAACCAGCCTCGGCGGCATATAGCCGACATTCATTGATTTCATGGTCCTCCTCCTTGAAAGCCCCCGGTGATTTTCTCGACCTCTTTCCAAAAGTCCTCCAGCAGTTGGCTACAAGACTCGAATTCATATGGGGTCCCGGGGTCATCCTCCTCAAGATGGGCGTGATCATACCTGACGATCCGGCCTGTATATCGATTTCGCCTCTTCGGCGCTGGCGGCTCATGCGCATTATCGAAGCCGAAGATACGATGTTCATGAAGGTGCAAGGTTAAGCAGTATTCAATACCATGGGGACGATAGGTAGATATTTCAACATGTTTTGCTTTTATCCGGACCGTGTATTTCCGTTGAAATGTGTAGGTAACCCCATCCAGGCTCAATAGGTTCTTGAGATCGTAGTCACCGGCATCAC
>CAYMQN010000021.1:0-27229 GCA_964392545.1 uncultured Desulfobacteraceae bacterium
ATGCGGCAGACGTCAACTTCCCCCGCTTTTTAAGGCGGATCCCGAAAGTTGACCGGTAACATTCGGGATGGGCTGGGGGAGGGCGGTTCAGCCATCCAGAACGTGGCGGTCCAGCACGAAACAGGTCAGCTGCCCTTCCAGGAGCACGTCTGCATCCCGGGTCACGGTCACATCCACCAGGTGTTTCCGGCCGCTGATATCCCTGACCCGGGCTTCGGCAGCAAGATGGTCCCCGACCGATACCGGTTTGAGAAACTTGACGCTGGCGGCTCCGAGCACCACATGGGGGTCGTTGACCGCCAGCATGGCGGCGTAATCGGCCAGGCCGAACACGAAGCCGCCGTGCACCAGGCCTTTTTCGTCGGCGGCCATGCGTTGGGTGGCCGTCCATGCGACCCGGCAAAATCCGGCTTCCAGCGTTTGGGGCCGACCGCAGAGGTCGGGGTCGATGCCGTGATGGGTGCGGATGTCCATGCAATCCTCGCGGTTGGTCAGGGGGGCTAAAGCCCCGTGCGGTTCCCGTGCCATCAGACCGTACGGCCGCCCGAAGGTCTTCGGCCTCAGATTTTGACCGGTTCGACTCCGCTCCACCGGGTGGTCCGGTTCGGTCTAGGAAGCGGAAGCAAATACCGGGATGGCGCCTCTTCCAAGCGCTACCCCAGGCAGCCCTCGGGGTCAATCCAAAACCGCTTTGAGGCAATCCCGCAGAGCTTGGACCAAGGCTTGGAAGAGGGGGGTCGTCAGGCGTTGGGAGCGCTTGTCGAGATTGGAAAAAAGCTTGCGGCGCAGTCCGATGCTGATTTCGAGCTGTACACCCGATCCCGATCGTCCCCGATTGCAAAGATTGTCCGGCCGAAGGCCCCGCAGTCCGGGGCGTTGGCAGCGCCGGGCGGGGATTCCGGAATGGTTCAGATGCGCAATGAAGGCCTCACCGCGGTAGGTGTCGCGGCCCCCGACCCATGCGATGGGGGCTTCGTCGCGGCAGCCGTGAATCGTCAGGACCCATCGGGCCGCTTGGAGCATGCGGGTTGCCAGGGACTCTTCGAAGCGGTTGCTGGTGATATGCAGCACGCGATTGCCGGCGGGTTTGATGCCTTTGAAGCAGTAGAGGGCATGTTCGCCCTCGGCCACCGCCTCGGCAATAGCACCCGTGCCGGGCTCGATCCCGCCGGCATGGGGCGCCATCACCAGAACGCCGGACACGCCGGGACGATGCCGGATGACGAAGTCGACGCCCTCCTGTTCATACGCCCGGAGATGGGCGAAATCGCGATATCGCATTCCCATAGCCTGTCGATCCCCGGCCGTTTGCGGCACTCCCCGACCGGATTGGAAACGGTCATCACCCGCGGGCGACCGCACGAATACCGAACACCATGTAGGCCATGGCCAGAAGAAATCCAACGAGTCCCCACACGGGCAAAACGACGTCCAGCAACAAGAGCACGGCGTCCAGCAGCAAAAAGGGGGTCATGGCCATGATGGCGACGCTGACCAGAGCTCCGTAGGGCAGCGAAACGTTGTGCAGGGCAGCCAGGGCCAAACCGATGCCCCCATAGAGCAACGCCTGGGCGCTGCGCAGGAGGAAAGAAACCCCCAAAGCCAGCGGGAAAAGGATGAAGGGCGCCCAATGTCCAAAATCCTCGAGCCATCGGGCAACCAGGGTCTGGTCGATCCGCAGGGATTCGATTTGGCGCAGATCCAGGACGCGGCTTTCACCGGCATCGATCCGGGCGGCAAGGCGGGTGGCGGTCAGCAGCAGAACGGCCTCGGTCTGTTCCAGGGAGGAGATTTCCCCGGTGGTGTCGATTACGGCCAATAGGGTGCCGCTTTCCGGATGACGGATGGCGTAGGGCTCTTCAACCGTCACCCGGACCCTGCCGCCGTCGATCATGATGTCGGGGATCTGGGCGATGATGGCCGGTGCTTCCGCGGTTATGAAATGCGCGATCATTTCGCGGAAGTGGAGCGTGTAAACGGCCGACGAGAGCAGCACCAGCAGCAGCAGGTGCACAAAGGCCAGCCCCCGCCAATGGGCGATCACGTCGCGGTAGAAGGATCGGGAGCAAAATGCCAAAAGGTAGGGATGGTGAAGGCCGTAGCGACGCTTTCGCTGCCGTGCCGCCGAGGTCGCCTGGTGCGGCGCTGCCGGGGGGCGGTCGGGGGTCGGCCTGTCGGATTGGGAGGCCGAAGGATGCGCCTCCAGGCGGCAGAGGGCGCCGGTGGCCTCGAAATCGGCTTTGTCTTCCAGCGCGGTGTCATACGCCAGATTCTCCTTGAGGACCACCGGCACGCGCGTAAAAAGCGATGCGATCTCCTTTTCGGTAACCTCAAAGAGATCGGCCAGTCGGCCCTGGACAGCTTCCCGGTCTGCCTGGGGCGAGATGCGTCCCTCGAAGATAAGACGGTAGCGAGACATGCGATTTCCGGTGTCGGTATGGAGGAACGGCCTGACGGAGGCTGCCGCCAGGCAATCCCTTCCTGTCGAGCGGGGCGGACGGTCAGGCGCTTTGCGCTATAGCATCAGGGCGTACGATGCGCAAGCACGCGGGCGGGGACGATGGCAAACGCGTCATCCTGCGGGGGTTTCCAGTACAGTTGCAGGGTGGAGGTGCCCTTGCGTTGGAAATAGCGGATATGAATCGCATACCAGCCGGGTTCCGTGATCACCGCAAGGGCTTCCGGGGAAAGACGGTCCGAATGCCACGCAGGATCGTCGATCAGGAGGCGGTCGTCGATAAAAAGGCGGAAACCGTCGTTGGTGTTGGCTTGGAAGCCATAGGTCCCGGCACGGTCCAGGCGGATGAGTCCGCGCAGCTCCATGGCGATCCCCCGATTGGTACCACTGTCAAAGACCTCGCCCCGGCCGAATTGGTGATTCAGGTAAGGCACGGCAGGGCCGCTCCGCCCTTTTTGGCGCACAACTTCGGCGGGTGGCAGGGCATCCAGGTGACGGACGAACTTATGGTCGAAGTAGAGGACCGCCAGGCCGGGCTGCAGGTTTTCGGCGGTCAGGGGCAGGGCGGGTTCCGGGACCACCGTGAAAGCGGCGGGCCCCTCAGGGGTAACGGCGCACCCCGTCGCCAGGATCAGGAAAAGACCGCCTGCCATGAGTGTCGCTATCAGGGTACGCTTGGACCGCATCAGAACCTCCTTGCTTTTGCATGGTTCTCCACTGGGCGGCGCACCGGTGGAAAGCGTCTCCTCCGGCGCCCCGCGCCTTGTTTTCACCCAACTGCTTACTCCGGGAACTTGATCGAGATTTTTTCCTGCCCGTCTTTGGATTTGACCTTGATGCGCAAATCGACACTGCTGTCCCGCACGCCGAGGGCCAGTTGGGTTTTGCCTTTGGCCTCATCGATGTGGGTGATCTCGCGCACGGCGTCGAAGATACGTCCGCCGACCTCTTTTCCGGGGGAGGGCAGTTCACTGCGGCGGTATTCCGCGGTGACACCCACCGTTCCGTCCGGAGACTGACGAATGGTGATCTTGCTGGCATTGTTGTTGATGCCGTGCAGAGCGGCCAGCGCCAGCCACTTCAGAGCGCCTTCTTCCTTGTCTTGGTCCTGGGGCAGGCGGGCCATTTCCTGCAAGGGATCCGTTGTGGCGTAACAGTCGCACATTTCCTGAACTTTCAGATGAAAATTACGCTTTTCTTTCATTTCAGTCTCCTTTCGGAAAACGATGTTCCATCAGCCCGAAGGCCGGCCTATAGGGCGGACCGACGATGCGTCAGGCGACCGGTGGTGTCCCTCCCGAAATGTTGGTTGGGGTATTGGCCAAAGCCTCAAAGATGACCTATCCGCAGCCTGACGGGGTTGCGGGGTGGATTTCAGAAGAGCAGGAACCCCGGCTTCAGGGCTTCTGAATGTTTTCTAGGGTAAGATCGCTTAGCCAAAATGCAAGTCGCAAGATCTCCGGCCGGATCATCAAAAGCGAATGGAAAGGCAGGTCAGCCCGCCGTCCATGCGGCGCATCGGGCTGGTGTCGAGGGTATGGAGCGGTCGGCCGGTGGTTTCCAGCAGCGCCTGGGTCCTGGGGTAGCCGGCGGGCATGGTGAATCATGGTGTTTCCCTGGCAGAATAGACGTTGGGATGCGCCGGCGGTGTGTCTTGTCGCAGTGTCCCTATCCGGTTTCAAGGGCGTCCTGCACGAGGTTGAAGCGGTCGTCCAGATAGACTTCGGCCCGGCGAAGGGCCTCCTCCGATCCGGCGTCCGTCTCCAGCTCCCGCAGGATCGTACGGTAGCGGGAGATGGCATGCCCTTGGGCACTCGCGGGCAGAGGCGGGCGGGCATACAGGCGGTCGTTGAAAAAATAGTTTGCCAGGCGGTAATGACCCGTTGCGCGGAAGGGCCAACTGACGCGGAGCAGAAAAAGGTGTTTCAGGGCGTCCCGGGGCGCGTTTGATGCGCTGAAATCCTCGGCATACAGCTCGCGGCCCAAACGGCTTTCCAGTTCTTCGAACAGGGCCAGGAGCAGTTTGGTTTCGGTCACGATGAGGCCGTAGAGATACCAGTCGTCCAGCACGAGGCGCAGGATCTGTTTGTAGCGCCGGGGCAGCAGGCGGGTGGCGGGGCAAAAGTAGATATGGCAGGTCATGCCGCCGTAGTAGCTCAGACTCCTGAAGTCCATGCCCTGGTTGCCGGCCGCCTGGGGATGCAGCAGACAGCCGACGGCGGCCCGTTCGGGACCAATGAACCCGAGGAACGGACAATGGTGAAAATCCGGCATCGGGCGTTGCCGTCCTTCGCGATCGAGGGTTTCCTGCTTGAACCGAAAGATGGCGTCGACGGTTCGCCGGGTGGCATCGAAGGTCTCGGTGCGGGCGATCAGCATCTTGCACAAGGCCGAGCGGGAAACATCCGCTACATTATAGAGCCCACAGCAGGCGCCGCAGGAGACATGGCTGTTGACCTGGCACAGATGGACTTCCGGCGGCGCCGGCGAGGTGCCCTGGCCGCCGCCGTCAGCGACCGCGAGATGTAGGGCTTGATTTTTCATGTGCGTCGTTGCCCTAAAATCCTACTGGCCGTGCAGGGCCACCGCCTCGACCTCGACACCGGCATCCCGGGGCAGGCGTGCCACCTGAACGCAGGCCCGGGCAGGGGGTTGGCCGGTAAAAAATTCGGCATAAACTTCGTTGATGGTGGCGAACTGGTCCATATCGGCAATAAACAGCGTGGTTTTGACGATGCGGTCGAAAGAGCTGCCGGCGGCGGCAAGAATGGCCCCCAGGTTTTGCATGGCCTGGCGGGTTTGATTGCGGATGTCGCCCGTCACCAGATGACCGCTTTGCGGATCGATGGGAAGTTGGCCGGACACAAAGACCAGATCTTGGGTTTTGACCGCCTGGGAATAGGGACCGATAGCCGCCGGAGCACGGTCGGTGGTGATGATGTCGCGGGTCATGTCGCCTCCTTCGGGAATGGGATCGATTTGTCTCAGGGACGAGCGGTTCCAGCCGGTTGTGGATCATTTGAAGCCTGGTCTCGCGGCCGCGAAGATCCTCATATGCCAATGCGCAGGCTGGCCTGGCAAGCCCGAAAGCGATTCAAAGTATCGCAATCGGTTCTAATTGCCAAGAGCGAATGATCGCCCATCCATATTGACAATCTCGCGCAGACTGGGATATATCCAGCTCGCTACCAATGTCCCGGTCACCTTCTCACTTTCCAAACCACCCATTCCGTCACAGGTCTTAGCGCCGATGAAACCCATCGTAGCCCTGGTGGGGCGGCCCAACGTGGGCAAATCCACCCTCTTCAACCGTCTGACCCGCAGCCGCGACGCGCTGGTGGACGATTTCCCGGGTGTGACCCGCGACCGCCACTATGGCGATGCCGAGTGGAATGACGTTCCCTTCACGGTGGTGGACACGGGCGGTTTCTCCGGCCAGCCGGAAGACACCTTTGCGCATGCCATTCGGCGGCAGGTGTTCTACGCCATCGAGGATGCCGATGCCGTGATCCTGTTGATGGACGGCAAATTCGGCCTTTCGCCCTATGATCAGGATATCGTGGAGCATTTGCGCAATGCCGCCAAACCGACCTTTTTTGCCGTCAACAAGATCGACGGCCCCGAGCAGGAAGAAGTGCTGACCGAGTTTTACCGTCTTGGCCTGGAGACCCTCTACCCGCTCTCCGCCGAGCATCGCTACGGTTTGACGGATTTGCTGGACGCGCTGGTGGCCGCTCTGCCCCGGGCCGCCGAAACCCCCCGCGACGAGATCCGGCTGGCTGTGGTGGGGCGGCCCAATGTGGGCAAATCCTCGCTCATCAATCGGTTGACCGGCCAGGAGCGCCACCTGGTCAGCGATATCCCCGGCACCACCCGGGATGCCGTCGATTCGGTGGTGACCTATCACCGTCAGCGCTTTCGCATTGTCGATACGGCCGGCATCCGCCGCAAGGGCAAGGTTTCCCGCAAGATCGAAAAATTTTCGATTCTCAAGGCCTTGCAAAGCCTGGAGCGCTGCGATGTGGCGCTCGTCCTGGTGGATGCCGCGGAAGGCATCACCGATCAGGACATCAGCGTGGCCGGCTATGCGTACGAACGCGGCTGCGGCTGTATTTTCCTGTTGAACAAATGGGACCTGGTGGAAAAGGATCACCGCACGGTCCAAACCTACGAGGAACGCCTCCGGCGGGAAGCCAAGTTTCTGGCTTTCGCACCGGTTCTAACCATTTCGGCCTTGACGGGCCAGAGGGTGCAGCGCATCTTCGAGCTCATCAACGCGGTATATGCCCAGTACACGGCCCGTGTGCCCACCGGGCGGGTGAACCGCATCCTGGAGCAGGCCATGGCCGACAAGGAGCCTTCCCTGCACAAGGGGCGGCGCATCAAATTCTATTATGCGACCCAGGTGGGGACCCAGCCGCCGACCTTTGTTGCGTTTGTCAATTTTCCGGAGGCCGTTCATTTTTCCTACCGTCGCTATCTCCTCAATCAGATCCGACGGGCCGCCGGACTGGACAAAACGCCGGTGCGCCTCGTGCTGCGGCAGCGCTCCGGGCGCATGACCTTCAAGGACAAGCCGGCTCAGCGAGCAAAGCAGCGCCGGGAGCGTAAATCCCGGCGTACCGCCCGGCGCCGGTGAGCAACGGCGCCGGGCGGTCATGCGCGCCGGGACAGGCGGGGGCCGCGGCGGTGAGGACGGCACGCATGGACCTTTTCGAATACACGGCACGCAGCAAAATGGCCGACGAGGCCCCCCTGGCCGATCGGATACGGCCGCGCACCCTCGAGGACTTCCTGGGCCAGTCCGAGGCGGTGGGGGAAGGCGGTCTGATCCGGCAGGCCGTCGCCACGGGCCATTTGTTCTCGATGATCCTGTGGGGGCCCCCGGGATGCGGCAAGACAACCCTGGCACGGCTTGTCGCCCGGGCGTCCCAGGCCCGTTTTGTTGAATTTTCGGCGGTTTTGAGCGGCGTCAAGGACATCCGCGAGGTGATCCAGGAAGCACGCCGCCAGCGGGATCACCACCACCGCCGCACCCTCCTTTTCGTGGACGAAATCCACCGCTTCAACAAGGCCCAGCAGGACGCCTTCCTGCACCACGTGGAAACCGGGCTTATAACGCTGATCGGGGCCACCACGGAAAATCCCTCCTTCGAGGTCATCCCGGCCCTCATGTCGCGCTGCCGGGTGGTGGTGCTGAAACCCCATGCACCGGAAACCATCGCCGCGATCATCCGGCGGGCCCTTGCGGACGAGGAGCGGGGGCTGGGGGCAGGGCACTGGGACATCACGCCGGAAGCCATGGATTTTCTGGTCCGGATTGCCGACGGCGATGCCCGCAGCGCCCTCAACAATCTCGAGATGGCGGTGACCCTGCGCGAGGCCCGTGCCGAGGGCCGGCCGGATGCCGACAGCCACCGCATCGGCTTGCCGGACCTGGAGCGGGTACTGCAGCGAAAAGCCCTGCGGTACGACAAATCCGGCGAGGAGCACTTCAATCTGATATCCGCCCTGCACAAGAGCCTGCGGGGCAGCGATCCGGATGCCGCCCTCTACTGGTTGGCCCGCATGCTGGCGGCCGGCGAGGATCCACTCTACCTTGCCCGCCGGATGGTGCGCTTTGCCTCCGAAGACGTGGGGGTAGCCGATCCCCGGGCGCTCACCACAGCCTTGAACGGAATGGAGGCCTTCCGCTTTCTGGGAGCCCCCGAAGGCGAACTGGCCCTGGCCCAGGTGGCCGTCTATCTGGCCACGGCGCCCAAGAGCAATGCGGTCTACAAGGCTTATCAGGCGGCGCAACAGGCCGTTCGCAACCACGGTACCCTGCCCGTTCCCCTGCATATCCGCAACGCGCCCACGACCTTGATGAAAAACCTCGGCTACAGCAAGGGTTATCGCTATGCCCACGACTTTGCCGATGCCCACACGGCGCAGGAATACCTCCCCGAGGAAATTCGTGCCCATCGCTATTATCATCCCACGGATCGCGGCTACGAAAAGGCCGTCAAACAGCGCTTGGAGCGCTGGCGCCAAATGACCCGTGAAAATCAAGGCGAAGCCCATGGCAAGGGATCCAACATGTCTTGACAGGGGGATGGCCGAGCGTTATTTTTTAGTATTACCTTAAATCCTATTCCCGTTTCACAACCAAAGGGGGCGCCATGACGACAGCCCGCGACATCATGACCCGCGAGGTGATCACCGTAACCCCGGACACCGACATTACCCAGGCCACCCGCATTCTTCTGGAAAACCGAATCAACGGGCTGCCGGTGGTGGACGAAAAGCACCGCCTGGTGGGAATCGTCTGCCAGAGCGATCTGATCGCCCAGCAGAAACGCATCCCCTTGCCCTCCCTGTTTACCCTGCTGGACGGGTATATCACGCTCACCTCCGCCAAGCATTTTGAAAAAGAGGTCCAAAAGATCGCGGCAACCCGCGTAGAGCAAGCCATGACACCCGAACCGGTCACGGTTCGATCGGATACGCCCATCGAAGACATCGCGTCCCTGATGGTGGAAAAAAAGCTTCACACCCTTCCCGTGGTGGACGGAAGGGAACTGGTAGGGGTCATCGGCAAGGAGGACATGCTGCGGACCCTCATGGCCGGGTCCCCGGAGAGCTGACCGTCTTCTCAAAATGGCGAAAGGAGAGGGAAAATGGACATTCGTACCATCGCATGCGGCACGGATTTCTCCGAACATGCCGACCGGGCCGTGGCCGCGGCCACCGATCTGGCCCGCCGCTACGACGCATCCCTTTACGTGATCCACGTGCTGCCGCCGGTGGTCAATCCGGTCTTGACCGAAGCGGAATGGGTCCCCCCGGAGGAGGTGCCCCGCGACACGGTGCTTACCCAGATCCGCGAGCGTATGCAGGACCGCTACGGCCTGGCCCCGTCAGAGGGGGTGATCCCTGAGTTCGTGGTGCTCGACGGCCATGTATCCACCGAGATTCTGAAGTTTCTGGAAGAACGCGGTGTGGATCTGGCGGTGATGGGATCCTATGGACTGTCCGGAATGGGGCTGGTCCTTTTCGGCAGCGTCACCAAGCGGGTGTCCCAGAAAGCGACCTGCTCGGTTTTGATCGTGCGCGATTGAGCCGGCGTCGGGTCTTGTCCGGATTGCAATGGCTTCTATCGGCCCCGGCCGGAGCCCAAACCGGCCATTTCCGGCCGAACGTCAAGTGCGGCCGATGTGATCCGGCGCCAGCCGCAGGGTGTGCGTAGTCTCACCGGTCAACCCGTTGACATCGAACGTTCGCTCATGCATGCGGACGGTGCCGTCCCGGGCCGCCATCAGAACGGTCGAGGCCCGGGTGCCATAGACGGGGCTGTGGATGAAGACCGCCCCCAGGCGGCGCTCCCATTCGATCCCGATGCCGGTGTCGGGCAGTTCGGCATCTTCGGGGACCGTCCGATCCTGCAACATGGTCATGAGGGCTTCCATGTCAGGGGGGTGGCGGGGGTCCAAAAGGGATTCCATGGCCCGGCAGCTGCGCCTGACCTTGGGCCACGGGGTGTCGAGGAGATGATTGCTCAGGCCGTGAATGCCCGGCGACAGATAGCGGGGCGAGCTGTCCCGGTTCGAGATGTACAGCCATCGATCCATTTCCGATAAAATCAAGTTAAAACCATTGTAATTATGATAGGTTGATTGAATACTGTTGGTGTATTCGTTTAAGGGTTTGCCCGTTTTCAGGAAGCCGCTTACCAGATGCCCCCGCGACGGTGCCGAGGCCAACCGGCGCCCCGGCTCCCGATAGTTGGTCAAGGCCGCCAGACGGCCGTACCGGCTGATGCCCATCCAGGTTCCGCCCCCCTCCAGATCGCGGCCGGCCACAATGGTCGGATCGTCCTCCCATACCCCCAGCGGTCTCGCGGGCCGGGCGTAGAATTCGTCGCGGTTGGCCGCGATGATGACGGGGTAGTCCGGGTGGACCCGGCACGCAATGACGATCAGACACATGGTTGGTTTCCGTTGACCTGGGATCGCGTCCAGTGGTAATTTAAGTACTTATTCATTTTGCAAACCTACAGCAGCCCGATACCAAATTCAAGCGAGGAGGCCCTGGTATGAACGAAGTCGTGGTGGTGAGCGGTGTCAGAACCGCCGTCGGTGCCTTTGGTGGTGCATTGAAGCAAGTCCCGGTGGTGGATCTCGGCGCCCTGGTGATCAAGGAGGTGCTGCGTCGGCGCAGCCTCAAGCCGGTGGTCGGCTCCCTGATGCACGAACTGGCACCGGATGCGTTGCGCGACAACGGGCTCACCGCATTGGAAGCGCGCCATCAGGACTGGTCGGAGGAGGCCCAGGCCGTCACCATCGACGAGGTGGTGATGGGCAACGTGCTCCAGGCCGGGCAGGGGCAGAACACGGCCCGCCAGGCCATGGTGCGGGCCGGCATCCCCAAGGAAACACCGGCCTATACCATCAACAAAGTCTGCGGATCGGGGTTGAAGGCGATCGCCTTGGGGGCGGCCAGCATCGCCACCGGACAGGCGGAAGTGGTCATTGCCGGGGGTATGGAAAACATGAGCCAGGTTCCCCTGGCCCTGCCCAAGGCACGCTGGGGGTATCGCATGGAGGTCAGCGGCACGGGCGACGTTACGGATCTCATGGTCTTTGACGGGTTGTACGAGATATTTTACGGCTATCACATGGGCATGACCGCCGAGAACATTGCCGAGCGCTACGGCATCCGCCGGGAGGACCAGGATGCCTTGGGGGCCTTGAGCCATAACCGGGCCCGCCGGGCCATCGAGGACGGGCTTTTCGACGGTGAAATCGTTCCGGTGGTGATGAAATCCCGCAAGGGTGAGACGATTTTCAAGGTCGACGAGCGGCCCATGGACACTTCGGTGGAAAAAATGGCCAAGTTGCGGCCGGTCTTCAAGCCCGACGGCACCGTGACGGCCGGCAATGCTTCGGGGATCAACGATGCCGCCGCCGCGGTGTTGCTGATGACGCGGGAAAAGGCCCAGGCTCTCGGCCTCGAGCCCCTGGCGGAAATCCAGGCCTTTGCCTCCGGCGGCTTGGACCCGGCTTTCATGGGCCTGGGCCCGGTGCCGGCGGTTCGCCGGGTCCTGCGCCAAACAGGCCGCGAGATCGATGACATCGACTTGATCGAACTCAACGAAGCCTTTGCCGCCCAGGCGATTGCCTGCTGCCGGGAATTGAAACTGGCCGAGGACCGTCCCAACCAGCTGGGCAGCGGCATCTCCATCGGGCATCCCATTGGCTGCACCGGGGCCCGCCAAATGGTGACGGCGATCCATCAGATGCAGCGGCGCAATTTCGGCTCCGGCCTGGTGAGCATGTGCATCGGCGGGGGGATGGGCATGGCCATGCTCATCGGGCGCTGACAGGCTGTTTTTGGACTTTACTTTGACGACGGTATCTGCTAATGATTTCCTGCTTTTATCTGCATGAAGGACGATACCCATACGGCCGGCGGTCAACGGGCACGACACCCGTGGCCAATGGCCGTTTCATCCACCGGAGGACTTGACGCCATTTACGTAGGGTCCATCCAGAAATGGTAGATTTTGGTTTTGGGAGATGCCATTTAGGGATGGGCACGAACAAGGAGCGGTTGCCATGGATATAGCCAGAAAATTGGGGATCATGGTTTTTTGCGGTGTGCCCGTTATCGTCGGCGGCGGCATTGTGTATGCGCTCAGTGGAAACTCCTATATCGCTGTCGGCATCTACGAAATCCTTCTTCTGATCCTATTCGGTGCGTTCATCAGCAAATAATCCGTCCTCCCGGGACTGGTATGCCGCGCAGCGGCCGATGAACGGACTGTGACCGCTTCTTTGCCGCGGCCAAGCCCCCAGGCGGCGGCCCTCCCTGCGCCGATACGATCCCCCGGCGTCCACGACTGCCGAAAGCCGGACTGCGGCGGATTCGTTTGCCCCGCAAGGCACGTGGCGGCTGTGCCCTCTGCCGGAGACGGTCCCCGCTGAGCGGTGTCCTACACCTTCGGACCGCTATGATTCGGCTTTCGGCGGCCAGAGTCCGCGTGGAGGAAGGGGAACTCCCCATCGCATGATTGCGCGTGGGGTTGCGACGGGACCGGAGAAGCGGTCGTATGACGAGCATGGAACAACACCCCTCGCATGATATCACCCTATGGGTGTTCATGAGCTACTTTTTGCTGTCCATCCTCCTGGTGGGGTGGCTGTTTTGGCCTTTTGGCTCCACCATTCTGATGGCGGCCGTGGTTACCGGGCTTTTTTACCCGCTCTATGAGCGACTGACCCGGAATTTGCCTCCGCTTTTTGCGTCGCTGATAACCTGTCTGGTGATCTTCATCGTGGTTCTGGTGCCCATCGTTTTTCTGATCGGCATCTTGACCCAGGAGGCTTATGACCTCTACCTGATGGGCCGAACGGCCCAGATCAGTGCCCAGGTGCAGCGCGTCCTCGAAAGCAGCCGCTTTATCGCCGCGGTCAACCAGCTTCTGGACCTCTTCGGCTTTCAGTTGAGCGGGGAGGAGATCAAGAACGCCTTTTCGGAGCTGGGCAAGGCCGTGGGGCTTTTTCTCTACCGCCAGACCCAGGCCACGGCCCAAAACATCCTATCCTTTTTTATCAACATCTTCATCATGCTGTTGATCTGCTATTACCTCTTCATCGACGGCAAGCGGCTGATGGGTTTTCTGATCGAACTTTCGCCGCTGCCCCGCGAGCAGGAGGAACAACTGGTCAAGAAATTCCAGGACATGGCCGGCGCCATTTTGATCGGCAACGGACTGGGGGGTGTGATCCAGGGTACCTTGGGAGGAGCGGTCTTCGCGTTGTTCGGCCTGCAATCGCCGCTTTTATGGGGTGTCATCATGGGCTTGTTGGCCTTTTTGCCGATTGTGGGCATTGGCCTGGTGTTCTTGCCGACCGCCGTGATCCTGTTGATCAACGGACGGATTGGCGCGGCGCTTTTTTTTATTTTCTTTTACATCGCGGTGACGGTCGGGATCGAATATCTGTTCAAACCGCGGATTGTGGGGCAGCGGGTCCAAATGCATACGCTGCTGGTCTTCCTGTCGATCATCGGCGGACTCAATCTGTTCGGTATCCTGGGCATCGTCTACGGCCCCTTGGTGATGACGGCTTTCTTGACCTTGACCGATATTTATCACCGCAACTACGAAATGCGGATGGTGACCAAACCACCCTTAAACATCTAATACACAAGGAACGACCATGGACAACGAAAACCAGCCCGGCGTCAGTATCGAGCGCGAGATGAAGAAGTCCTATCTCGACTATGCCATGAGCGTCATTATCGGGCGTGCCCTTCCGGACGTGCGCGACGGGCTCAAACCGGTTCACCGCCGGGTGCTCTTCGCCATGCGGGAGCTCAAGAACGACTGGAACAAACCCTATAAAAAATCGGCCCGCGTGGTGGGTGACGTCATCGGTAAATATCACCCCCATGGCGACACGGCGGTCTACGACACCATCGTTCGCCTGGCCCAGGATTTTTCCATGCGCTACCCCCTGGTGAACGGCCAGGGCAACTTCGGCTCCATCGACGGTGATCCCCCGGCCGCCATGCGGTACACCGAAGTGCGCATGATGCGGCTGGCCCATCACATGATGGACGACCTGGACAAGGAAACCGTCGATTTTTTCCCCAACTACGATGAAACCCTGCTGGAACCCGGTGTTCTGCCGGCCCGGATCCCGAGCCTGCTGATCAACGGGTCGGCCGGCATCGCCGTGGGCATGGCCACCAACATCCCGCCCCACAATTTGAGGGAAGTGATCGACAGTGTGGTGGCTTTGGTCGACAATCCCGACATGACCGTGGAGGATCTGCTCGCCATCATCCCCGGGCCCGATTTCCCCACGGGCGGGATTATCTACGGCCTGCAGGGCATCCGCGAAGCCTATGAAACCGGGCGCGGGATCGTGCGGGTGCGGGCCCGCATGATCGTGGAGACCAACAAGCAGGACAATAGCGAAACCATCGTGGTGACGGAGCTGCCCTACCAGGTCAACAAGGCCCGGCTCGTGGAGAAGATCGCCGAGCTGGTCCGCCACAAGATCATCGAGGGAATCCGGTTCGTGCGCGACGAATCGGACAAGGACGGCCTGCGGGTCGCCATCGGCCTCAAGAAAGACCAATTTGCCGATGTCATCATCAATCAGCTCTACAAGCACACCCGCATGGAGAGCAGCTTCGGCATTATTTTCCTGGCCATCGTGGACAACCGCCCGGAACTGCTCAATCTCAAGGGCGTGCTGCAGCATTTTATTGCGCACCGCAAGGAAATCGTGGTGCGCCGTACGCGCTACGACCTGAAAAAAGCCGAGGAAAAAGCGCACATCCTGGAGGGCTACAAGATCGCCCTGGACAATCTGGATGCCGTGGTGGCCATGATTCGCCAGTCGGCCTCGCCGGCGGAAGCCAAGGAGCGGCTGATGACGGCCTTTGCCTTGAGCGCCATCCAGGCCCAGGCGATCCTCGATTTGCGCCTCCAGCGCCTGACCGGCATGGAGCGGGACAAGATCATCGAAGATTACCGGAATACCCTGAAGGATATCGCCTATTTCAAGGAAGTCCTTTCCAGCGAACACATGGTTCTCGACATCATCAAACAGGAACTGATGGAGATCCGCGAAACCTACGGGGATGAGCGTCGCTCCGAAATCGTGGCGGCTTCCAGGGAAATCACCCTGGAGGACATGATCGTCGAAGAGGACATGGTGGTCACGGTGTCCCAGCGCGGCTACATCAAGCGCACGCCCTTGAGCCTCTACCAGAGTCAGCAGCGCGGCGGCAAGGGCAAGACCGCCATGGCCACCCGCACCGAGGATTTCGTCCGGCATCTCTTCGTGGCCTCCACCCATCATACGCTTTTGTTTTTCACCAACCTGGGCAAGGTCTACTGGCGCAAGGTCTACGAGATTCCCCAGGCCAGCCGGACGGGCGCGGGCAAAGCCATCGTCAACCTCATGCAGTTCGAGCAGGATGAACGTCTGACCACCGTTCTGGCCGTACCGCAATTCGAACCCGGGCATTTCATTCTGATGGCCACCAAGAACGGTATTATCAAGAAAACCGACGTGATGGCCTACAGCCGGCCGCGCACGGTGGGCATCATCGCCCTCAACCTGATGCCGGGCGACGAGCTCATCAGCACCCGGATCACCGACGGAACCCTCAACGTCTTCCTGGGTACGGCCAACGGCCAGTCCATCCGCTTTCATGAAACCGATGTGCGGCCGGCCGGTCGGGTGGCCCGCGGGGTGCGTGGCATCAATCTGGGCCCCGGGGATCAGGTGGTCGGCATGGAGGTGCTGACCTACGGTCAGACCTTGATCTCCGTGACCGAAAACGGGTACGGAAAGCGCACCGCCATCGATGAATACCCGGTGCAAAAGCGTGGCGGCAAGGGGGTCATCACCATCAAGACCAATGCCCGCAACGGACGCGTGGTCAACATCCTCCTGGCGGATGACGCCGACGACCTTATGTTGGTGACCAACACCGGCAAGCTGATCCGCATGGCGATCGAGGGAATTTCGGTGATCGGCCGGAACACCCAGGGGGTCAAGTTGATCGAGATCGCTCCGCAAGAACACGTCATCGGCGCGGCCCGGCTGGCCGAGAGTGCGGCCGAGGCCGAGACCGAGGATTTTGAAGAAAAATAACGCAACTCGAATCAAGCCTTTTGAGCGAATCGGTTTTTCATTGCGTTCGGCCAGTGGATCGATCCAAAATCTTCAAGAGCGATGAACCCAACCTCACTGACGCGGACCGTCAGCAACGGACAGGATGAGGAATGACGACAGAACCGATTGAAAACATGGCCATCGGGGTGGTGGGTGCCGGAAGCTGGGGGACGGCGCTGGCCAATTTGCTGGGATGCAAAGGGTATATACTGGATTTGTGGGTTTTCGAGCCCGAAATCTGCCGGCAGATCGAGAAGCAGCGCGAAAACAAGGTGTTCCTGCCCGGTGTGCACTTGTCGACCCATATCCGCGCCAGCAGCGACCTGCTGGAGGTGGCCGGCGGCAAGGATCTTCTGCTGGTGGTCGTGCCCTCCCATGTCATGCGCGAAACCACGCAGCGCCTCGCCGAGGTCGTCGGTCCGGAGACGCTGGTCCTTTCCGCTTCGAAAGGCATCGAAAACCAAACCCATCTCACCATGTCCGGGGTCATCCGTGAAACCCTGCCCCGCCTTGACGAGAATCATCTGGCCGTCCTCTCGGGCCCCAGTTTTGCCAGGGAGGTGGCGCGCAAAGCCCCAACGGTCATCACCGCCGCCAGCCGCCATCGGTCCACGGCTGAAAAAGTTCAGCAGGTATTCGCCACACCCTATTTCCGGGTCTATACCAACGAGGACGTGATCGGGGTCGAATTGGGGGGGGCGGTCAAAAACGTCATCGCCATTGCCGCCGGTGTCATCGACGGGTTGGGATTGGGGCTCAATACCCGGGCGGCCCTGATCACGCGCGGACTTGTGGAGATCCAGCGCCTGGGGGAGCGGCTCGGCGCGGATCAGCGAACCCTGGCGGGCATTGCCGGCGTGGGGGATCTGATCCTGACCTGCACCGGCGATCTGAGCCGCAACCACACGGTCGGCAAAAAAATCGGCGAGGGCCTCAAGCTCGGCGAAATCCTGTCCGAGATGCGCATGGTTGCCGAAGGGGTCAAAACCGCCAAGTCGGTCTACAACCTGTCCCGCAAAGTTGGCGCGGAAATGCCCATCTGCCACGAGATGTATCGCATTCTTTACGAGGATGCCTCCCCCCAGGAGGCGGTCTACCGGCTGATGACGCGGGATCTAAAACAGGAGCTCGACTAGTGTCCAGCCAGAAACGGCATCTTTCGGCCCCTGGCGGCGTTCTCGCCTCCGGTCGGTCCTCGACGTAGCGGGGCTACGCATCGCTGTCGCTCCCACGGCTTCGCCGTCCGGCGCCCGTCGGCTGCGGCCTTGCCAGGAACCAAAAGCTACCGTTTCTGGCTGGACACGATTCTGCAGTCCATCCAAACGTTTGGGTGGCATTCGACACCACAGGTTGCACTAACCACGGGCGGTTGCCATGTCCGGAATGCATTCCAATAGAGACGGTTCTTCACCAAAGGCCACGCCTGGTGCGAAAACACCCATGGCTGCGCAGCGACGCAAACGCAGCGCAGGGGAGGGCCACCGCCGGCGCCTGCGGGAAAAATTTCTGGCGAGTGGCCTCGGCGGTTTCCACGACTACGAGGTCCTGGAACTGCTGCTGACCCTGGGCATGCCCCGCCGGGACTGCAAGCCGGCCGCCAAGGCGGCCTTGAAGCGCTTTGGCAGTCTGGCGGCGGTTTTGGCGGCCACCCCGCGCGAACTGTGTGACGTCGAGGGCATCGGCCCCAAAAATGTGTTCGGCATCAAGCTGATCCCGGCGGTCTGCGAGCGGTATCTCGAGAAGCGCTTGAGGGCCGACACCGTCCTGCACCATTCGCAGGCGCTTTTCGACTACCTCGCGCAGAGTATGCGGGATAAAAAGCGGGAGCAATTCAAGGTGCTTTTCCTGGATGCCAAAAACCGGGTCCTGGGGATTGAAACGCTTTTCGAAGGCACCTTGACGGCCAGCAGTGTTTATCCCCGGGAGGTTGTCCGGGCCGCCTTGGATCATCATGCCGCCGCCCTTATTTTTGCCCACAACCATCCCTCCGGCGATCCCCAACCCTCCCCGGAGGATACGGCATTGACCCGGCGCCTCGTGGAAGCCTGCCGGCTGATGGACTTGACGGTTCACGAGCATATCATTATCGGTAATGGCAGCTACTTCAGCTACGCCGACAGCGGCAAGCTGGCCGCCATCCGCAATACGATCTAAGACAAGGGATTCGACCGTGACCCGCGATGAACGCCCCTATTGTTTCAGCAAGCTGGATGTCGTGTTTCCCATGGGGCCCGACGGTCTGCGGGAGACACCGGAATCATGCATGGTCTGCTATTGCAAGACGGAATGTCTGCGTGCCGCCATGCAGACCGTCGAAGCGATCGAGGTCCGCGAAGAAAGAATGGAACGTGCCCATGAGGCCGGTATGATGGGATTCCTGGAACGCTGGTCCCGCAAGAAAGCGCTCCACCAGCGGCGTAAAACCCAGTCGGCCGATGGCTTCAAGCCCAACGGCTGACAATTCCGTGGGCGGTTTTACCCGGTGACGGCGAGTGGGTCCGGGTATCGCCGCCGGTTGCCCATCAAACGATCGATGGCGGTGCTGCGGCCGGAGGCAGCGCTGTTTTCCCGTCCTGCCAGCGTTGACGCACCCCGGATTAAATGGTACGGATCGCAATAGGTTCGCCTTGCCCTGCGCCATTCTTTCCATGTATTGACGTAAACTTTCAGACAGGGGCGCCCTCCCGGTGCCGGTTGCTTCTTCCACAGGATGGGGGAATCCATTGACCTTTTGGAGAGTTAGAGAAGAACTCAGCGGTGAGAATCGTTTGCGACGGTCTTATTACGAATTGTTGCGCGACGAGCTGGACCCGCTGATGCTGCAGTACGCCCTCATCGATTCCTATTCCCGGTTTCAAGCCGGCAAAGTGGCCTTTCCTTTCGTCGAAAAGCGCGAACTCAAGCCCCGCGCCCGGATCCCCGATGTCGAATACGAGTACCAGAACGCATTCCTGGTGTTGTTCCTGGAAGACACCATTCCGCCGGAACACAAAAAGTACATCCGTTTTTTCGATCTCAACAAAACCACCAAAACCAATTTGCTGTCCTCCAAAACCCTCCCGTTATCCAATAACTTCGATCGCAACCAGAAGTATCTCGAATCCGTTCAATTTCCCAGCTTCATCAAGACGCTCTTGCCGGTGGACTACGCGCTTCTCATTCAACGCGATCCCGTTACCAAACCACGCAACCGATACAGCCTTACCCATTTTCACGTTCGCGTGGATTGGCCCATCATCGAGGCCGCCGAAAGCCTGGCACGGGACCTGCGTTACATCTCCAAGGATATTTTCGAGCGCGGCGAGAAATATGCCGAAGATTTGCAGAAAAAATTTTTCGAGTACTACGGGCTGCCCGTAATGGCCGGCGGACGACGCACGGCCGCCATCGTCGCCGCCCAGTACCTGCGCAAAATGGCCTGCATCTCCACGGTCTATGCCGGCAGCAGTGAAACCCGGGGATTGATCCGGATTTCAGAGCGCGGTGTTTCCAAAGCCGTCCTGATGAAACTGTCCTCGGATGAAATGCAGGCCCTGGCCGGCGCCAACCGGATGTCGATGCAGACCTTTGCCAAAAACTATGTGGTCTTCCGCTACCGCAAAAAAGGGGTCTGTATCTTCCAGGCCACGTACCTGCCCACCGATCAGGCGCGGCCGCCGGACGACGGCAAGCTGCGCGAGATCAAACCCGACCTTTCCTGGCAGACGGTTGCCGGCCAGCATATTCTGCCCAAGCCGGGGGTCTGGAAGTATCCCCCCCTGACGTACAACATTATTTACCAGTAGCGGTTCCTTGTAAGGAGCGTCACCCCATGCACGATCACCACCACCACGACCATTCGCACTCCCCCAACCCGGTCCCGGCTGAACTGACGGAGACCGAAAAGGTCCTCAAACGCCTTCATCACTGGGTCCACCACAACGACGACCATGCCGCCAGCTACCGTGACTGGGCGGAGCGCATCGCCGCCATGGGGCACGCCGATGCGGCCGAGCGCCTGCGCCAAGCCGCGGATATGACCGATGCCATCAGTCGGGAATTCGAGGCGGCCGCGGATCTCGTGCGCGAGCGCGGGCAGAGCGGCTGAAGCGGCATCCCACAGCTCTTTTTCAGGGAGGTTGCCTTCCTGCCGGGGCTTGCGGCTGAGCGGGATCTTGCGCCGGCCGGTCTGCAGGGGAATCGCCGCACCGCAACAGAAGATCGTTGGGGCCGCAGGGGCGGCGCAGATCGGCGTGCACCTGCATGCCAGCATGGGCCACCGTGAGCGGACGGCCATCGGCCTCGGTCATGCGGGCGATGACGTCCCTGGCGATGGGGCGGCCCGGCGATAGGATCTCCACCGGGTCGCCCTCGGCCATGCGGTTGCGCACATCCAACGTTGCCCGGCCATCGCAGGACGCGGAAAGAATTTTGCCGACCAGGCGATGGGCATAGCCCGCGCGGGTCAGGGCCGGATTGGGGTCCAGTTCGTCGGGAGCCCCGAAGTAAAAGCCGGTGGAGTAGCCGCGCTGGTTGACGCTGTCCAGCAGATTCCACCAGTCCTCTTTCACGCGGTATTGGTCGGGAGTGCGGTAATAGGCGTCGATCGCTTCGCGGTAGGCTTTGACCGTGGCGGCCACGTAGTGAATGCCTTTCATGCGGCCTTCGATCTTCAAGGCGCACACCCCGCTTTCGACAAGGGCGGGGATGTGGGCGATCATGCACAAATCGCGTGAATTGAAGAGATAGGTGCCGCGTTCGTCTTCCCGGATGGGCAGATACTGGCCGGGGCGTTTCTCTTCCACCACGGCGTATTGCCAGCGACAGGGCTGGGCGCACCGGCCGCGGTTGCCGTCCCGGTTTGCCAGATAGCTGCTCAGCAGGCAGCGCCCGGAGTAGGAGATGCACAGGGCCCCGTGGACGAAGGCTTCCACGGCGATGCCGCCGCGATCGGCCATGGCTTTGATTTCGGGCAGGCTCAATTCCCGCGCGGCGATGACGCGCTCGGCGCCCAGGCGCCGCCAGAAGTCGGCGGCCGCGTAGTTGGTGGTGTTGGCCTGGGTGCTGATGTGGATCGGAATGTGCGGCATGCGCTCGCGGGCCGCTTGGAAAATGGCCGGATCGGCAACGATGATCGCATCGGGGGCAATCAAGGATAGACGCGACAAATACTCGCGCAAAGCTTTCTGCTCATGATTGCGTGAATAGATGTTGCAGGCTATGTAAATCTTGACCTTGTGCCTCCGGCCGAAGGCCACGGCGGCTTCAAGTTCATCCAGTCCGAAATTGCCGGAAAAATTCCGCAGACTGAAATCCTTGCCGGAGAGATAGACGGCGTCGGCCCCGAAATGGACGGCGGTTTCCAGTTTTTCAAAGTTGCCGGCCGGAGCCAGCAGTTCGACGTATGTTTGGCGAGGCACACATCACCTTTCGAGGTTGCACGACATTGCTATCCATACCCAACAACGGGTTGCCCGGAGACAGCTTGACTTTACGACCCCACGCGATATCGTAGGTGAGAACGCCGACTTGGGTCGAAAGATGCCATTTAGGGACGGGCGCAATTTACCAGAAAGCGCCGGGACATGGAAGCCTTTCAGCCCCTTATGACCGTAGCGAGGGATGATGCCCATGACATTGCAGGAGCAGATCAGGGAAGATTTAAAGGCGGCGATGAAAGCCCGGGATTTGGAAAAAAAAGAGGCCTTGCGTGTGGTTATCGGTGAGATGGGGCGATTGCCGGCCAAAGAGCTTTCGGACGCGGAGGTTCTCCAGGTGCTCAAAAAGTTGATCAAGAGCGAAAAGGAGGTGTTGCAGCGGCAGGGCAGCCGGGCCTCGTCCAGCTATCTAGCAGTCCTGGAAGGCTACCTGCCGGCCATGGTCGGCGAGGCGGAGATCGCCGACTGGATCCGGGCCAACATCGATTTAAGTGCTTACAAAAACAAGATGCAGGCCATGGGCGATATCATGCGCCATTTCGGCAGCCGGGCCGACGGCAGTACGGTCAAGGCCGTTCTGCAAGGGATGGATGGGTAGGATCGGCTAGTCCTGTTCGGTGGGCGGAGGCGCTTGGTCACCGGCCGCGCCGGACGACGACACCGGCGCTGACGGTTTCAGCGGGGTGGAGAGGGCATCCGGCGTCGGTGGTACGTAGTTCTCCTCTTGCGATCCGCCGAAAGCGCCCTCGCGCTTCATGCGGAAATAACGATCGGGGTCGGCATTGAGCAGCGCCAATTGCTCCTGTAAGGGCCTGATGCGGGCCTCCTTCATTCCCGGCGTAAAGGATTTTCCGATGGCCAGGCCTTCGATCATTTCGATTTCGCCTTTCAGGCGTTGCCGTTCTTTTTCGATTTTGGCCGCCATGCGTCCAGATCCCTCCCGGCCGCCCTCCGTCTCCGGCGTTTCTTCACCGGGGGCACCAACCTGGTCTTCCGGGAGACCCGGTTCCAACGCGTTGTCGACGCCGGCCTTCGGGGGGGACGTGCTGACCTCCGGGGAGATTTCTTCTGGCCGCACGTCGGCTTCCTGGACATCGCTGGGAAGGCCGGTATTGCTGTAATGGCGCACACCGTCTTCGTCCGTCCAGAAATAGACCGATCCGGCGAACGACGTGCCCGCCCAGATCAAGGAAAGCAGGGCCACGCACCCTATCCATTTAGGATTCATTCGGAACCTCCCGTCTGCGATAAGAGGATGCTCATATGCGTTTAAAGTAGCAGCTATCGCAATAAAATCAAGTCGCAAAGTGACGGCCGGACCTCCGGCCGCGCACGGTAAGATAGGGTCATGAGCTTACGGGATGATATACGGCAGACGTTCCACCTGCTTTACCGCGCTGGACGGCGGGGAGAGCCTTTTTCCGTTCCAACGGCGGCCTACTGGCGTGAGCGCATCCTCGATGTCATCTACCGTTCGGTGGCCCTGCTGGGTTTCATCGCCTACCTGCCCAGCGTCTACCTGGCGTTCGTCGAGAAGCTCTGGTGGCTGGTGGCCTTCAATACCATCGGTTATGGCTGGTTTGTCTGGGCGGCTTTGTTCCGGCGCCCTTCTTCGCCGGTTCGTTCCGGCATGCTTCTGGCCTTCATCTATCTTTTGGGCGTTGCGCTGCTCGTCAAACTGGGGCCGTTTGCCGCCGGGCCATTCTGGCTGTTCACCTTTCCGGTCATGACCAGCCTTCTTTTCGGTTTGGGCCCCGCGGTTGCCGCCCTGCTGCTCAACGCCCTGACCGTGACCGGTTTCGGGTTTATGTTGATGAGCGCCCAGCCGATCATTGATTTCATGCCCCCCAACATGGCCAGCAAATGGTGGGTCATCAGTGCCAATTTTCTCCTCCTGGATACGGTTGTCACCCTCTCCATCGGTGTGTTGCTGCGCGGGTTGAATACGGCTCTGGGCGAGCAGCGGGAGATGCGGCGCACCCTGGAAGAAAAGCACGCCGAGCTTCAACGGGCCAATGAAAAGCTGAAATGCGAATTTGACGAGCGGCAGCGGGCCGAGAAGGAAATCAAGCATTTTGAGAATCAATTGCGGCAGGCCCAAAAAATGGAAGCGATCGGAACCCTGGCCGGCGGCATCGCCCACGATTTCAACAACATCCTGGCGGCGGTGCTCGGTTACGCGGAGATCGCGCTGGAGGAGGCCCGCGGGCGTTCGCCGCTCAACGGCTATCTGTCCGAAATTCTCAAGGCCTCGCATCGGGCCAAAGACCTTACCCGACAGATCCTGACGTTCAGCCGACAGGCGGAAGTAGCCCCCAAGCCGGTCCGGCTCCAGGGCGTCGTGCGCGAAGCCGTCAAGCTCTTGCGGGCATCGCTGCCCACCACCATCGCCATCGAAGAGAACCTCGACTGTGACGCCACCGTCATGGCCGATCCGACCCAACTGCACCAGGTCGTCATGAATCTCGCGACGAATGCGGCCCATGCCATGGAAGAGCAGGGGGGGGTGCTTTCGATTCTGCTCGAGGAGGTTTCCTCCGGCACCCAGCCGCCGCCCGGTCCCGACCGCGCAGAGGCCTGCCGCAAGGTCAGGCTGACGGTGGCGGATACGGGGCCGGGGATCGACCCGTCGATACGCGATCGCATTTTCGAACCCTATTTTACCACCAAAGGCAAGGGCAAAGGAACGGGCATGGGGCTTTCCGTGGTTCACGGCATTGTCAAAAACTACGGGGGCGATATCGAAGTGGAGAGCACCCCGGGCAAGGGCGCGGCCTTTCGCGTCACCTTTCCAGTGCAGCCGCTTGCCACCGTCGTTCCCGAGACACCGTCCCCGTCCGAAGTCGCAAGCGGTCATGAACACGTCCTGGTGGTGGACGACGAACCCCAGATCGCGCAAGTGCTGACCCTGATGCTGGAATCGCTGGAGTATCGCGTTACCGCCTTCACCCGCAGCAGGGATGCCTGGCGGGCCTTCGAGCGGGCCCCTCACAGCTTCGACCTGCTCCTTACCGATATGACCATGCCGGACCTCACCGGGGAGGCCCTGTCGCGCGCCGTGCTCGAAAAGCGTCCGGACATGCCCATCATTCTGTGCACCGGCTTTCACGAGCAGATGAACGAAGAACGGGCCCAGCGCATCGGCATCCGAAGCCTGGTCTATAAACCCATGCTTCGCAGCACCCTGGCCAAAGAGGTGCGCCGCGTGCTGGACGGTTCAGGGGTTGATTTTCGGCCGGAGCCCCTTCAGGGCCGTTTTTAGAGCCCCAGATAGGCGCGAATGCCCTTGTGATAGCGGGCACGGAAAGCGTCGTCGATTTTTTCGACGGGGTTGGCGCCCAGAAAGGACAGGAGCTCTTTCAGGCGCAGGCGGCGCGCCTCGGTGTCTTTCACCGCGCGCAAAGCGGCGATATCGTCTTCGATGTCAAAGTAGCGCAGCTTGTCGCTCAACGGCAGTTGCCAGAACAGAAGGAAGCCGCGCTCGGGAAAGTCTACGCCGAGGATATGGTAACACGCCGTCATGACCGATTTTTCAAGGCGTTCGGCGATGCTCCGGACCTCCGCCTTGACTTCGGCAAGTTGGTTGCTTTCACACGGGCGGCCGAGAACTTCGAAATACATTTTAACTTTGGGCTCGGTCCCCGAAGGGCGTACGGTGACGCGCATCCCGCTGGTCGAGGGCACCGGGTGCAGATAAAAAACGAGAACGTCCCGCGAGGCGGTATCGGTGGCGGCTAGGTGGGGCTGGGGGGCGCCCTGCCAGCGGTCGCGTTTGGACTGCACCCCGAAATCGCCGAAGGCCTCCGGCGGCTTGCGACGCAGGTGGTCCATGATCCGGCGGATCTGCTCCATGCCGGCCGCGCCCAGCAACCGGATCTCGGTGAGGTGGTTGTGGCTGTAGCCGTGCCGGGCATAGATCCGGTCCAGGCGGTCGATAAGGGTTCGGCCGGATTGCCGCAGTTCGGCGGCGCATTCGGCCATCCAGACGGCGGCTCCGGCGGCATCCTTGTCTCTGGCATAGTTGCCCATCAGGTAGCCGTGGCTTTCCTCGGTTCCCAGGATAAACCCGTCCATGCGACCGGCGGCCTCGAGACGGTTCATTTCAGCGCCGATGTATTTGAATCCCACCAGCAAATCACCGATGCACTGAATGCCTTCCG
Source organism: uncultured Desulfobacteraceae bacterium (assembly GCA_964392545.1). Classification (GTDB taxonomy): domain Bacteria; phylum Desulfobacterota; class Desulfobacteria; order Desulfobacterales; family UBA5852; genus JABZFP01. Next base: position 25,715 of record CAYMQN010000021.1, read on the forward strand.
CTTCGGCGATGCGCGCGATGAGGGAAGTGGTGACGTCGGTTTTGACGATCGTGCTGTCCTTTCCCAGTTGCTTGCGGCTGCGGGCCATGCGGATGCCGTAATCGCAGAGCAGGATACCGATTTCGTTGCCATTCAGGAATTCCCAGGACCCGTCGTGGCGGACCATGACCCCGATGCGGTCCGCATCGGGGTCGGTGCTGAAAATGAGATCGGCTCCTGCGGCGTCGGCCCGGGCCGGCAGGTGGTCGAAGGACTGACGCACCTCCGGGTTGGGGATGTTGAAGGTGACGTTCTCGAAAGCGCCGCTGGGGGTGGCCGTCCCGGGATCCAGGACCACGTCGAAGCCGAGCTCCTGAAGGATCGGAAAGACCGATGTCAGGCCGGTGCCGTGCAGCGGGGCGTAGAGGATTTTGATTCCCCGGGCCGTGGAGCGGCTCACCGCAGCCACGGCCTGCCGGTAGGCGCGGTCTTCCGCCTCGCCGAGGGTCCGCACGAGCCCTCGATCGACGGCCTCCTGGTAGGCAATGGTGCGGATGGTATCCACATGGGCGGTGACTTCGTCCACCAGGATCTGATCTTCGGGTGGTATCAACTGACCGCCGAACTGGTCGTAGATTTTTTTCCCGTTGTCCGTGGGCAGGTTGTGGCTGGCGCTGAACATATCACCGGAAAGGCAGTCGAGGTGGCGAATGGTGAACGAGAGCTGGGGCGTGCTGCGGGCGCCTTCGAAAAGGTAAACCGGGATGCCGTTGGCCGCATAGACTTCGGCCGCGGCCCTGGCCAATTGGCGGCCGTCCAGATCGCGGACCGGATTCGGGCGGTCTTCGGCATAAAAGGCGGTAGCGGTGAAGCGGCGCACGTCGTAGGTCAGCACCAGGCCGCGCCGCCGGGCCTCGTCGCCGTGCTGTTTGATCAGATACTGGGCGTGGCCCTGGGCCGAAGACTGGATGGTCCAGGGATTGATCCGGTTGGGCCCGATGCCCACCGGCCCGCGGCGGCCTCCGGTGCCGAAGGGAATCACCTGATAGAAGGCATCCAGCAGAAAACCCCAGCGGCCGGTTTCGATCAGGTAGGCGATCTGGGGCACGTAGGCCGCGAAGGCGGCTTCGGTCAACCAGCGCTCGAGCCATCCCAGAGCACTTTCCTTGTAGCCTTCCTGAATATCGAGCGGTTCAAAACCCGCACGGGCCTCTTGCAGCAGGGTGTCGGTGTCGGTCAAGGGAATGGTCCTTTCAAGAGGGGTAAAACCCTTCTTCGATGACGTTGGTATGACCACAATGGATAGAGCGAGCTCTTGGAAGAGACGATTTCGATTTCGATCCCGACAGCGATTTCGACTCGCAGCTCGCACTTTTAAATTAATTTTGATGGACTCGGAAAAAGTCTCTAAGGTGTCACTCCCGCGGATGCGGGAGTCCAGACCCCATCGAAATGCCTGGATCCCCGCTTTCGCGGGGATGACAAAACCTTTACTATTGAACTTTTCACGAATTCATCAACATTAGCGTTGTGGTA
>CAYMQN010000022.1:0-27129 GCA_964392545.1 uncultured Desulfobacteraceae bacterium
GTAACGGCAGTAAAGGCCGGGAAATTTTTCCAGCGAGACCCTCCCGACCCCAAAAGCGCTAGCTTGCCGAGACCGGCGGGAATCCTTACTACCAAAAAAGGGCGACCTATCTGCCGGTCTTTGTGCAGACGATCATCAAGGCGCTGTCAGACCGATGCAACCCGTCCGCAAAGGCAAAACCGAGGGCCCAGTTTGAGCCCTTCGTCCCGTTTCAGCGGGCGGCCGGCATCGATCATCGATAACCCTCAGGCGCGACGCAAAGGAGGACGCATGGCATCCATCGTGGTTGTAGGCTCCGTCTCCGGTGAACGCTTTACCCAGACCATCAATGCGGGAAAGCACCAGCTCATCTCGGACGAACCGGAATCCTCGGGCGGCGCGGACAGCGGGCCGAGTCCGTATGACTATCTACTCGCCGCTCTGGGATCCTGAACGTCCATTACACTCCGCATGTATGCGGAGCGGAAAGATTACCCTCTGAAGAAGGTCGAGGTAAGGCTCCGTCACGAGCGGGTCCACGCCGAGGATTGTGCGGATTGCGAAACCAAACAAGGCATGCTCGACGAGATCCACAGCGAAATCCACCTCATAGGGGGCGACCTGGACGAGGCCCAGCGCGAGCGGCTCATCCATATCGCCCAGCGCTGTCCCGTGCATCGCACCCTTTCCTCGGAAATCAAGATCAGGACCAAAGAGATCTGAGACGGCCATTTACCGTGTGAGATTGCGCTAAAGGTGGGTCGGGTCGCGTTGCACGGCGCCGTATGGAATTTGCGGCGTTCCTCCGCGACCATGAGAACCTGCGTCTCGATCGCATTCCACGACCACCTTGCTTCATCCATTGACGTTGCGGTTGGAATTTACCGCCATACCGCACTCACAATGGGTACAAGGCCCCATACGGCCGCCGAGGTCATTGGTGTAGGATCCGCATAAAAAGTGCAACCGATGGTCCATCCTATCACCGGATGGGTGCGACCGTGTGTCGTAGCGGCGGCCGAAGACAGGATGCTCGCCCCCCTCTTCGATCCGGATCGCAAGAATCGCCCTCTTTGCCGCCCAGGGGAAAACCGATGGCCAAACGCAAAGACAAGCGGAAAAAGCCAAAGAAAAAACGCCGCGAATTGACCTACGAACGCAAAGCCATGGAAATGGCGCGCGAGCACTGGGAGAAACAGAAAGAGAAAGCGATCAAGGACCGCCGGACCTTCCAGGGCCTGCAAATCGTTCCCAGCGCAAGCTATTACGATGAGTCTCACGGCCACAAGCCGGGGGAGAACAACTGGACCGGCTTCGGATTCGACCTCCATCCCCAGGTATCGCTGGTCGCCGGCGCACTGGTGCTGGGCTTCATCGTTCTGACCGTGCTTCTGCGCGAGCAGTCGGTGGCGTTTTTTCAAAGCCTGCTGGACGGCATCGGCGACACCTTCGGATGGCTCTACATCCTGGCGGCCAACTTCTTTATCATCGTCATGCTGCTGATCGCCGCGAGCCGGTTCGGCCGGATAAGAATCGGGGGGCCGGATGCCCTGCCCGAATTCAGCACCTTGAGCTGGTATGCCATGCTGATCAGCGCCGGCATGGGGATCGGCCTGATGTTCTGGAGCGTGGCCGAGCCCATTTTTCACTACATGACGCCCTCGCCCATGTTCGACGTCATGCCCAGCACCGCCCAATCGGCACAAGTCGCGCTGGGCTTGACCTACTACCACTGGGGCATCCACCCCTGGGGCATTTACGCCCTGGTGGGCCTTTCACTGGCCTTCTTCGCATACAACCGCGGTCTTCCGCTCACCATCCGATCCATCTTCCACCCGCTTCTGGGCGACAAGATTTACGGCTTCTGGGGCAACCTGATCGATATCTTGTCCGTCATGGCCACCCTCTTCGGTCTGGCCACGTCCCTTGGCCTGGGCGTCAAACAGGTTTCCGCCGGCCTCAACCATCTTTTTGGATTTCCGAACACAACCTGGTTCGCCGTGCTGCTGATCGGCGTGATCACCTTCTTCGCCGTGATTTCCATCGCCACGGGCCTGGACAAGGGCGTCAAAAACCTGAGCATGGCCAACATGTACACCGCCGCCGCCTTCATGGTGTTTCTGCTCGCCGTCGGCCCCACGGTCTATATTTTGAAGGCCTTTACCCAGAATATCGGCTTCTACCTCCAGAACCTGCCGCAATTGAGCTTCTGGGTCGAGACCTATTACGGAGCGGAAGGCAGCACCTGGCAGAACCCCTGGACCATTTTCTACTGGGGCTGGTGGATCTCCTGGTCCCCCTTCGTGGGTATGTTCATCGCGCGAATTTCCAAGGGGCGCACCGTGCGGGAATTCATTCTGGGCGTCATGATCTTCCCGACCCTGCTTTCCTTTTTGTGGATGTCGTCCTTCGGGGGATCGGCCCTCTGGCTGCAGATCACCGGCGGCGCCGACATCGCCAGTGCCGTCAGCCAGGACGTCGCCACGGCGCTCTTCGTGATGCTGGAAAGTTTCCCGTTCTCCAAAGTGACCTCCTTCATCGGCATCCTGCTGGTCACCATCTTCTTTGTGACATCGTCGGACTCGGGCTCATTGGTGGTCGACCATCTCACCTCGGGCGGCAAGCTCGACTCGCCGGTACCCCAGCGCATCTTCTGGGGCGTCGTGGAAGGGGCCTGCGCCGCAGCGCTTCTCATGGGCGGCGGCCTGGTGGCGCTGCAGAGCGCCTCGATCGCCACGGGGCTGCCCTTTACCATCGTGCTGCTGGTCATGTGCTTCAGCCTCTTCCGCGGTCTCCAGGAAGAGCACTACCATGCCTCCATCATCGGCAAGATGCAGCCCGAGACCCACCGGATCGAAATCCCGGTCGGCGAAGAATAAGCTGTGCACCGCCTGGTTGGGGTCTAATCGCCCATGCGCAGATCGATGATTTCCATGCGGTTGTTGCGGCCCGGATACTTGGCCGAGGGCCCTTCGGTCAGAATGACCAGATCGCCCTTTTCACCCTGTTCCTCCAACCAGCTTCGAATCCATGGCCGCCACTGGTGGGGGTGTTCCGGCTCGAAGACCGGCAGCACGCCGTAGGAAAACAGCAGGTCCTGGCAGGTCTTCCCCTGGGAGCTGACCGCGGCGGTCCACACCGGCAGCCGGTAGCGGGCGATGCGCCGCGCCGTGGTCCCGGTGCGGGTCGGGGTGACGATGAGGGCCGGGTGGATGCAATCGAGGGAGGTGGCCACGCTGCGCGCGATAATCTCCGGAAGGGCCACCGGGCAGCTTTCCAGTGCCTCGGTCCCGCGGCATCCCCGGCCGTAGGCCGTGCGATGGGGTTCGATGTCGGCGGCGATTTCCCGCAGCATGGCCACCGCGATCACGGGATGGTCGCCCACGGCCGATTCGCCGGAGAGCATCACGCAGTCCGTGCCGTCCAGAATCGCGTTGGCCACGTCGGTGGCCTCGGCCCGGGTGGGCAGCCGGTTCTGGGTCATGGATTCGAGCATCTGGGTGGCCGTAATGATGGGCTTGCCCAGGCGGTTGGCCATTTCCATGATCTGCTTCTGCACCGAAGCGATCTTGGCGATCGGAATTTCGACCCCCAAATCGCCACGCGCCACCATGATGCCATGGGCCTCCTCGAGAATGCCGGCCAGGTTGACCACGGCCCGGGAGCGCTCGATCTTGGCGATCACGAAGGGCGCATAGCCCAGTTCCTTGGCGCGGTTCTTGACGGCAGCGATATCCGCGGCGCGTTCGACAAACGACTGGCTGACGGCATCCACCCCATGCGCCAGGGCAAATTCCAGACAGCGCCGGTCGTGATCGGTAAAGGCCGAAATGCCCAGGTCCACATCGGGGATGTTGAGGCCTTTGCGCGAGCGGATCATGCCCCCCACGATCACCTCGCAGCGCACTTCCTGCGCCGCCACCGAAAGCACCTTGAGTTGGATAAAGCCGTCGTTGAGATAGATGCTGTCCCCCGGACCGACCACGGCCGGCAGATGGTCGAAATTGACGCTGATGCGCTCCGCGCTGCCCGTCACCGTTTCCGTGGTGAGGGTTAGGGTTTGCCCGTTCTCCAGGGCGATCGGTTCCTCTTCCAGCTCGCCGATGCGGATCTTGGGGCCCGGCAGGTCGGCCATGATCGCCACGGGAAGTCCCGTTTCCCGGGAGGCCTGGCGGAGCGCTTCGATGTCGCGGGCGTGGCCTTCGAAAGCCCCGTGGGAGAAATTCAGGCGCGCCACGTTCATGCCCGCCCGGAGGAGACGGGCCAGCACTTCCGGCGAACGGGAGGCCGGGCCGATGGTGCAGACAATCTTCGTTTTGTTGGTTGGAAACATGGTCCTCCCCCTGTTGGTCGCTGGAATGCCGATACGGTGGTGCTCTCTGGCAGAGTAGCACTTGAACCGGCCACGTCAAGATCGCAGCGACAGGGCCGGAGGAAAATGGTGTCCGGAAGACGGCCTTTCCCTGTAAGCACCCTACGAAGGTCTCAGACAGACGACCTGCGATACCGCGCACGGCCCTGCGCATCTCTCCCCATCGGCCGGCGCGCCCCTGCGGTCTTCCAGCCGCCCCCTGATTGGGCGTCTTCCCCGGGATCAAAAATCGATCTGTTTTTCATTTGAACCTTAATTGAAAATTAGTTGTGGGCTAATGAAAGCCAAACAAACAACTATTAGGTTGCTTTTCAAAATTTCATTGGTATAGGATGTGTCCACAGCTCAAATGAAAATCATGCGCAAAACCCGCACCCAGCGCAAAATGAGAATTTTCGTTTGAGATAGCTTCTTATCGGGTCTGACGCACCTCATGCAGCTTTCAGAACGCCAAGCGCATATAGCGGAAATGGTTCGCCAGGCGGACTTTATCCGTGTGGACGACCTCTCCCGGCATTTCCGGGTGACCACCCAGACCATCCGACGGGATTTAAATTTCCTTTGCGAGCGGGGGTTGGCCAGGCGCGTGCACGGCGGCGTTCAGCGTATGAACACTGCCGGAAATGTGGCCTATGCCTGGCGGCAGGCGCTCAACCACGCGGCCAAACGCCGGATCGCGGAAGAGGTGGCCCACCATGTTCCCGACGGCGTCTCCCTGTCCTTCAGCATCGGCACGACACCCGAAATCGTCTTCAGCGCCCTGCTCAAACATCAGCATTTGAAAATTTTCACCAACAACCTCAACATCGCTTTTCTGGCCTGCTCCAATCCCTCCTTCGAAGTCACCGTGGCCGGCGGCCGGTTGCGCAACGAAGACCGGGATGTCCTGGGAAACGGCATGGAATCCCTATTTAGCGCCTACAAGGTGGACATCGGCATCTACGGGGTGGCCGGGGTGGACGAGGACGGCACCCTGCTGGACTTCTACGAGGAAGAGGTGCGGGCACGCCAGATCATCCGCGCGAACAGCCGCAACGCCTTCCTCGTCCTCGACCATACCAAGTTCGGCCGGGCCGCCCACGTGCGCGGCGGCAAGATCGAGGAGGCCACGCAAGTCTTCTGCGACCAGACGCCGCCGGCGCGTATTCGCGACGCCCTGGAGCAATCCGGAACGCAGCTGGTCATCTGCGATCGAAAGCGCTTCCCATGAGCCGTATCGACATCCACAAGCTGACCAAACGCTGGGGCGACGTGCCGGCGGTCGACGCGGTATCCTTCACGGTTCCCGAGGGCAGCCTGACCGTACTCCTGGGGCCTTCCGGCTGCGGCAAATCGACGATCCTGCGCCTGATCGCCGGCTTGGAAACGACCACCTCCGGCGCCATCGCCATCGGCGGCAAGGAGGTCACCCACAGGGATCCGGCCACGCGCGGGGTCTCCATGGTGTTTCAGTCCTACGCCCTGTTTCCCCATCTCACGGTACGGGAAAACATTCTGTTCGGCTTGAAGGTCAGGAGCATTGCCAAAGACGACCGCCGCGCGCGCCTCGCAAAGGCCGCGCACATGGTGGGCTTGGCCGACCTGCTGCATCGCAAACCTTCCCAACTGTCCGGAGGGCAGCGGCAACGGGTGGCACTGGCGCGCTCCATCGTCTCGCGGCGGCCGGTCTGCCTCATGGACGAGCCCCTGTCCAACCTGGACGCCAAACTCAGGGCGGAAATGCGCGACGAAATCCGCTCGCTGCAGCAGAAACTGAAGCTGACCATGGTCTACGTCACCCACGACCAGGTTGAGGCCATGACCATGGCCGACCAGGTCGTGCTGCTGCAGCAGGGGCGGGTAGAGCAAATCGGACCGCCCCACGCGCTCTACGAGAAGCCCCGCACGGTTTTCGCCGCACAATTTCTGGGCTCGCCCCCCATGAACCTCCTGAAAACCGATCTGACCGCGGAACGCAGCGCGCTGGCGGCGGCGTGCGGCGGCAACCTGCCGCCCGGTTGCCCGCCGCAGGGATTTATCGGGGTGCGGCCCGAAGACGTACGCGTGGGTCCCGAGGGATTGGCGGTACGCGTGGCGGCCGTCGACTATCTGGGCGCCGAAACGATCGTGCGCATGACCTACGACGGTCAGCCTTTTTTTGCCAGAATCGATGGCCGGCGCGACTATGCGCTCGGCGACGAGCTCCACATCAGCTGGCCCGAAAAGGCCGTCCATTGTTTCGGTCCCGACGGCCTCTCGGTCGACGGCGCCCGCAAGGCGCCGGATGGATAACGTGCGACACCCTGTCGGCCGCGAAATCTTCTAGCCGGACCTCCGGCATTCGGCTGATGGGCAATTTTGCAACCAAGAGGAGGCATACCATGCAAAGGCGATTCAAGTGGATGGGGATTGGGATAATGGCGGCCGTTTTGCTGTTTGCGACCGCTGGGCCGGGTACCGCCACCGAGCTGACCATGTACTATCCGGTGGCCGTCGGCGGTCCGTTGACCAAAATCGTCGACGGGTTCGTTGCCGATTTTATGGCTGAAAACCCGGATATCACCGTCAAGGCCATTTATGCCGGCAATTACAACGATGCCCGCATCAAGGCCCTGGCGGCGCTGAAAAGCGGGGAACCGGCCCAGTTGTCGGTGATGTTCTCCATCGATATCTACGAGCTGATCGAGCAGGATGCCATCATCCCCTTCGACGATGTGGTGGAGACGGCCGAGGAAAAGGCCTGGCTCGATTCGTTTTATCCCGCCCTCATGGAAAACGGCCGCACGGCCGGCAAGACCTGGGGCATTCCGTTCCAACGCTCCACCATCGTGATGTACTACAACAAGGATGCCTTCCGGGAGGCCGGCCTGGACCCGGAAAAACCACCGGCGACCTGGGAGGAAATGGTGGCCCTGGGCCGAAAGCTCACCAAGCCCGACGGCTCCCAGTGGGGGGTCATGATCCCTTCCACCGGCTATCCGTACTGGATGTTCGGCGCCCTGGCCATGCAAAACGGCCAGGAGCTCATGAACGGCGACGGCAACCTGACCTATTTCGATCACCCGGACGTGGTCGGTGCCCTGCAATTTTGGAAGGAGCTGGGGACCACACACAAGGTCATGCCCCAGGGCACCATCGAGTGGGGCACCCTGCGGCAGAATTTCCTGGAAGGCAAGACCGCCATCATGTGGCACTCCACCGGCAACCTGACAGCCGTGAAAAGCAATGCCGGCTTCGACTTCGGCGTGGCCATGCTGCCCGCCAGCAAGCGCCGGGGCACCCCCACCGGGGGCGGCAATTTCTACATCTTCAAAAAGACGACGCCGGAAGAGCGCAAGGCGGCATTGCGCCTGATCCAATTCATGACCAGCCCGGAGCGCTCCGCCAACTGGTCCATCGCGACCGGCTACCTGGGGGTCAGTCCCGCGGCCTATGAAACCGAGGCCCTGCAGCAGTATGTCAAGGAATTCCCCTACGCGGCGGTCGCCCGCGACCAGCTCGAATATGCCACGGCCGAGCTTTCCACCTATCAGACCGGACGGGTCCGCAAGCTGCTGGACGACGCCATCCAGGCCGCACTGACCGGCGCCCAGACACCCGAAAAAGCCCTGGGGGAAGCGCAGGGCCAGGCCGACCGCCTGTTGAGGCCTTACCGCTAACAGGCTGTGGATAAACAAGCATCGGGTCGCAAGGCAAGGCGCCGTCCGATGCGAAATGCGCAGCAACCATCAGGGTTGTGAGCAGTTTCGCGAGGGCGGCAACGCCGCTTTTCGGCCTGAGGCGCAGTTTATCAACAGTCTGCTAAACCGCAAAAGACGGGCAGCCGGCTGGTTCGGCGGCCGCTGCCCGTCCGGGCCCAACCGACCGGGAAACGCATGCGAACCCAAGCCTCGCGACACGTTCAGGGCTGGCTGCTGTTGATGCCCGCCGCGATTCTGCTCATCGCCTTCACCCATTATCCCACCGTGGCGACGGTCATCGACAGCCTGTTTTCCAAGGGCAGCGCCATCCGCCCGTCGCGCTTCGTGGGCGCGCTGAACTACGAGCGGATGCTCAACGACCCCATTTTCTGGAAGGTACTGGCCAACAATTTCTGGTTTGCTCTGGGCACCATCCCCACCTCCATCGCCCTGGCGATCGTCATGGCCTTGTTCGTCAACCGTGCCCTGCCGGGCAGGGCCCTCGTCCGCATGGCCTTTTTCACCCCGACCATTCTGCCCATGATCGCTGTGGCCAACATCTGGCTGTTCTTTTACACCCCCGACATCGGCCTTATCGACCAGCTCGCATCCTGGGTCGGCCTTCCGGGGCACAACTGGCTTGGCGACCCCGCCACGGTCCTGCCGGCCATCATGGTGATGACCATCTGGAAGGAAGCCGGCTTTTTCATGATTTTCTACCTGGCGGCCATGCAGAACATCCCCCCCGAGCTCGAAGAGGCCTCGCAGTTGGAGGGGGCCGGCCGCTGGTATTACTTCCGCCGGGTGATGTTCCCCCTGCTCATGCCCACGACGCTGTTCGTCCTGATCAACGCGGTGCTCAACTCATTCAAGCTGGTGGACCACCTCTTCGTACTGACCAAGGGCGGGCCCAACAACGCCAGCAACCTGCTGCTCTACTACATTTTCGAAACGGCTTTTTCCTATTTTGAAACGAATTTCGCCGCGGCGCTGACCGTCGTTCTGCTGCTTCTCCTGGGAACCATGGCCCTGCTGCAGTTTTTCGTTCTGGACAAACGGGTGCACTATCGATGATCCATCGACGATCCTTTCCGCAGACGTTTCAGGCCTGGCTGGAAACCGGAGCCGGCTGGCTGCTGGCCGTGCTCTGGATCTCACCGCTGATCTATGCCTTCTGGGCCGCGTTTCACCCCGGGGAATATGCCGTCAATTTCGACCTGCTGGCGCCCCTGACCCTGGACAATTTCCGCGAGGCCCTGGCCCAGGCGCCCTTTCCCCGCTATGCCCTGAACACCTTCATCCTGGTCACCATGATCCTCGCCGCCCAGTTGATTCTGTGCACGCTGGCCGCCTATGCCTTTGCGCGTTATGCGTTCCGCGGTCACCAGATCGCCTTCGCCCTGGTGCTGGTCCAGTTGATGATCACCCCGGAAATCCTGATCGTCGAAAACTACGTCACCCTGGCAAACTTCAATCTGGTGGACACCATTCTCGGCATCGGGTTGCCTTACATGGCCAGCGCATTCGGCATATTCCTGCTGCGCCAGGCCTTCAAATCGACTCCCAAGGAATTGGAGGAAGCGGCCCGCCTGGAGGGCTGCGGCACCATGGGCGTTTTATGGCGGGTCTACGTACCCCTGGCGCGCCCCACCTACCTGGCCTACGGCCTGGTATCCATCAGCCACCACTGGAACAACTTTCTCTGGCCCCTCATCGTGACCAACTCGGTGGAAACCCGGCCCCTGACCGTGGGCCTGGGTATTTTCGGGGCCCCGGAGTCCGGCGTCAACTGGTCTATCGTCTCCGCCGCCACCTTGCTCTCGGTGGCGCCGCTGCTCGTCGCCTTTCTTCTTTTTCAGCGCCAGTTCGTCCAATCCTTCATGTACGCCGGCATCAAATAGGCCGGCACGCACGGGTGCGGGCCAACGCGGGCTTCCCGCAGGAAACGAACCGGCGGCGCGTGCGGCTCAGGTTTGATCGTTCATCGCCTTGTTGAGGCGCTTGTCGATCTCCACCATGCGCGCCTCGTCCCGGGCAATGTCCAAAAGGGTGTCCTTGATGCCAAGTTCACCCGCGGTATCGTCCAGGCGATCGGCCGCGATTTTTTCGTAGACCGTGTGGCCCAGTTCCGCCAGGCGGCGGGTCACCTGGGTTTCCAGGCGGGTCTTTTCACGTCTCAGGCGGGTGAGCTCGATCCCCTCGCCGGCTTTTTCCGTGACGGAGTGAACGGTTGCGATCGCGGCATCGAATCCTTCGTCCATCCCTCTTTGGATGCGATCCCATAATTTCACTTTCATGGCGCCTCCTTTGCTGGCTTATGCGCATCAATGCGTTGCGACCCGGATATCGATCACAAGCCGAACGCCCCGCAGCCCGACCGGCTCCATGGAAACGGACGCGGAGCTGCCGTCATCGACATTCGGGGGAATGATCAGGTTGAACCTGCCGCGGCCGGACACCGTTCCCCGGCCGCGGCAGGTGGGGCAGAAGAGCGCCCCCCCGGCGCCCCGGCGGCAATGGGGGCAGGGGCGCACCAGCGGCACGCTGACGGGGTACGTGCCGCCGCGGCGGGCCTCTTGCGGCGTCAGGACCACTTCCATGTAAAGATCCCGGACCTCCGAAGGTGGTTGAAGATGTCGGCGGTGGCGCCCGGACAGGAAGTCCCCGAAAAATGCGTCCAGAGGGGTGGCGGCGTCGCGCAGGCCGCGCCACGGTCTGCGGCGGCGTGCGGCGGCCTGCCGCATATCGGTGACGTGGGCGGGAATCCCCTCCCGGCGCAACTCGGCATCGTAGGCCCGGCGCAGCTCGGCGTCGGAGAGGACTTCATAGGCCTGGCGGGCCTGCATGAACTTGTCGGGATCGGTGGCGCTGCCCCCCTTGTCCGGGTGGTAGCGTTTGATGGCGTCGCGGTAGGCGCGCTTGATCTGGGCAAGATCGGCCTCCCGCTCGACGCCCAAAATCATGTAGTAGTTGCTCGGCATCGTTAACCTCCCCAAGGGCCTGGTCAGAAGGTCTTCTCTGCCGATCGCCGGCCATCGTCGGGGCGGTCAGCCGGGTCGGACAACGGCCGGGCGGTCACGGTGGGCCACCCGGCCGTTGTGCTCAGATGTTTCAGGCGGCGCGCACGTTGATTTTGCGCGGCGTGGCCTTTTCGACCTTGGGCAGGGTGAGCCGCAAGACACCGTCGGCCATCTGGGCATCGATCTTGTTTTGATCGATCACCTCGGAAAGCGAAAACTGTCGGTAGAATCGACCCGTGGCGTACTCCTCGTAGATCGATTCCTCTTTCGAGGCCTCCAGCGGTGCGACGTCCCCTTCCAGGGTCAGGACGTTGTCGCGCAGGTCGACGACCAGCTTGTCCGGGGGCACCCCGGGCATATCCGCCAGGAGCGTAATCTCCTTCTCGGTTTCAAAAATGTCCACATTGGGCGTGAAATAGACGCCCTGGCGGGTCTGCTCGGCAGGGTGAGCGACTTCCTGTTTCTCGCGCACCTTGATTTCCTTGTTTTCGGGGGTGGTCATGTCAGAGCCTCCTTTCAATCGGCGGTTCTCAATGGCGAACCGAAATCTGTTTGGGTTTGGCGGCTTCCGCTTTGGCGATCTTGACGGTCAGAACGCCGTTGACCAGGTCGGCTTCCACTTTTTCGGCATCGATATCGCCGGGAAGCGTCATCATGCGCGAAAAGGTCCCCCCCTCGCGTTCGCGACGGTGGTATTTGACGCCGTCGCCCTCTGCGGCGATTTTACGCTCCCCTGCAATGGATACGCTGTTGCCGGTGACCTGGATATCCAAATCCTCGCCCTTGATGCCGGGGAGCTCGGCACGGATGAAGTAGCTTTCGGTATCCTCGGTCAGATTCACGAGCGGAAATACGCCGGCCGAAAGACGGCCGGCGCCCCGACCGGTGAAGGCTTCGGACAGACGATCCATTTCCTGCCGCATACGGGCCAGTTCATCAAATGGCCCGCGAACGCTCCATGACGGCAAACCGAACATGCTGCGGTAAATCATGGCTTGTCCTCCTTACGAATGATGGGTTGAGGGCTTTGAACCCCTAGACGTTGGATTTTACAGGAATGTAGCTACGATTCATTTCATGTCAATATCGTATCAGCTTTTTTGGTTGCATTACGCAAAAGCAATAATATATATTAGTAATAAATCAAATGCGTGAGGAGACAGATGCCCGTGAGTCGAAAACCGCCCCGCAAAAATCGCGAGGCCCCGCCGCTGCCCAGAGCCTCGGCCGCCGATCTACGAGGCCGGCAGTCCATCCGGGTCACCTTCAAACTGAGCCCGGATTGCATCGAGGCCATAAATATTCTGGGATCGCACCTGCGCTTGAAACCCAAATCGCTGTTCGACCATATGGTGCAGGAGCGTCAAACCCTGGAAGCCATTGCCGGCAAATCCGGTGCCGCCGATAACGGGGAACCCGCGCGCGTTGCCAAAACCTACGTCATCAGCCGCGACGCCGGCGACATTCTCGACGAGGTCGCCCGGGCCCGCGAGATGCACCGGGACCGCCTGGTGGAGGCATCGGTTCGGCACCTCATGCCGCTCATCGAGAAGGAGCAGGTCCGTCACGGCGCCCGCAAAACGCTGCTGACCAGAATGGAGCGTCATTTGAAGAACGGCCGACAGCTGCTGGAGGCCATGACGTCCGAGCTGGGCCCCGGCGATCCCATGAGCGACAGGATGCGCCAGGTCATGGGGACCTACGAGCGGGCTTATACCGCGATGGCCGATTTCGTCAGGAAGGGAGACATCATCGAAGATTTCGAATTGGAAAAATGACCGCGTCGGAGCGGACGTCCCGGCCGACCGCGCGTTGCCGCTCCAGGTCAGGGCGGAAAGACGCTCAGATGCCCGACGGACCGTCTTCCGGCAGGTGCGGCGCCGTCATGCCGTGGGCCAGAAAGGCCACGAGCAATGAAACCACCGTGCCGGCCTGATAGACCGGTGGGAAAAAATCCGGTGCGGGCCGGGAGCCGCACACCCTCAGCGCGTGGGCGAAGGCGCCGATCACGAAATGCAGCCGCCAACGCAGCACCGGCGCCGGCAGGTCCGGCAGGGCGGCCTGCATCAGGCGTGATAAGCGCGTGAAGGCGGGTTTGAAATGATGGATGAAAATGTCACGGATGGCGTGGTCCGGTTCGGCAAAGGCGCGGCCCTCGATCATCAGAAAGCTGACCCCCTTCTGCAGGGTATCCGTCGCGGTGAACACCGGTTCGATAAACGCGCGCAGCAGGGCCTGCACGCAGGGCGCGCGGCCGTTGAGCGCCGCCGCCTCCTCGATCTGCTGAAACTTTTCCATGCGCAGATCGTTGATCAAGGACAACCGGCGCTCGATAACCTTTTCCACCAGGGCGTGCTTGGAGCCGAAATGGTAATTGACGGCCGCCAGGTTGACGCGGGCCCGGCACGCCAGGGCCTTGATGGAGGTTCGCTTGTAGCCGTTCTCGGCAAACAGGATCTCGGCGGCATCCAGGATGCGCGTTTTGGTGTCGCGTTGCTCGGAAGTGTTGGCTTCCATTGGGATTGCCCTCGCTGATCACATCATACAACTTCGCTAATCCGCCCCGCCCCCGAGTGCCGCATACAATTGCACCTCGTTGGCACGCTTGGCCAAATGAAGGGCCACAAGCCCCTGCTGCGCCGCATAGAGCGCGCGCTGGGCGTCCAGCACGCTCAAATAGCTGTCGATGCCTTTGGAGTAACGCGCTTGGGAAAGGCGGTAGGTGGCCTCGGCCGCCCGCACCAGGGAGGTTTGGGCCGACAACTGTTGGTCCACCGTGCCGGTCACGGCAAGGGTGTCCGCCACTTCGCGAAAAGCCGTCTGGATCGCCTGCTCGTAGGCCGCCACGGCAATCTCGCGTTCCGCTTCGGCGACATCCAGCGCCGCCCAGAGCCGGGGATCGAAAACCGGCATGACCACCTGCGGGGCAAACAGCCAGGTGCCGGAGCCGGATGTGAAGAGGCCGGACAGCTCGGCGCTGGCGGTTCCCACCGTGGTGGTCAGGGCAATCCGGGGGAAAAGGGCCGCCCGGGCCGCGCCGATATCCGCGTGGGCGGCCTTCAGCCGGTGCTCGGCCCGCAGAATATCCGGACGATCCAGGAGCACCTGCGAAGAAAGCCCGGCGGAGACGCCCTCGAAGGCGGCCACATCCCCAAGATGTTCGGGCCACGAAGCGGGCTTGCGAGGCGCGGCGGCGCCTACCAGCAGGTTGAGGGCGTTTTCGTCCTGGGCCACAAGCTGGCGGTAGCGGGCGATGTCGCCCCGGGCAATATCCACTTGGGTTTGGGATCGGTTCACGTCCAGTTCGGAGGCCAGTCCCACATCATAGCGCCGCTTGACAATCCGGTAGACTTCCAGCTGGTTGTTGTAGGTGGTCTGGGCCAGGGCCAGGGTTTCGCGGTCCGCGGCCAGGGCCAGATAGGTTTGGGCCACGGCGGAGACGATAAGGAGCTGGGTGCTGCGCCGGGCCTCCTCCGTCGCCAGAAATGCTTCCAGAGCTTGTGCTTTCAGGCTGCGTAGACGGCCGAAAAAATCGATCTCCCAGGCAAACACGCCGAGATTGACATCGTACTGCTCCACGGTGCGGCGCTCTCCGCTGGCGGACAGATCCGCCGGCACCCGCCGTTTGAGGCCATTGGCCGTGGCGTCCAGGGTCGGGAAAAGGGCCGCTCGCTGGATTCCGTATACGCCACGCGCCCGCTGCACGTTGAGGGCCGCCAGGCGAAGGTCGCGGTTGTTTTCGAGGGCGGCGGCAATCAGCTTCTGCAGCGCGACGTCCGTGAAAAAGTGGCGCCAGGGGATTTCGGCGGCCGCCGGAGCACCGGCCGCTTCCGGGATTTCCTGATAAGCCGCACCTTCGGGCCAGGACGCCGGCACCGGGGCCTCCGGGCGGGTGAAACGCGACGCCAGGGTGCATCCCCCCAGCAGAAGGCCGAGGCCAAGGACACAGCACAACAGCCGTATCAATGCGATCGGGTTGCCGTATCGTCTACTCATGGAACGCTTCTCCTGCGGCCGGCTGCGCCGTCGATGGAACCCGTTCGCGTTTGCGGTGCCGGCCGAGCATCTTGTAGATCAGAACGTAGAACAACGGGGCGAAAACGGTCACCAGAAAGGTGGAGGTGACCACGCCCCCCAGGACGCCGATGCCGATGGCCCGCTGGGCCCCGGCCCCCGCGCCGCTCGCCAGCGCCAGGGGCAGAACGCCGAAGCCGAACGCCAGAGAGGTCATCACGATGGGACGCAGCCGCAGCTTGGCGCCCTCCAGGGTGGCGTCGATGAGCCGCATGCCTTCGTCCACCCGGGCCCGGGCAAACTGGACGATCAGAATGGCATTTTTGGTGGTCAGCCCGAGGATCGTGAGCAGCCCGATCTGGAAGTAGACATCGTTGGGCAGCCCCATCAGGCCCGAGGCGATGACGCCCCCGATAGCCCCGAGGGGCAGGGTCAGCAGGATCGATATGGGAATCGGCCAGCTCTCGTAGAGCGCTGCCAGGCACAGAAAAATGACGAAAATGGAAAACGCGTAGAGCAGGGGGGCCTGGCTGCCGGCCATGCGCTCCTGGTAGGACAGACCGGTCCAGTCGAAACCGATGCCCCGGGGCAGGCGTCCCACGGCCTCTTCCATGGCCTGCATGGCTTCCCCCGAGCTTTTCCCGGCGGCCGCCTCCCCCCAGATGTTGATGGACGGAAAACCGTTGAAGCGCTCCAGCTTGGGCGAGCCGGTGGTCCAGTGGCCGCCGGCAAAGGAGGCGAAGGGCACCATTTTGCCCGCGGTATTGCGCACGTAGAGCTTTTCGAGATCCTGGGGCAGCCGGCGGAACGTTGCATCGGCCTGGATGTAGACCCGTTTGACACGGCCCGACTGGATGAAGTCGTTGACATAGGCGCTGCCGAAAGCCGCCGCGATCGTGCTGTGGATCGACGCAATGGGCACGCCCAGGGCACCGGCCCGTTCCCAATCCACATCGACGCGGTACTGGGGCACGTCCTCCAGCCCGTTGGGCCGTACACGGGTGAGGCGCGGGTCCTGGGCGGCGATGCCCAGCAGCTGATTGCGCGCCCCCATGAGGGCCTTGTGCCCCACACCGCCACGGTCGAGGAGCTGAAAGTCGAACCCCTTGGCCTGTCCCAGCTCGACCACGGCCGGCGGCGCAAAGGCGAAGACCATGGCCTCCCGGTAGCGGGAAAAGACCCCCATGGCCCGCCCCACCACGTCCCGAACCTTGAGCCCCGGCTGCTGGCGGAGATCCCAGTCTCTGAGCTTGGTAAAGGCCATCCCCACGTTCTGCCCGCGGCCGCTGAAGCTGAACCCGGCCACGGTCATGATCGATTCCACCGCCTCGCGCTCGTCTTCCAGGAAATGGCCGCGGACCTTATCGAGCACGGCCCGGGTCTGCTCCAGGGTCGAGTTGGCCGGCAGCATGGCCTGGACGTAGAGGATGCCCTGATCTTCTTCGGGCAGATACGCCGTGGGCATCTGCCGGAAGAGAACCGCCATCACGGCCACAATGGCCGCGAAGACCAGCAGGTAGCGGATCTTGCGGTTCAGAGAGTGGCCCACGACGGCCAGGTAGACCTCCCGGGAGCGAAAGAAAAGGCGATCGAACCAGCGGAAGAACGGACGCATGAAGAAGACGGCGTTGTCGGCCGGTTGATGCCCCGCCGGCACCGGTTTGAGCAGGTAGGCGCACAGGACCGGGGTCAGGATCAGAGCCACGACCACCGAGAGCATCATGGCGGCGATGATGGTCACCGAAAACTGGCGGTAGATGACCCCGGTGGAGCCGGGGAAGAAGGCCATGGGACCGAAGACCGCCGAGAGGACCAGGCCGATGCCGATCAGGGCGCTGGTGATCTGCTCCATGGACTTGGCCGTGGCCTCCCGGGGCGAAAGGCCCTCCTCGCTCATGATGCGCTCGACGTTTTCCACCACCACGATGGCGTCGTCCACCAACAGACCGATGGCCAGCACCATGGCGAACATGGTCAGCATGTTGATGGAGAACCCGAACAGGCCCAGCACGGCAAAGGTGCCCAGAATCACCACGGGTACGGCGATCGTGGGAATCAGGGTGGCCCGCATGCTGCCCATGAAGAGGTACATCACCAGAAACACCAGCACGACCGCCTCGATCAGGGTCTTGACCACCTCCTCGATGGCCACCCGCACGAAGGGCGTGGTGTCGTAAGGGTAGACCACCTTCATGCCGGGCGGAAAATAGCGGCTCATCTCCTCCAGTTTGGCCCGGACGGCATCGGCCGTGGCCAGCGCATTGGCCCCGGCCGCCTGGCGGATGGCCAGACCGCCGGCCGGTTTGCCGTTGTAATGGGCCGCCACGTCGTACTGCTCGGTGCCCAGCTCGGTGCGGCCCACGTCGGCAATGCGCACCACCGAACCGTCCGGATTGGTGCGCAGCGGAATCGCCGCGAATTCCTCGGGCGTCTGCAACAGGTTCTGGACGATGATGGAGGCGTTCAGACGCTGGCCTTCCACGGCCGGCGACCCGCCGAACTGTCCGGCCGAGATCTCCACGTTGTAGGCCCTGAGAGCGGTGAGGACGTCATTGATGGTCAAATGGTATTCCGTCAGCCGGTCCGGATCGATCCAGACCCGCATGGCGTATTGGGAGCCGAAGGTGGTGACCTCGCCCACGCCGGGCACCCGCGCCAGCACTTTTTCGAGATTGGACTGGGCGTAGTCCCGCAGATCGTTGCCGTCCATGCGGCCGTCTTCCGATATCAGCCCTACGATCAACAGATAATTGCGGGTGGACTTCCTGACGGTGATCCCCTGGCGCTGGACCACCTCGGGGAGGCTGGCCATGGCCAGTTGGAGCTTGTTTTGCACCTTGGCCCAGGCCAGGTCCGGGTCGGTGCCCGGCGCAAAGGTCAGCTCGATGCGCCCGGAGCCGGCCGAATCGCTGGTGGCCGACAAATAGAGCATGTCGTCGAAACCGGTCATCTTCTGCTCGATGATCTGGGTCACGCTGTTCTCGACGGTTTCCGCCGAAGCCCCGGGATAGAAGGCATCGATGGCGATCGAAGGCGGGGCGATGGACGGATACTGGGAAATGGGCAGGTGGTAGATGGCCAGCAAGCCTCCCGCCATCAAGACGATCGCGATCACCCATGCGAAGACGGGCCGTTCCAGAAAGAATTTCGATAGCATCGCGCGCCTCCGTCAGTTGGCTGTGCTGTCCGCGGTTTTCGGCGTCGCGGACGGGGGGCTCCCGCCGGCCTCGTTTGCCGGCAGGGGCACGGCCTTGACCTGAATCCCCGGGCGCGCCTTCTGGAGCCCTTCCACGATGACGCGGTCCCCTTCCGCGATCCCGGCGGTAACGAGCCATTTGTCGCCGACGGCACGGTCCACCGTGAGCATGCGCTGGACGACCTTCCGGTCAGGACCCACGATCATGGCCATGGGATTGCCCTTGGGATCACGGGCCACGGCCTGCTGGGGAATCAACAGGGCCTTGGGATCGAGGCCTTCCTGCATCACCGCCCTGACGAACATGTGGGGCAGCAAAACCCCGTCGGGATTGGGGAAAACCGCCCGCAGGATAACCGAACCAGTGGACGGATCCACCGTAACTTCCTGAAATTGCAGCACCCCCTCCTGGGCATAAGGCGTGCCGTCTTCCAGGATCAGCTGGACCGCCTTCTGCTGTTCGCCGTTCGGGTTCAAAACCCCGCTGGACAGCCGGCGCTTCAGGCGCAGCAGTTCGGTGGTGGACTGGGCCACGTCCACATAGATGGGATCCAGTTGCTGGATGGTGGCCAGGGCCGTAGGCTGGTAGGCGGTGACAATGGCGCCCTCGGTCACCTGGGAGCGGCCGATGCGGCCGGAAATGGGCGCCGTGATTTGGGTGTAGGCCAGGTTGATGCGGGCCGTCTCCACCGTCGCCTCCCAGTAGGCGACATCGGCCTCGGCCTGCTTCAGGGCCGCCGCCGCATCGTCGTATTCCTGCTGGCTGACGGCGTTGGATTCCAGCAATTCCTTGTAACGTTCAACCCGTGTGCGAATGGCGGGCAGGTTGGCCTCGGATTTCCTCAGAGCGGCCCGGGCATTGCTGAGGGCCGCCCGGAAGGAGGCCGGGTCGATCTGATAGAGCACTTCTCCGGCCGTGACGTCCGCGCCTTCCGTGAACAACCGTTTTTCAATGAGACCGTTGACCTGGGGACGGATCTGCGCCACACGATAGGGGGATGTCCGGCCGGGCAATTCGGTGGTCAGCAAAATCTCCTGGGGGCGGGCCGTCACCGTGGCCACTTCGGGGGGCGGGGGCGGCGACGGGGCCTCCTGCGGCTGTTGGCAGCCTGCCAGCAGCAGACCCAGAATGAGAACGGTGCGCAAGGGTGTCATGAAAGGACGGCAATGTCGCGGTGGCATGGAGTTTCTCCTGCTCGGGTTGGCGTCAGGGCCCATCCATAAACGGCATCTTTGGGCCCGGGCCCGCCGCCGGTGAGTAAAACCTGCCTTTGGCGGACAAGCGGCGTTCTCGCCTCCGGTCGATCCATTTTCTAAACTGTTTGACAAACGTATTTCAAACGGCGATTTAAAATATGCCTTTTAACGCAGACGAACGCAGATTTCAATCATTTATTTTAAATTGCGATTTAAGATAAAAATGGCCGCCGGGCGGCTTTGGGGAGAGATTGGGGATGATCAAGCGTGAAGACGGCCGGGACACGCGACGGCGCTTGTTGCGGGCGGCCTGCGAAGTCTTTGCTGAAAAGGGGTATCAGAAGGCCAAGGTGGCCGATATCTGTCGGCGGGCCGGGGCCAATGTCGCCTCGGTGAACTATTACTTCGGCAATAAGCGCAGCCTCTACAAGGAGGCCTGGCATCATGCCCTGAATGCCTTCGAGGAACCGGTGCTGCCGGAACCCGCGCCGGGCTCCTCCCGGGAGCGATTGCGGGCCTTCATCCACAGCCTGATCCGGAATTTTACGGCGGACAGCGATGCGGGCCGTTTCAGCCGCCTTTATCTAATGGAGATGGTGACCCCCACCGGACTGATCCAGGAGGCCTGGCATGAGCTCATCGAACCGCGGCGGCGCATCCTGCAGGCCCTCATCCGCGATGTCATGGGCGCCGGCGGCGACGACTTGGACGTGCTCTTCAGTGAACTGAGCATCATCAATCAGTGCCGCACCCTCGTCACGGTCAAAAGCAGCGATCTGGAATACATGCTGGGCCGCCCTCTCAGTCCGCGTCTCATCGAACAGCTTGCCGACCACATCGCCGACTTCTCCCTGGCCGGCATTCAGGCCACGGGGGCGCGGCAAGCAGCGCCGGACGCCTGAGGTCGGCTGCGGGCCGGCATCCGCCCGCCCCTTGCGGCGCACCTTGGGCAGGGTCATTCCCGATAATCGTCGCCGAACACCGCCTGGCCGATGCTGGCGCGCTCTTCCGGCGGGGTTTCCCGTCGCGGCCGGTCGGACCAGAGAATCCCCAGACGGGCGGTGCGTTCCACCGCAAACCGTTGTTCGCGGTAGCAGCGCAGACAGACCAGGGGTTCCAGGTTGTGCGTGGCGGGCTGCCCGGAAAGGTTGTAGACCTCGCCCACCGGCTCCCCCCGGCGGGAAACCCCGCACAGGCGGGCGCAACCGCAGTCGAGCTCACGGTAGGCAACCCCCACCGCATCACGGTGCGCGGAAAAAATAATCTCGGCGATTTCCAGATATTGATCCATCTCAGAAGGTTTCCGACGCGATGAGGGCTACCTTTTGAGCGGCCAGCGCGGCGGCCGCGCGGTCGAGATCGTCGAAGCTCAGCACCATGGCCGCTTTCTGGCACACGTCGTGGGCGGCCGCATACGTGTAGCGCAATTCCAGACCCTCGGTGTCCAGGATTTCGAGAATGCGGTGCAGTCCACCGGCCCGGTGATCCACCTCCACCGCCAGGACCTCGTCGACCTTGACGCTCAGACCGCGGTTCTTGAGAACCTTCACGGCCGTATCGGTGTCGTCCACGATCATCCGCAGGATTTTATAGGGTGTATCACTGTGCCCGACCAACGAGTGCGCCCGGATGCTGATCCCGGCATCGTGGAACAATTCGGTGATTTCGCGAAACCGCTCCAAGGCTTTTTCCATAAAAACGGACACCTGGCGTATACGCATGACAGCCCTCCCTGGCCCCCGGATCGTGGCGGAACAGCGCTGCAGCCAGCCAGGGGCGCATCCCCCACGCCGGCCGCGCTGCAGCCCGGATTTGCTTTTGCAATAGCCTACCTTTGCCTCAAACCGCAACACGCTGCAACCCCAATTCTTGACCGACCCTGGCCATTCACGGCATAAAAATTACAATTTTGTGGATGTTTCGCCCTTAAAGTAACTTATTTGTAATATTAAAATCTGGCGCCCATTTCTTTTTATATCTATAAGACATTAAAATTGTTGTAAATATTCTTTGTCAGGGCCCTCGATCCCCATGGCATGGATTTTGATTTGAACGGGTATAGACCCAACCCTTCCGGAGGCCCATCATGACGACCCAGAAGCTGGATACGGACCGATCGACGTTTCATGACATCCGAGAAAGCCGACGCTGCTCGATTTGCGGAAAAAAATTGGCCGCGCCCCAGAAAGCCCTCAGCATGGATGGCAAAGAACTCTGCGATGCCTGTTACGAGGACTGCTTCTTTGCGGATATCAGTTCCAATCGCCAGCTGGCCCTGGACCGCTGCGCCATCTGATCCTCAGCCCCCTTCGGCGGCCTTGACAAGCAGGACGGGCGGCCACCCCTTGGACGGCGCGCCGGGCGGCGCTTGACCCAAAAAAGAATTGACAGCCGACGGATGCTTGCCGGATAATCCCTCCGCGCGTCGTTGGGCAGCTTCCATTGCCCCGCGGCGCCCCCGATGCGACCACCTTCCCCTCCGGGGCAAGGTTTTTTTATGGCTTGCGACCGTACCGGCCGGCGCCCGGTCTGAACGGCTCAAGGCTGCGCCCGATATATCCAACATGACCGATTCGCGACCCATCGACCGCTCCAAGCTGTTTCTAGCCGTGCTCTCCGGGGTTCTGATGACCGCCGCCTTTCCGCGCACGGGATGGTTCTGGATCGCCTGGGTGGCCCTGATCCCCCTGCTGCTGGCGCTCCGCGATCTGACGGCCAGAGACGCTTTCCGCCTGGGTTGGCTCTGCGGCCTGGTGCATGCCGGCGGCCTGCTCTACTGGCTGGTCCCCACCATGAGCACCTACGGTCATCTGCCCCTGGCGCTTTCCGCCGGCATTCTCTTGTGTTTGTGCACCTACATCGGCCTCTACACCGCCCTTTTCAGTCTGCTGGTCCTTCAGTTGGGACGCACCCCGGCGCGCGCCCTGGCCGCCGCCCCTCTCCTTTGGGCCGCACTGGAGTATCTGCGCAGCTTCCTTTTGACCGGCTTTACCTGGGGCTATCTGGGCCACGCCCAATACCGTTGGTTGACCCTGATCCAGAGCGCCGATATCTGGGGTGTCTACGGTCTTTCGGCACTCATCGTGCTAACGAACGTGGCCCTGTTCCTGCTGATTCTCGCCCGGGCCGACAAAACCTGGCAGGGCCGGCCGGTTTCCCGCTCGCTGGCCGGGCGGGCGCTGCTGCTGGCGGTCGTTTGCCTGGTCGCGAATCTAAGCTACGGCTGGGCTCGCCTCAACCAGGTCCAAAAGGTGGAAGCCCGGGCGGCGACCCTGCGGGTCGGGGTGGCTCAGGGGAACATCCCCCAGACCGAAAAGTGGGACCCGGCCTTCCAGATCGCCTCCACCAAGACCTATGTGCGGCTCTCGGGCGTATTGGCCGCGGAAAAACCCGATCTTATCGTCTGGCCGGAGACCGCCACCCCTTTTTATCTTTTCCACAACGAGGCCCTCACCCGCATCGTCCAACGGCGCATCCGCGCTGCCGGCTGCGCCCACCTCATCGGCAGCCCGGCGGTGCGCCGCAACGCAGAGGGATCGGCCTACTTCAACAGCGCCTACCTGCTCGACGCCGAGGGCAAGGCCCTCGGCCGCTACGACAAGGCCCATCTGGTGCCGTTCGGGGAGTATGTCCCCCTGAAACGATGGCTGCCCTTTCTCGGTAAAATCGTGGCCCAGGTGGGCGACTTTCATGCCGGGCCGGTGGGCGGCACCCTGGCCTTCGGGGAGCACCGCATCGGCCCCTTGATCTGCTACGACGGCATTTTCCCGGAACTGGCCCGGGCGGCCGTCGACAACGGGGCCGACCTGCTGGTCAACCTGACCAACGACGCCTGGTACGGCCGCACCAGCGCCCCCTATCAACACCTGGCGCAGTATGTTTTCCGTGCCGTGGAAACCCGGCGCAGCCTGGTCCGCGCCACCAACACCGGCATCAGCGCCTTCATCCGCCCGGGGGGCCAGCTGGAAAATGCCACGGGCCTGTTCGAAACCGCCGCACGCCTGCAACAGGTGGCCTGTCTGGACCTTCGGACGATCTATGTCCGCGTGGGGGATGCCTTCGCCGTCGGCTGCCTGACGGTGGTGGTCGGGATGGGCCTGGCGCAATGGCATCGGCGGCGCAAAGGCGCCTGACCTTCCCGGACCACACCCCGGGGAATATCTTGAAGAATGCCTTATGATGCACTATTATGCAGTGTGATCCACTTTGATGATGACATCGTATAAGGAGCACCCACCATGTCTGCCGAAATTAAACAAACCCTCCACGAAATCCGCAACCGCCTCCACCAGATCCGGGACTATCTTTGACCTGGCGACCAAGGAAGAACGCCTCCAGGAACTCGAATCCATCATTGCCAAAAACGGCTTCTGGGACAATCCCGAAGCGACCAGGCCGCTGCTGAAAGAACGCACGGTCCTGGCCGACAAGATCGACCGATTCCATGGCCTGGCCCAGGAAGTGGAAGACAGCGAGATGCTGCTCGAACTGGCGCTGGAAGAAGACGATGCGGCCACCCTGGCGGAAATCGAGGACAGCCTGAGCCGTATCGGCGACGAGATCGCAGCTTTTTCGCTGTCCCTCATGCTGGACGGTGAAAACGACGCCAACAACGCCATCGTTTCCATCAATGCCGGGGCCGGCGGCACCGAAGCCCAGGACTGGGCCGAAATGCTGTTTCGCATGTACGCCCGCTGGATCGAGCGCAAGGGTTACGGCTCCGAAATCATCGACCTGCAGCCGGGCGACGAAGCCGGCATCAAGAGCGTGACCTTTACGGCCACCGGTGAAAACGCCTACGGCTACCTCAAGGCCGAAAAAGGGGTCCACCGGCTGGTGCGCATTTCGCCCTTCAACGCCAGCGGCAAGCGGCACACCTCCTTCGCTTCGGTCTTCGTCTATCCCGAGCTGGACCAGGAAATCGACATCGACATCGAGGAGAAGGACCTGCGCATCGACGTCTTCCGGGCCAGCGGGGCCGGCGGCCAGCACGTCAACAAGACCAGCAGCGCGGTGCGCATCACCCATCTCCCCTCGGGGATCGTGGTGCAGTGCCAGCAGGAGAAATCCCAGCACCGCAACCGCGATCTGGCCCTGAAGGTCCTGCGCTCCCGGCTCTACGACCAGGAAAAGCAGAAACAGGAGGAGGCCATGCAGCAGGTGCATGACAGCAAGGCGGACATCGCCTGGGGCAGTCAAATCCGCTCCTACGTCCTGCACCCCTACCAGATGGTCAAGGACCATCGCCTCGGCATGGATGTCGGCAATGTCAACGACGTCCTGGACGGCGGCCTCGATCCTTTCATCGAAGGATGGCTCCTGACCAGGCACGAATCCCGCAGGTCGGCCTAGGCGCCGTCATGGGGAATCGTGTGGATCCGGCCGGCATCATCGGAGACTACTACCCCAGGGGATCGACCGCCTACGAAATTGTGATGCGTCACGGCGAGCAGGTGGCCGCCAAGGCCCTGGCGGTGGCCGAACACCTGGGAAGCGGCGGCATGGACACCGCCTTTCTCTACGAAGCGGCCATGCTCCACGATATCGGCATCTTCCTGACCGACACCCCGTCGCTGGACTGCCACGGCCGCGAGCCCTATATCCGCCACGGGGTGCTGGGCCGCGACCTGTTGGAGGCGCGCGGCCTCCACCGGCATGCGCTGATTTGCGAGCGCCACGTGGGCGTCGGCCTGAGCCGCGACGACATCCGGCGCCAGCATCTGCCCTTGCCGGAGCGGGACATGCGGCCCGTAACCCTCGAAGAGAAAATCGTCTGCTACGCCGACAAATTCTTCTCCAAAAACGCCCGCCCGGGGCAGACCGCGCGGTCGATACCGGAAATCCTGGCACTTCTCGAGCGCCACGGCGCGTCCCAGGCCCGCCGGTTCCAGGCCTGGGCCCGACGCTTCGACAACGGCGACCGGCCGGCGGCCGCCTCGCGACCGGACTGACACCCATGCACCCCTCACGGCTGCGCCACACCCTGCGCTTCTATTTCATCACCGACCACCAGGCGCCAAACCTCTCCCCCCTGGACCAGGTCCATGCCGCCCTGCAGGGGGGCGCCGGCATCGTCCAATACCGGCATAAAGACTTCCTTTTGGCGGACTACGACGAACTGCGGCGCATTCGCGACTTGTGCCGCAGCAACGGCGTGCCGCTGGTCATCAACGACGACGTTCTCCTGGCCAAGGCCGTGGATGCCGACGGCGTGCATCTGGGTCAGGACGACACACCGCCCGCCCAGGCACGCGCCGTGCTGGGACCCGGGGCGCTGATCGGCATTTCCGTTTCCACGCCGGAGGAGCTGGCGCGCACCGATCTGGCGCCCTGCGACTACGTGGGCAGCGGGCCGGTCTTCGCGACGGACACCAAGGCCGATGCCAAACCGGTGCGGGGGATCGCCGGTCTCGCGGAAATCACCGCCCGGGTGCGGTTGCCCGTAGTGGCCATCGGCGGGATTACGCTGGATCGGGCCGGCGCCTGCTTCCGGGCCGGGGCGGCCGGGGTGGCCGTGATCAGCGCGATATCCCGGGCGCCGGATCCGCTGGCGGCCGCCACCCGGCTGGGCCGGGCCTGCGGCTGCGCACCGCGCCGCGAGCTGGAAACCGGCTGGCAAGACGAGTTCGGCCTGATCCGCGCCCTGGTGGCCCGGGCCCGGGAAGCCCGGCCGGAGGAGAAGGCCGCGGTGCCGCCCGGGGACGACGCCGCCCTCCTGGCACCTTTGGCCTGCCCGGTGATCACCACCGACACCCAGCGGGAGGGCGTTCATTTCCGCGCCGACTGGCTCGATCCCGAGACCATGGGCGAGCGGGCCGTGGAAGTCACCCTGAGCGATCTGGCGGCCTGCTATGCCCGGCCGGTCAGTCTCTTCGTCAACCTCGGCCTGCCGCGGGCCTTGTCGGAAACCGTCGTCCGCCGGATCTACCATGGTCTGTACGCGGCCCTGGAGCGGCATGGCTGCCGTCTGGGGGGCGGCAACATCGCCCGCGCCGACCAGCTGGCCCTGGATCTCTTTGCCATCGGCGAAGGACGCCGGGGACTGTTTCCGCGGCGCAGCGCCGCCCGGCCGGGGGACGGTCTTTACGCCACCGGTCCATTAGGGCTGGCCCGCTGCGGCCTGTGGGCCCTGGAGCACGCCGACCAGCGCTTTCCCGATCTGGTGCGGCGCTTTCTGGCACCCCGAGCACGCTTCGACGCCGCGGAGCGCCTGGCCGAGCAGGGCATCCGCTGTGCCATGGACATCAGCGACGGCCTGGCCGGTGATGCCCGCCACATCGCCGAGGCTTCACGGTTGACGATCGTGCTGGAGCCCGCCGAAATCGCGCGCCACGCCGAGCTACAGGCCTTCTGCCAGGCCAACCGGTTGTCCCCGGAAGAAATGGTGCTGGCCGGCGGCGAAGACTACGAGCTGCTCTTCACCTGCCCGGAAGCACAGTTCGAGGCCCTGCGCCCCTTGCTGCCCCAGGCCTGTCGCGTGGGCTCCTGCAAGGCCTTTGACGGCGCCTGCGTACGCAACGTGCCGGGGCATATCCTTTCCTACCAGCACGGCCGGTCATCCCGCTGAAAATGCGGATGGACTGAATTTCAGGTTGATCGCTGCCCTTGTCCGTGAAGCGGCGGCGGAAGGGTTGGCGTTGTCGTCATCGGGGGGGGAATCTGATTTAAGTAAAGACACTTACGATTCCGACA
>CAYMQN010000023.1:0-27095 GCA_964392545.1 uncultured Desulfobacteraceae bacterium
TCACCGAAATCTACGAAGGCACCAAGGAAATCCAGAAAAACACCATCGCCAGCGCGCTCCTCGGAAAAATGAAATAGGGCCCATCCAGCCCCGCCGGCCGGCGGGGCTGGATTATGAAAAAGATAAAGCAAATCAAAGGGATTTTCCGTTTCGACGCTTGCTTTCTTTCTGCCGCCCGGCCTTTGAGAACAGACCTGCGGCGGAGAACCATCACCCAGAGGAGGACACGACATGCCGGATGTCATGGATATTGCCAAAAGAGCGCTTCTGACAGGCATCGGGTTGGCCCTGACCGCCAAGGACGAGGCCGAAGACCTGGCCAAGGAAATCGCCAACAAGATGAACCTCAATGAAGAGGAAGGCCAGAAATTCATCAAGGACATTCAGAAACGTTACGAAGATACCCAAAACAAGCTGGAAGACCGTGTCGAAAAATCCGTCAAAGATTTTCTGAAGAAAGCCGACATCGTTACGGCCGACGAGCTGAAGGCCCTCAAAAAGGAAATTCGCGATCTCAAGCAGTCCATCAATAAATCGGCCGGGGGCGGCGGCGATTAGACGCCCGTCTTAGCCGTCTGCGATATACCGACCAGATGTTGAGCATACGCAAAATCGGGGTGCTCGGCCGCACCTACCGTCACTTGACGCGCTATCGCCAGATCCTGGCGGTCTTCTTCAGGTACGGCTTCGGCGATCTGGTGGATTTGCTGAAAATCGACCAGTACATCGAAATCGGCCTGCAGTTGATCTCCCGCCATCGCCGGGAACGCCTCGAACGCATGACGCGGGCCGAACGGGTGCGGCTGGCCATGGAGGAGTTGGGCCCCACCTATATCAAACTCGGGCAAGTGCTCTCCACCCGTCCGGATCTGATCCCCGTCGATTTCATCAAGGAACTGTCCAAACTCCAGGACAAGGTGCCGCCCTTCGGCTTCGAGGAAGTGCGGCGCATCGTCACCCGTGAGCTGGGCGCGCCGCCCGAGGACCTTTTCGCGTACTTTGCCGAATCCCCGGAAGCCTCGGCCTCCATCGGACAGGTGCACCGGGCCGTCTTGCCGGAGGGCGAAGAGGTGGCCGTCAAAGTGCAGCGGCCGGGCATCAAACGAACCATCGAAGTCGATCTGGAAATCATGCTGCATCTGGCGACGCTGATGGAGCGCCACATTGAAGAGATCGCCTTTTATCGACCGGTCAAAATCGTCGAGGAGTTTGCCAAAACCCTGGAGCGGGAAATCGATTATACGGTCGAGGCCAGCAACTTGGAGCGGCTGGCCGGCTACTTTCTGGGCGACCGGACGGTCTACATTCCCAAGCTGTATCGGGAGCTGACCACGCCCAGGATCCTGATCGCGGAATACATCGACGGCATCAAAATTTCCGAAATCGAGGAGCTGCACGCCGCCGGGCTCGACCCCCGGGAGATCACCCGGCGCGGCGCCCATATCCTTCTGCGTCAGGTGTTCGAAATCGGCTTTTTTCACGGGGATCCCCACCCCGGCAACCTCTTCGTCCTGCCGGAGAATGTCATCTGCCTGCTGGATTTCGGCATGGTGGGCTCCGTCGACCGGCAGACCCGCGAAGATTTCGTGGATCTGGTGGACGCCGTGGTGCACCGCCACGAAACCCGCACGGCCCAGGTCCTGCTCAAGCTCACCAGTTGGGAGGAAAAACCCGACATGCGCGCCTTCGAGAAGGATGTTGCCGATTTCATGGGGCGCCACCTCTACCGGCCTCTCAAGGAAATTCACTTCGGGCGCCTGCTGCAACACCTGCTGGAGTTGGCCGCGCAGAATCGTCTGGTCATTCCTCCGGACATTTTCCTGATGTTGAAAACCCTGGCGGCGGTCGAGGGCGTCGCCCGCCGGTTGGATCCCGCCTTTGATATCTTCGCCACCGCGGCCCCTTTCATCCGGCAGGTCAAAATGGCCCGCTTTCATCCCCAGCGCCTGACCCGTGATGTCCTGCGGCTGGGCACCGACCTGTATGAGTTCCTTCAACTTTTTCCCACCGAACTGCTCGATATCACCCGCCGGATCCGCCAGCAGAAGTTTGCCCTGTCCATCGAATTGAAGGGGCTCAAGACCATGCTGGAAACCCATGACCAGATCAGCAACCGGGTGTCCTTCTCGATCATTATCGCCGGACTGATTATCGGCAGTTCGATCATTGTGGTTTCCGGCGTGCCCCCCCTGTTTTACGGCATTTCGCTGATCGGCATCATCATCTTCATCACGGGGGCCGTCATGGGCTTGTGGCTGCTGATCGCGATCATCAAAAAAGGTCGCCTCTGACGGCTTGACCGGCCTGGCGGCCTCGAACCACCCCGCCCCGCGCCTCTTCCCCCTCTTGCAACAATTTTGTACCCAACGGTTGCCTTCCCTTACATAATTGTTATATGAAGGCGCGACGGTGGGCCGGCCGCTACGACATGTTTTGGCAGCGGCCGGCGTACCAACCCCCGAGGAGACGGCGGCATGAAAAAAATTGAAGAGGCGTCCTTTTTTTACGAAATCAGCGAGACCTTGAACGAGCACCTCGATCTGAAAAAATCCCTCTACAAGGTGCTCGACATTTTGGCCAATTCCCTGGACATGGCCCGCGGCACCATCACCCTGCTGGACCCGGTGCGCAACGAAATCCGCATCGAAGTGGCCCACGGCATCACCCAGCGGGCCATGCAACAGGTCAAATACAAATTGGGCGAAGGGATCACCGGCGGCGTGATCCAGTCCGGCAAGGCCGTTTCCATTCCCAAGATCAGCGAGGAGCCCAAGTTTCTCAACCGGACGGTCTCCCGCCGCACCAGACAGGATCTCGACCTGTCCTTTATATGCGTGCCCATCAAGAAGGGCCGCCAGGTGATCGGGGCCCTGAGCGTGGACAAGCCGTTCGAGGAATCCTACGCTTTAAAAAAGGCCGAGAAACTGCTGACGGTGGTGGCGACCATGGTGGCCCGGCATGTGATCAACCTTGAAACCATCCGCTTGGAAAAACAGACCTTGCGGGAGGAAAATCGTCGCCTGCTGCGGGAGCTGGAAAACAAGTACCGCATCAACAACATCATCGGCAACAGCAACAAGATGCGGGAAGTCTTCCAGATGGTGTCCCAGGTTTCCAAAAGCAACGCCACGGTTCTGATCCGCGGCGAGAGCGGCACCGGCAAGGAGCTGGTCGCCAACTCCGTGCACTACAACAGCCATCGGGCCCAGCAGCCTTTCGTGAAGATCAACTGCGCCGCGATACCCGCCAACCTGATCGAAAGCGAGCTTTTCGGTCATGAAAAAGGCTCGTTTACGGGCGCCATCAACCAAAAGTTGGGCAAGTTCGAACTGGCCAACCGCGGGACGCTTTTCCTGGACGAAATCGGATCCATCAACCTCGATGTCCAGGTCAATCTGCTGCGGGTGCTCCAAGAGCGGGAATTCGAGCGCGTGGGGGGCCAGCGGACCATCAAGGTGGATGTGCGCATCATTGCCGCCACCAACAAGAATCTGGAGCAGGCCGTGGAGGACGGCACCTTTCGCGGCGACCTCTACTACCGGCTCAACGTCTTCCCGATCTACATGCCGCCCCTGCGGGAGCGCAAAACCGACATTCTGCTGCTCGCCGACCATTTCCTGGAAAAATACGCCAAGGAAAACAACAAGGATATCCGCCGTTTTTCCACCCCGGCGATCGACATGCTGATGGCCTACCATTGGCCGGGCAACGTGCGCGAACTGGAAAACTGCATCGAGCGGTCCGTTCTTTTGTGCGAAAAGGGCGTCATTCACAGCTACCACCTGCCGCCGACCCTGCAGACCGGCGCCGAATCGGACACCCTGCCAGCCCTCTCCCTGGAAGAAGCCGTGGCCAACCTCGAACGGGAAATGCTCATCGACAGCCTGAAAAACGCCCGCGGCAACATCACCCAGGCCGCCCAAATTCTGAAAACCACGGTACGCAAGTTCGCCTACAAGGCCAAACGCTTCGGCATCGACTACCGCCACTATCGCTGACAAGGACGACAAACGGCCATGACATACGTGCATTCCTTGCTATTGGGCATCATCCAGGGTCTGACGGAGTTTCTTCCCATCAGCAGCTCCGGCCATCTCGTTCTGACACAGCACCTGCTGGGGTTGAAGGAGGCCCAATTGTCCTTTGACGTCAGCGTGCATGTCGGCACGCTGGTGGCCGTAGTGCTCTATTTCCGTAGGGATATCGGCAACATCGCAGCCGCTCTGCTGCACGCCGGCCGGGATGCCTTGCGACGCCGGAGCGTGCAGGAGGCCGATCGGCCGTTTCTTCGCCTGGCCGGCCTGATCGTTCTGGGCTCCCTTCCCACCGCCGCCATCGGGTTGCTCCTCCAC
The DNA here is from genome assembly GCA_964392545.1 of uncultured Desulfobacteraceae bacterium. Lineage (GTDB taxonomy): Bacteria > Desulfobacterota > Desulfobacteria > Desulfobacterales > UBA5852 > JABZFP01. The sequence goes on from CAYMQN010000023.1 coordinate 4,353, forward strand.
GAGGTGGCCGACCGCCTCTTCGCCTCGCCGTTGATCACCGGAACCATGCTGCTGGTGACCGGCGGGCTCCTTTTCACCACCCGCCCCGGGCGGCCCCTGCCCGACAAAAGCGTGCGCACGCTCCACCAGCTTACGGTGAAAGATGCCATGGTCATCGGATTGACCCAGGGGCTGGCCGTCATGCCGGGCATTTCACGCTCCGGATCCACCATCGCGGTGGGCATTTTGACCGGTATCCGCCACGAAACCGCCGCCCGGTTTTCGTTTTTGCTCTCCATACCGGCCGTCGCCGGCGCCGCCCTGCTGGTTTTGCAAGACGCCGTGTCCCAGGGCGATTTCAACCTGCCGGTCTGCCTTACAGGGGGGATCAGCGCGCTGGTGGTGGGCTATGCCGCCCTGGCCCTGCTGGTTTTTCTGGTTCGGAAAGGCCACCTCCATCTGTTTGCGCCCTACTGTTGGATCGTCGGCGGGGCCGCCATCGCCCTGAGCCTCTGGACCTGAGCACCGCCGTCCCCTTCCCATCGCGCCCCTTTATAGGCGCAGCCCGTTAAAATGCGGTTGTACCACCCCCGGCCGGATGGTATGACCGGGGCGCGACAGGATCGGCCTCTATGAATTCAAGCGATATCAAAACCTTCTGCATCCTTTTTGTCGCCGTTCTGACGGCCGTCTCCGGCGTCGGCATCGTCGTGCCGCTGTTGCCGGTCTATGCCCGCGACCTCGGCGCCAGCGGGTTTGCCATCGGCATGATTTTCGGGATCTTTTCCATCGCCCGGACCGTCTTCATTCCCTATTTCGGGCGCACCTCCGACCGCCTGGGGCGAAAGCCCTTCATTCTGGGCGGCCTTATGGGATACGCCCTCGTCGCGCTTGCGTTCTATCACACCACCAGCGTGAGCGTGCTGATCAGCGTCCGGTTTTTCCAGGGCATTTTCTCGGCCATGATGATGCCGGCATTGCAAGCCTATGTGGGCGACATCACACCGGATGGGCGGGAAGGCTTCACCATGGGCGTTTTCAATCTGGCCACCTTTCTGGGCCTGGGGATGGGGCCCTTTTGGGGCGGCGTCATCAGCGACCACTGGCACCTGCAGGCCGCCTTTGCCAGCATGGGCGTCCTGGCCCTGGCCGGGTGGCTGCTAAGCGCCCTGGGGCTTCCGCCACGACGGGCGGAAAAGGCCCTGCGCCACTACACGGTGCCGGTGCCCTGGCGGCACCTTCTGCAAAAGCGCGAGGTCCTGGGGCTTTTCATCTTCCGCATGGCCTACACCACCTGCATCGGCGTGATTTGGGGCTTTTTGCCCATTTTCGCGGACCAGGCGCTTCACCTCAGCCGCTCGGCCATCGGCACCCTGATCATGACCGGTGTTCTGGTCAGCGGGCTGATCCACGTCCCCATGGGCTATCTTTCCGACCGTATCCCCAAACCCCGCATGGTGGTGACCGGCGGGCTGCTGGCCGGTGCGGGGGTGCTGAGCTTCATCTGGGGCCAGAGTTTCGCCGGGATGTTGATGAGCAGCGCGCTTTTCGGTCTGGGCGGCGGGATCGCCATGCCGGCGTTGATGGGCCTGGCGGTTTCCCAGGGCGCGCGTTCGTCGGCCATGGGGTCCATCATGGCCCTTTTGACCCTTGGCCACAGCCTGGGCATGATGGCCGGTGCCCTGATGGCCGGGTTCTTCATGGATTGGATGCGGCTGTCCTGGGCCTTTCCGGGTGGTGCGGCCGTCATGATGGGCGGCGTGCTTGCCTTCGGCGCCTTCACCGCTTCAAGCGGTACCCGCCCTGCAGGCGCCGATCGATCGGCGCCCCGGGACGCCTGAGGGAGCGGGGGCGGTCCGTCTTCGGGAATCGATTGACAATTTTCGAATTTGCTTTACATTAACGCCAACCTTTCCGGGCTTCGCAGATCGATGTGGATGCACCCCGGAGGGAGCAACCGTGAAAGCGATCCAAGGCCGCCGCCGGCCATCCGGCGGCGGCGGAAATAGCGTATCTTACAGCGTCAGGCCGGTATGGATCTGGCACAACCATGGATGTCTGAATGAGCAACAAAAGGGATTACTACGAAGTCCTCAACGTTGAGCGCAACGCCAGTGACGTCGAGCTGAAAAAGGCCTACCGCAAGCTGGCCCTCCAGTATCACCCCGACCGAAACCCCGGCAACGCCGCGGCTGAAGAAAAGTTCAAGGAAGCCGCCGAAGCCTATGATGTCCTTTCCGATCCCCAGAAGCGGCAGCTCTATGACCGTTTCGGCCACCAGGGGTTGGAGGGATCCGGCTTCTCGGGCTTTTCGGGCTTCGAAGACATCTTTTCGAGCTTCGGCGACATTTTTGAAGATTTCTTCGGTCTGGGCGGCGGGCGCGGATCCCGCAGCCGCCAGCAGCGGGGCCACGATCTGCGCTACGATCTATCCCTCAACTTTCTGGAGGCGGCTTTCGGGGTGGAAAAAGAATTGCCCCTTGAAAAGCTGGACACCTGCCCGGATTGCGGCGGGACGGGGTGTGCCGACGGGAGCCAGCCGGAAACCTGCAACTTCTGCCGCGGTACCGGTCAGATGGCCCGCAGCCAGGGATTTTTCACGGTGCGCACCGCCTGCCCCCACTGCCGCGGCACCGGACAGATGGTGACCAACCCCTGCAAGACCTGCAGCGGTACCGGCCAGATCAAAACCCGCAAAACCGTATCGGTGAAAATCCCGGCCGGCGTCGATACCGGCTCGCGGCTGCGCCTTACCAACGAGGGTGAAGCCGGCCGCCAGGGAGGCCCGCGGGGGGACCTCTACGTTTTTATCCACGTGGAGCCCCATGACTTCTTCGAACGCGACAACAGCGACGTCATCTGCCGGGTACCCATTTCCTTTGTCCAGGCCGCCCTGGGCGATACGATCAATGTGCCTACCCTGGAGGGCGAGATGAAGCTGCGCATCCCCAAGGGCACCCAGTACGGCGACGTGTTCCGCTTCAACGGGGAAGGCATTCCCTCCCTGCGCAACGGCCGCCGGGGGGACCAGATCATCCAGGTGGTTATCAAAACCCCTACCGGCCTGACCAAAAAGCAGGAATCGCTTCTCAAAGAATTTGGCAAGCTCGAATCCGGAAAAATCTCCAAGCGCCTCAGAAACATGTTGCGGGGCGAGTCTGTCGGCACCTGACGCGGCACCCATTTTCCGTATACCCCCGGCGCCCGCCGGATGAACAAGGATGAATGATGTTTGAACTACGCGTGGTGACCCGTTTTGCGGCCGCCCACCGATTGGCCATGGTGGGCGAGAAATGCGAGAACCTGCATGGGCACAACTGGAAAATCGAGGTTTATGTGCAGGGGACGGCCCTGGACGAGGGGGGGGTGCTGGTGGATTTCGGCGTGATCAAACACCACGTGCGGGATCTGATGCAGACCTTGGATCACACGTTTCTCAACGAGCTGGACTACTTCCGGAACGGCACGCCGCCTTCCTCGGAAAACATCGCCCGTTATGTGGCCGACCAGCTGGCCGAACGCATCACGTTGCCGGACATCCGGATTTCCCGGGTAACGGCCTGGGAATCCGAAGACGCCTCCGCCACCTACCTCCCCGCCTAATCCGCCGGGGCCGGGGCGCTGCCGGCGTCAGGGTTGCTTTTCGATGAAGGCCAGAAGGTCGTCGCGGGTGACGATGGCCGAGGTGTCCGGCACGACGTCGCGGATACGGTCCAGGCCGCCTTCCTGCCGGTCCACGAGGACCACCGCCTTGACCACCTGGAGTTTCTCCTCACGCGCCCGCTCGATGGCCTGGATGGTCGAGCCGCCCGTGGTGGCGACATCGTCGATGATGGCCACCGGTGCGCCCGGCGGCACATCCCCTTCCAGCCAGCGGATGATCCCATGATCCTTGCGGGTCTTGCGAATGGAAAAGGCCTGGATGGGCCGGCCCTCGAGCTCCGAGGCAAAGGCGGTGGCCACGGCGATCGGATCCGCGCCGAAGGTCAGGCCGCCGACCCCCAACACCCTGCCGCCCCTGATCGCATCGAACATCAGATGGCCGACCAGGAACATGCCGCGCGGGTTGAGGGTGGTGGGCTTGCAGTTGACATAGAAGCGGCTCAGGCGCCCTGAAACCAGTTTGAATTTCGGCTGCGGACTGTACTGGAAGGATTTCGCGCACAGCAGGGCAATCAACTCTTCTTTATAGGTCATCGCCGCCCTCCATTCCTGGCGCCCGCCGGGGGAATGCCCCGGCCGATTTTCGCGGTCATGCCTCCGCTTTCCTTAACCGGTTGATTTCGAAACGTAATTTGGGTATAAAAAAGCCTCCACTAATGTTGGAAGAAGCCTGTTTAATGGGGTTTAGTGGAGGCTTGAGCAAGGAAAACCGGGGAGGCACTCCCTGAACTCGGGACCAGACTTATCAACTAATAGGGGACGGGTCAATCGCTAGAAATGGTTTCTAAACCCGAGAGCATGGCCAGTGAAGAGGGCCAAGATGCGTTGATCCGGCTCTTTCATGTGCACTTGCAGTTCAATGCCACACGGGCCTTGACGGATATCACCCTGGACATCTACCGCAACGAATTCCTTTTCGTGACCGGGCCCAGCGGGGCGGGCAAGACCACCCTGCTCAAGCTGCTCTACCGCGGCGTTGCCGCCACCCAGGGTCAAATCCTGGTGGACGGCATGAACCTGGCCCGCATCCCGGGCAACCGCATCCACTATCTGCGCCGCAAGTTCGGCATCATCTTCCAGGACTACAAGCTGATTCCGGCCCGCACGGTCTACGAAAACGTGGCCCTGGTGCTGGAAGCGGCCGGCCGCAAGCCCGGCTACGTGCGCAAGAAGGTCCACAGTGTGCTCCGGGTGGTGGGCATGGACAAGCGGCTGGAGGCCCTGCCCCCCAGCCTTTCCGGTGGTGAGCAACAGCGGGTGGCCGTGGCGCGGGCGGTGGTGGGCGATCCCACGATCATCCTGGCCGACGAGCCCACCGGAAGCCTGGACGAAGAATCTGCCGCCCTGATCATGAAACTGCTCAAATCCTTTCACACGCGGGGCGCCACGGTGGTCGTGGCGACCCACGACCGCGCCTTGATCCGCAGTATTCCCGGGCGATTGATCTATTTGCAGGAAGGGCGCCTGACCAGCGCGCCGACGGTTTAGCCGCCGGAGGACCGAGCCCATGCCGATGCTGAATCTTCACCTGAAACGCGCTCTGCAGGACATCCGCAGCAACCGCTTCATGAGCCTGGTCACCATCAGTACCTTTGCCCTGTCCATTCTGATCGTCAGCGCCGCCATGCTCTTTTTCCTCAATATGAACCGCCTCATCGACGGCTGGCGGTCGGGCATCCGGCTCATGGCCTATCTTCAGGAGGGCCTGAACGACACGGATCACACGCATCTCAAAACCCGCATCGAGAGCCTCTACGGTGTCCAGCAGGCCACCTTCGTTTCCAAGCAAGAGGCCCTCGAGCGGCTGCGTCGCCAAATGGAGCGTCAGGGGTCGATCCTGGACAACCTGGATGCCAATCCGCTGCCGGACGCCTTCGAGATCCAGATGATCGCCGCTTCCCAGAGTTGGGAGAAGGTGGAGCAGCTGGCCTCGGCCCTGGAATCCCTGCAGGGCGTCAGCGAAGTGGAATACGGCCAGCGCTGGATCAAGCGCATCATCAACATCTTCAATCTGTTCCAGGTCACGGCGTATACCATGGGCGCCCTGTTTTTCATGGCGGCCGTCTTCATCGTGGGCAACACCGTGCGCCTGGTGCTCTATTCGCGCAAGGAGGAAGTGGAAATCATGCGGCTCGTGGGCGCCACGGAACGTTTCATCCTGGCGCCGTTTTATTTCCAGAGCCTGCTCCAGGCGGCCCTGGGGGGCGTCATCGGGCTTGTGACCCTTTATATCATGTATATGTTGATCCAGTCCCGCATCGCGACGGACATGGCCGGTGCCGGGGGCGTCTTCGCCCTGCGCTTTCTGCCGCCGGCAACACTCCTGACGATCGTGGGATGCAGCATGCTCGTTGGATGGCTGGGATGTCACCTGTCGGTCAAGCAATACGTCAAAGTCTGATCCTTGCGCTCGGCCTGCTGATCGCCGGAGGGGCCACGGGCTTCCTACCCCGCGAGGCGGGCGCGCGGGAAGTGGTGGTGCAGGTGGACCATCTCAACCTGCGACCGCAGCCGGGCACCGCGGACCCGCCCCTGCGTCAGCTGCCCAAGGGCAGCCGGCTGACCATCCTGGAAAGCGGCGCCCGCTGGTTGAAAGTCCGCTACAAGGATACCATCGGCTATGTCCGCAACCGCGATCGCTATCTCGACACTTCGCCGGCCCTGGATCAGGTCCGTGAAGAGCGGGAGGCGGTGGCCGAAGAACTGGCGGCCCATCGGGAGGCTTTGGCCCATATCGAAGACAGTGAAAACGACCTGCTGGACCGGCTGGATGCGCTGGAACGCCGCATCCAGGACGCACGCCGCGAGGCGGACGGACTGCGCCGGAAGATCAAGGCCCTCGAAGACCGCATCGCCGCCGCCGAAACCGAGCGCCGGGAGGTGGGCGCCCGCATCGAGGCGCAGGAAGGCACCGTTGCCAAACGCCTGGTGGTCCTGTACAAGCTCCATTGGCTGGGAAACCTCAACGTCATGGCCTCCGCCAGCTCCATCAACGAGATGGTGCAGCGCAAAGCGGCCCTGGAGCGCATCCTGGCCCTGGACAGCGTCGAACGGGAAAAGCTGCTCCAGGATTACGAGCGCTGGTCCTTTCTGCAGATCGATCTTGAAAACAGCCGCCAGGAGGAATTGGCCCTGGAAGCCCGCTACGCCGCACGGATCCGCACCCTGGGCCGGGAACGGGCCGTGCGGGCCGCACTGCTCGATGACGTGCGAAACCAGAAACGGTTGGAAACGGCGGCGCTCAAGGGCCTCAAATCCGCGGCCGGCAAGCTCGACGAAACCATCGCCGCCCTGACCCACGGCGGTCTGGCCAAGGAAGGGCCCCCGCCCCCCGGCTCGATCGGTACGTTAAAAGGGTTGCTAGATCCGCCCGTAAAAGGTAAAATTGCTAATTTTTTCGGCCCTTTTAAAAATAAACGCTACAATGTCATGAATTTTCGCAGCGGGGTCGATATCACGTCCGAACGCGGCGAGCCGGTTCAAGCCGTGTTCGCCGGAAAGGTCCTTTTTGCGGACTGGTTCAAAGGCTACGGCAACATGCTGATCATCGACCACGGGCACAACTACTGTACGCTCTACGCCCATGTTGAGGAACTGTTCAAGCACAAAGGCGACCGGGTCGAAGGGGGCGAAGTGATTGCCACGGTGGGTGATTCCGGCGCCCTGTCCGGACCCGGCCTGTATTTCGAGGTCCGACACCACGGCCAGCCCGAAGATCCGCAGGCGTGGCTCAAAACGCCTTGAATAGTGCCCCTCCCGAAATGGTGGCTTTGGGTTCCGACCAAGGCCGCAGCGATTTGGAAACCACAGGCGTAGCTGGGCTGCGGCGAGAATTTCCAAAGCGCGAGAACGCCGGCTTGTCCGCCAAAGGTGGCTTGACCCACCGACGGCGGAGCCGGGGCCCAAAGATGCCATTTCTGGAGGGGCACTAAAAAAGCAGCTCTCCGTCCCCCAACGCCCGCCGGACCAGGGGGCATTGCGGGACGGAGTGCGAACGAAGGAGATCGACATGACAGTCAAACGCAAGGGCAGCATCCAACTTTGGGTGGTTCTGGCCACGGCCGTGGTTTTCTGGACGGTGGGCACGGGCTTCCTGAAAGATCTCTCCGCCGGCAGCGACGAAACCTATAAAGGGCTCAAACTATTCACGGACGTTCTCGAGATCGTGACGGAAAAATACGTGGACGAGGTCGATACCGGCGAATTGATCGAGAAAGCCATTCAAGGCATGGTGCACAGCCTCGACCCGCACTCCAGCCTGCTGGCACCGGAGGCCTACGAGGACCTGCGCATCGATACCAAGGGCAATTTTACCGGCATCGGGATTCACATCACCCTGCGCAACGGCTTCGTGACGGTCATATCGCCCATCGAGGGCACCCCGGCCTCCAAGGCCGGCATCCAGGCCCAGGATCGCATCATCGAGGTCGACGACACCCCGGTGGAGGACCTGCGTCAGGCCGTCAGTCTGATGCGGGGCCCCAAGGGCACTTCGGTCAAGATCACCGTGCTGCGCCAGGGGGCGCCGGAACCGCTTGAATTCGACCTGGTTCGGGATGTGATTCCCGTCCGCAGCATCAAGGCCAAGACCCTCCAACCGGGCTACGGCTATATCTGGATCACCAATTTCACGGGCAATACCACCGAAGATTTCCTGGATGCCCTGGAAACCCTGGAAAGCGAAAACGCCCCCATGAAGGGTCTCGTGCTCGACCTGCGCAACAACGGCGGCGGGCTCCTGGAAGAATCCCTGCGGATCTCCGACATTTTCATCGACGAGGGCATCATCCTGTCCATCAAGGGCCGCGGCGAAGGCAATGCCAAGGACTTCCCGGCCCAGGGCTCTTCGGCGGAACGCGACTATCCCATTGTGCTGCTCATCAACGGGGGCAGTGCCAGCGCCTCGGAAATCGTGGCCGGGGCCCTTCAGGACCACAAGCGGGCCCTCATCCTGGGGACGACCTCCTTCGGCAAGGGGTCCGTGCAGACCGTCGAGTCCCTGCGGGACGGCTACGGCCTCAAGATGACCATCGCCCGCTATTACACGCCCAGCGGCCGCTCGATCCAGGCCAAGGGCATCGAACCGGATATCGTGGTTCCCTTCCAACCGCTGGAAGCCCCCGCCGACAACGGCGACGACGGCTTCATGAAGGAAAGCGACCTGAAAAACCACCTCGAGGGCCCGGACGAGACGCGCCCGCAGCCGGAGGCGACGGAAGAGGAGGCGCCCCAGGCGCCCGATGCCCAAACCCAGATCAGTCCCCTGGACATCGACAATCTGAAGCGGGACAATCAGGTCATGCGAGCCCTGGACATCCTGGTATCCTACGATCTTTTCAAACATCTGGGGTCTTGACCGACCGTGGATGACCAAGGGGCCGAGCGGTTGACGGCGACGCGGATCGCGCTGCCGATCAGGCCTTGCTCCGCCCGCCGGATAGCCGTCAGCCGCCCATGAGCACGCCCAAAAAAAAGAAGCCCGCGCGCACCGCCAAGCGGCGCCGCAAGCCCACATCCAAGCGCATCCCTCACGGGACCGGGGTCAAAATTGGCCTGGCCCTGGTCCTCCTGGTGGGCCTCGTGGCGGGGGGCGGCTATCTTCTGCAGCGCTACCTGCCGCCTTCAGGATCCCAGGCACCGGTTGCCCGCAAGCCGCCGCCGCCTGTTGCCGCTCCGAAGCCGGCGCCGGCCCGCAAAACCGCACCAACGCCCGCGCCGGCCGCAACGGCTAAAAAAGCGGCCCCCAGCGCACCGCCCGTCTATGAAATCTATCCTGAAAAAGAGGCCGTCCAGCGCCCGGCGCCCCCCGTGCGGCCCGATCGGCCGGCGGGCGCGCGGCCCCGGGTGGCCATCATCATCGACGATATCGGCTATGATCGCGGGCTGGCCCGCCGGTTCATGGCCTTCAACGTGCCCCTGACCTTTTCCGTGCTGCCCGAAAGCCCCTTCAAGGACACCCTGGTCAAGGAGATCCAGCAGCGGGGGCTCGAGCTGATGCTCCATCAACCCATGCAGCCCAGGGAGTACCCCGAGGTCAATCCGGGGCCCGGGGCCCTGCTGTCGGCCATGTCCGCCGACGAACTCATCGCGCAATTGGAACGCAACCTCGACCAGTTGCCCGGCGTGCGCGGGGTCAACAACCACATGGGCTCCCAGCTGACCACCGAGTCCTCCCGCATGTACCAGGTCTTCTCGGTGCTCAAGAAGCGCAAGCTCTATTTCGTGGACAGTCGCTCAACCGCGGCGACCGTCTGCCGACCGTCGGCGCGCATGTTTCAGGTGCCGTTTGCCGAACGGGACATCTTTCTGGACCATTTTCAAAATGCCCGGTTCATTCGCAAGCAGTTCCGCCAGTTGGTCAAGGAAGCCCAAAAGCACGGTCAAGCCGTTGCCATCGCCCATCCGCATCGCGTGACCGTTGACATCTTCAAGGAAATGCTGCCCGAACTCCAGCGGCAGGTGGAGCTGGTGCCGGCGTCGCAACTCGTGCACCGCATCGGTTGACGCATCCTGCCGCGGACGGGCCTCAAAAACGGACAACGCCATGGATTCTCACGGCGGGGAGGTTGTGGCCCGTTTTCTGGCCGAACAGCGCATCCCCCATCTGTTTACCCTCTGCGGCGGTCACATCGCCCCCATCCTGGTGGCGGCCAAAGCCGCGGGCATCCGCATCGTGGACATGCGGCATGAAGTCAATGCCGTGTTCGCCGCCGATGCCACGGCCCGCCTCACCGGCCGGCCCGGCGTGGCCGTGGTGACGGCCGGGCCGGGGGTCACCAATACGGTAACGGCCCTGCAGAACGCGGCCCTGGCCCAGTCGGCGGTGGTCCTCATCGGCGGGGCGGCCCCCACGGTGCTCAAAGGCCGGGGGGCGCTGCAGGACATCGACCAGACGACCCTTCTGCGGCCGGTGGTCAAACAGGCCTTCCGCGTGAAGCGCAACTGCGACCTTCCGACGGTGCTGGCCGCCGCCTTTGAAACGGCCGCCAGCGGTGTGCCGGGGCCGGTGTTCGTGGAATGCCCCATCGACCTGCTCTACCCCGAAGCCATGGTGCGCGACTGGTACGGCGGTCAAAAGCAACCCTCCCAAACCCGCAGCCTGCGCGACCGCCTCTTGCAGGCCTACCTGCGCCGGCATGTGGACCGCATGTTCGCCTGCAGCTTCGAAACCATGGAAGCGGCCCCCTGGACCCCGCCCGATTTTGCCGCCGATCCGGCCGTGGTGGCCCAGGCCGCCGAACTTCTGAACCATAGCCGGCAGCCCTTGATCGTGATCGGAAGCCAGGCCCTGCTGCGTCCCGCGCGGGCCGCCGACCTGTCCCGCGCCCTGGACCGCATGGGGGTGCCCATGTATCTGACCGGCATGGCCCGGGGGTTGATGGGGTGCGATCATCCTCTGGTCCTGCGCCACCAGCGCCGCAAGGCCCTTCAGGAGGCGGACACTGTCCTGATCGCCGGCATGCCCTGCGATTTCCGGCTGGATTACGGCAGGGCCATCTCCCGGCAGGCCACCCTGATCGGTGTCAATCGCAGCCGCCGCGACCTTAAATTGAACCGTTCGCCCCAGCTCGCGGCCGCAGCCGACCCCGGCCGTTTCTTGACGGCCCTGGCCCAAGGCTCCCCGTTTCCCGCGGAACGCTGGCGCCCCTGGCTGGCAACCCTGCGGGAGCGCGAAAAGGATCGTGAGGCCGCCATCCACCGCCAGGCCGCCGCGACCGTAAACGGCATCAATCCGATCCATTTCCTGAAGCGGCTCGACGACTTCCTGGACGAGCGGGCCCTGCTGGTGGCCGACGGCGGTGATTTCGTGGCCACCGCCGCTTATACCTTGCAGCCGCGGGGACCGCTGACCTGGCTGGACCCGGGGGCCTTCGGAACCTTGGGCGTGGGGGCCGGCTTCGCGGCAGGCGCCAAACTCTGCCGCCCCGATGCGGAAGTCTGGCTGATTTACGGGGACGGCGCCGCAGGATACTCCCTGGCCGAATTCGACACCCTCGTGCGGCACGGGCTGCCGGTGATCGCGGTGGTGGGCAATGACGCGGGCTGGGCCCAGATCGCCCGGGATCAGGTGCGCTATCTGGAGGACGATGTCGCCACCGGCCTGGCCCCCACGGCCTACGAGCAGGTGGTGGCCGGCATGGGTGCCAAGGGCTTGGAGGTCACCCGGCCGCAGGAGATCGCCCCGGCCCTGGAAACCGCCCGGGAAACAGCCGCGGCCGGGCAACCGGTCTTGATCAACGTCCATATCGGCCGCACCGCTTTCCGCGACGGTGCCATTTCCATGTAACCTTGGGGTGCGTGGTGTGGCGCGCGCACTGTTCCGGGTCAGCGCCCGGCCCCCATACCCACAATGCCGGCCAGGGATCGGGCCATGGTATCCACAAAGGAATCGTCGGGAAGCGTGATGGTCATCTGCAACCGGCCGTCATCGGCCTTTTCCAGGCAATCGTTGAGCTTGGCCTTGAAGGCATCGGCAAGTTGTCGTTGGCCAGGTTCGTCCGTTAGGTCTCCGAACATCTCGCCGATAAAGGCAAACGCGGCCCCTACCAACTGACCTCCGGCCTCCGCCACCCTCGTCTTGCGGGCCAGCGCCGCGGCCGTCCTCTCGGCCTCGGCCTGCATGCTTTCGTCTTCGGCGGCTTCCGGCCTGGCCCCCAACAGAACTTCCAGCCGGCGCCTTAGCTCTTCCATGCCGGTTTGCAGGTCCACCTGGCGGGTATCGGCGTCCGGGTCCAGGACCGCCAACGAGAGGTCATGTTTGGCCGAGAGGGTGGCCAGGAGATTTTCCTCCAGGGTTTCGGTGGTGACCAGGATAAAAACCTGCACCGGCTGCTGCTGGCCCATGCGATGGGCGCGGGAGATGCGCTGTTCCAGGACGGCCGGGTTCCAGGGCAGGTCCACATTGATCACGGTGTTGGCCGCTTGCAGGTTGAGGCCCGTGGCACCCGCATTGGTGGTCATGAACACCATACAGGCCGGGTCGCTCTGGAAGCGGTGGATCAACGCATGCCGCTTTTTTTGCGGCACCGACCCGTCCAGGCGCACATATCCGATGGCCAGGTCCGCCAGGAGGGGCTCGATCAGATCGAGCATGGTGGTCCATTCGGAGAAGAGCACGATCTTGCGCTGCTCTTCGTCCCGCAGCTGCTCCAGTAAAAGGCCCAGTTCCGCCAGCTTGCTGGAATGGCCCGGGGCCTGTTTGTCCACCAGAAAGGTGCTGTTCGCGCACATGCGGCACATGAGCAGGGCCTTTCGCAGTCGCAGCAGGTCCATTTCCGTCAGGTAGTGCTTGTTGATGATGCTTTGAACGACAAGACGATGGCCTTTTTGCATGTCGAGCTGCTCCTCGGTGGGCGCAATGCGCATCACCTCGGTGGTTCGCGGGGGCAGCTCATCCAAGACCTGCTGCCGGGTGCGGCGCAGCAAAACCGGTTTCAGGGCCGCCCGGAGCTGGTCCAGACGGCGATACCCCATCAACCGGCCCTTTTCATCCACAATCCGGTGGCGGTTGAAAAAGCGAAACGCGGGCCCCAGACGACGGTCGTCGATAAACTCCACCACTGAAAAGAGTTCATCCAGCCGGTTCTCGAGGGGCGTGCCGGAAAGCACCAGGGCAAAGGGGGATTTCAAGGCCTTGATGGTCCGGCTGGTTTTGGCTTCCCAGTTTTTGATGCGCTGGCCCTCGTCCAGGATAATCAGATCCCAGGGGACGCGTTCGATGGCCAGGACATCCCTGAGGACCTGTTCGTAATTGCAGACGGTGAAGAATTGATCGCTGCGGTACTGCCCCGGCCGATCCTTGTAGCTGCCCAAGACCAGGCGGACACTGCGGGGGCTGAAACGCTTGATCTCTTTGCGCCACTGGGATTTGAGGGAGGCCGGACAAACGATCAGCACCCTGGAGACGGCGGCGTGACGGGCGAGCAGCTCGGCCACGCCGATACCCTGGAGGGTCTTGCCCAGCCCCATGTCGTCGGCCAGAACGGCCCGTCCGTTGCCAGCCGCGAAGGCAATGCCGTCCAACTGGTAGGGCCGCAGGTCGGTCTTCAACAAGGTGGTCCGCAGGGGGTGACCGGCCGGATTGCGCCGGATATCGGCGGTCACCTCGGTCATGCGTTTTCGGAACAGCCATTGCTGGATGTATTCTTCGGCATCCGGATAGATGGTCACGGCATGGCCCAACTGCTCCACCTGTCCGATACGCCGCAACAGGTCGCGCGGGTCATCGACGGCGTTGTTCTTGAACGGTGCCAGCAAAGCGGCCACGGAACTTTCCAGCTTGTCCGGAAGCAGAAGGCGCAGTTCCAGGTGCTTGCCGTAGCGTAAATAGACGCTCACGTCGTCGACGGTTGCCGCTGTGTTCTGCACGGCCTTAGGGAATTTGGCCCGCCCCCGCTCCAGGGCATACAGAATGTGCTTGCAGGTGCCCAGGGTGTTCTTGCGGAAATCCGGGCAGGTGCAAAAGGACTCGCCCGGTTGCCAGCCGCGCAGGGCCACTCGGTAGCTTTTGCCGGACAGGCGGTTGGTGACGATGTAATCGGTCCACAACTGCTTCGGGTTCATCGATTTGAGCCGCATCTTTTCTTCGCGGGCCCGCTGTCCCCGTTCGGCAAGCGCCTGTGCAATCAGGGTCCCCTCGCTCAGGCTCTCCATGGGGACGCGTTCGGGGGGTGGGGCCGACAACCCCAGGGCGAGTTTTTCCTCCAGAATCAAGGACAGGGCCGCGCCCTGGTGCACGCAGGCGCCTTCGCAGCGGCTGCACTGCAGATGAAAGCGCTGCCGCTTGTCGCTGCGCAGGCGGATCGCCACGACGGCCTGTTCCAGCGTTAGGCGAAAAGAATGATCGTCCAGGACCACCTGCTCATCGATCGCGATGTCAAACTTTCCGCCTTCCATGATCAGGGCCTGGCCCCGTGGACCGAGCAGCTTACAGGCTTGCGTAAAAGATAAATGGGACAACTTATCCCGAAGGGTTCGCATGGGGTACCTCCTACTAGAAAATGGGTAGTGTCCATTTCCAAATCGCTGCGGCCTTGGCCGGCACCAAAATCGACCATCTCTGGATGAACACGGATAAGATCGGCTCCCCCTATAGCGTTTCGCTGCACGGTTTTCAACTCAAGCGAATGTCTTGACGGCGCTCTTCAGGAATGCGGTTTCCATGGCGCGGCGTCGGTCCTTGACGCGGCGTTGCCATGTGGCGGTCTGCCGCCAGCCGCCCGGAAGGTCCCGCTCGAGCGCCCGCCTCAGGCTGGGGCAGACATACCAACTGCAGATCCAGGGGCGGGAACGGTGGGGCAGGCGGCAGCCGCGGCGTCCGAGATAGCGGCAGGGCTCGGCAAGATCGCGCCGCAGTTGCCCGGGCGGCAGCCATTCGCCGTTCAGATGGAGGAAGAGCAAATCCTTGAAATCCAGCCAGACCCTGGCATGGCGGCAGCAGGGGTCCGGGCAGACGGCGCAGGTCGCGTCGGCCAGAGAATCGAAGAGATCGGCCAGCCGGTCCCGGGCATGCGCGATGGCCGCCACGTGTCGGCGGGCGGCTTTCAGGGCGGCGGTTTGCCGAGATAGCGCGGCGTGGAGGGCGTTCTGAATTTGATGCCATGCCGCGTCCGTGTTCCACGGCACGCAGGCGGAGGCCCGAACAGCGGCAGGCTCGCCCGTCAGGACGACGCCGCCCCCCAATGCGTTCAACGGCATCGGGAAACCGGCGCCGGCTGCACCCACCGATTGGTCTCCCCGTCGTAGAACCACTTGTCCGGAAAGCCCCGGCGCCGGGTGAAGGAGGGGTGTTGGGACCAGTCCAGGAGGGTCTCGTAGGCCTTCTGGATGCGGCGGAAAGCCGCGGGGCGCCCGCCGCGGTCGGGGTGATGGCGCAGGGCCTGCCGGCGGTAGGCCTGTTTGACGATCCGTTCCAACTGGGGCGAGTCCAAGTCGCTGCGCTTGATGTTCAATTGGATCAACAGGCGATCCTTGATGGCCGCCCGGCGTTTTTCCAGGGGCATGACCGTGCGGATGTCGGCCGCCCCCTGGCGGGCCGTGCGCAGGAGGTGCTGGGAGGCGCGGTATTTCTTGTTGGTGCGGCGCCGCTCGGCCCACCAGTCGTTGCCCAGGATATTGGCCATGCAGCTGAAGTCGTCGGCCGGCGCAACGCCCGGCCGGCGGGCGAACAAAAAGCTGTAAATCTCCCGGGTGCCGTAGGGCAGCACATCCAGCACGATCACACGGTCGTCGAAATAGAAGGTGGCGTAACGCGTCTGGAGGGCCCTGAGAAGACCGGTGCGCACCTGGAGCTTGTAGCGCAGCCGCTGGCGGCATTCCACCGAGCAGTATTTGCGGCGCTGCATGTTCTCCCGCGTTCCGCAGGACAGGCAGGCGTTGCCGTTGGGTCTGGACATCAGATCTGAGGGGGCCGCCGATGGCATCGGGATTCAAGGCCTCTCGCGAGCGGTCGCGCATCCAGCATGTACCGCGGGCGCTGGGTTGCAGACGGCCCCATCGGGGGCCGCCGGCCGGACTTTCCTTTTGTCCGGCGATGGTTATTATGGTTCCTGGTTCGGCCCCGGGGCAAGCCGCACAGCCTACCGCCGGGTGCCATTGCATTGCCAAGCAGGGTCGCAAACAAACACGCATCGGGGCCGAAAAGGTAGGGCCGTCTTACCACAGCCACCATCTCCGCCAACCGATTCCAGGAACCCGGGAGCATCGATACTATCAAAATGAATGATCCGGCCATCAAAATCAAGGGGGCCCGTCAGCACAATCTCAAAAACCTCGACCTGGCCATCCCCCTGCACCGCTTCACCGTGGTCACCGGCGTCAGCGGCTCGGGCAAGTCCTCGCTGGCCCTGGACACCCTCTACGCCGAAGGCCAGCGCCGCTACGTGGAAACCTTTTCACCCTACGCCCGTCAGTTCATGGACCGCATGGACCGGCCCCGGGTCGACACCATCGCGGGCATTCCCCCGGCCATCGCCATCGACCGCAAGGATCCCGTGCGCACCTCCCGGTCCACCGTGGGCACCATGACCGAGGTCACGGACTACGTCAAGCTGCTCTTCGCCCGGCTGGGCGTGCTGCACTGCGCCGGCTGCGGGCAGCCCGTGATCCCCGAAAGCCCCCAGGTGATCTGGGAGCGCCTCCAGGTGCTGCCCCCGGGCAGTCGTCTGGTGGTGACCTTTCCCTTCGACGCCGAGCGTTTTGTCGAACCGGCCGCCGACGGGGAAACCGCCGATCCCGAGGCGGTCCGCCGCACGTTGCGCCGCCTGGGGTTCGACCGCGTGTACATCGACGGCCGCACCGAGGACGTGGCGGCCTGGCAGCCCGGTGAGGGTCCGGACCGTCCGGAGATCGTGGCCGACCGCCTGGTGCTCGATCCCCAGCGGCGGCAGCGCCTGCTGGATTCCCTGGAAATGGCCGCCCGTTTCGGCAACGGCCGGCTGAGCGTCCATACCGCTGCCGAACGCCGCGACTTCAGCGCGACCCGCCACTGCGCGCGCTGCGACCGGAGCTACGCGGCACCCCTGCCCAATCTGTTTTCCTTCAACAGCCCCATCGGCGCCTGCGACACCTGCCGCGGTTTCGGGCGGGTCATCGACATCGACCTGGACCTCATTATCCCCGACCGCAACCGTTCCCTGGCAGCGGGCGCCGTCAAGCCCTGGGGCGGTTTCGACGGGGGCGGCAATCACCGCGTGGAATTCGACGACCTGATGGCCTTCTGCCGCCAGGCCGGCATTCCCACGGACGTTCCGTTCGAAAAACTGAAAAAAGACCAGCAGGCGGCCGTCATCAGCGGCCGGGACGACTGGTACGGCATCCGGGGCTTTTTCCAGTGGCTGGAAACCAAAACCTACAAGATGCCGGTGCGCGTCTTTCTGTCCCGCTACCGCAGCTACGACATCTGCCCGGATTGCCACGGTACGCGCTTCCAGCCCGCCACGCTCCTGTATCGCTTGAACGGCCGCGACATCGCCGGAGTCTACGCCATGGACATCGACACGGCCATGACCTACGTGGAAGAACTGGAGGCCGCGATGACCAACGAGGCCGACCGCCTGGTGTGGGAGGAGATCCGCAACCGGCTGCGCTACCTCCAGGACGTGGGGCTGGGCTACCTGACCCTGGACCGCCAGTCGCGCACCCTCTCCGGCGGCGAGGTCCAGCGGGTTTCCCTGGCCTCGGCCCTGGGCTCCTCCCTGGTCAACACCCTCTACGTCCTGGACGAGCCCAGCATCGGGCTGCACCCCCGGGACAACCACCGGCTGATCGGCATCCTCAAGGGCCTGCGCAAGCTGGGCAACACGGTGGTGGTGGTGGAGCACGACCCCGACATCATCCGGGCCAGCGACTATATGCTGGACCTGGGGCCCCAGGCCGGCGAGAAGGGCGGTGAAATCCAATACTTCGGCCCCACCACGGGGGTTGACGGATCCCTGACGGGCCAATACCTGCGGGGGCAGCGCACCATACCCCTGCCGGAAAAACGACGCCCCGCCCACCGCACAAAGCAGCTCTCTTTGCGGGCCGCCGGAGAGCACAACCTGCAGGACATCGACGTGGCCATCCCCCTGGAGCGCCTGGTCTGCCTGACCGGCGTGTCCGGCTCGGGCAAGTCGACCCTGGCCGAGGAGATCCTCTACCGGGCATTGAAAAAGGCGCTCGGCGACCCCCAGGGCAAACCCGGCCGCCACCAAGCCCTGAGCGGCGCGGAAGCACTGTCCGACGTCGTGCTGGTGGACCAGCGCCCCATCGGACGCACGCCCCGGGCCAATGCCCTGACCTACACCAAGGCCATGGACCCCATCCGGCGGCTGCTGGCCGATACCCCCGACGCCCGGGAAATGGGCTTCGGGCCCGGCCACTTCTCGTTCAACGTGGAGGGGGGCCGCTGCCCGGCCTGCAAGGGCGACGGGTTCGAAAAGATCGAGATGCAGTTTCTCTCGGACGTCTATGTGGCCTGCCCCCAGTGCAACGGCCGGCGCTTCCGGCCCGAAATCCTCGGAGTGCGCTACCGGGACCGCAACGTGGACGACATTCTGCAGATGACCGTGGACCAGGCCCTGGCCTTTTTCGGCAACCGCCGCCCGATCGTGAACGCCCTGACCCCGCTGGCCACGGTGGGCCTGGGCTACCTGCGGCTGGGCCAGCCCCTGAACACCCTTTCCGGGGGGGAGGCCCAGCGCCTCAAGCTCTCCCGCTTCCTCGGCACGGGCCCCAAGGAAAACGGCAATGCGGCCGGCCGCCTGCTCATCTTCGACGAGCCCACCACCGGCCTGCACTTCGAGGACATCCGGATCCTGCTGGAAGCCTTGCAGGCGCTGGTGGACCGGGGGCACAGCGTGCTGGTGATCGAGCACAACCTGGACGTCATCAAGAGCGCCGACTGGGTCATCGACCTCGGTCCCGAAGGGGGCGACCGGGGTGGGCGCATCGTGGCCGCCGGAACGCCGGAAGCCGTCGCCGCCACCCAAGGCTCCCACACGGGCCGCTTTCTGAAGGAGGTCCTGGCGCCGACCGGGCCCGGGCCCGCCGCATCGGCAGCATCCCGGATCCGGGAAACCCGATCGGCCTACGAGAACGGCCGGCCCTCGGAGGCCATCCGCATCCGCGGGGCCCGGGAACATAATCTTCGCAACCTCAACGTGGACATCCCCCACAACCAACTGGTGGTCATGACCGGGGTCTCCGGCTCGGGCAAATCGACCCTGGCCTTCGACATCCTCTTCGCCGAAGGCCAGCGCCGCTACCTGGAAAGCCTGGCCCCCTACGTGCGCCAGTACATGAAAATCCTGGAGCGGCCCGAGGTGGATCTGGTCACCGGGCTGGCCCCCACCGTGGCCATCGAGCAGCGCGTGAGCCACGCCAGCCGGCGCTCCACCGTGGCCACCCTGACGGAGATCTACCATTTCCTGCGCCTGCTCTTCAGCAAAACGGGGGTGCCCCACTGCACGGGCTGCCACCGGCCGCTTTCGGCCCAGTCGCCGGAGGAGATCCTGGCCCAGTTGAACGCGCGCTTCCCCGGGGGCCCGGGCTGGATCCTGGCGCCCAGGATCGCCGGGCGCAAGGGCTTTCACAAGGACGTTTTCAAGACGGCCCTCAAAAGAGGCTACAAGCGGGCCCGGGTGGACGGCCAGCTGGTCACCCTGACGCCGGACATGGCCCTGAGCCGCTACCACGAGCACACCATCGAGCTCGTCATCGGCAGCCTGGCGGCCAAAGACCGCGAAGCCATCGTGCGCAAGGCCCTCAAGGAGGGCGACGGCAGCCTGATCGTGCTCAAGGGCCAACAGGAGGAAATCTTCAGCCGGCAGGGGATCTGTCCCACCTGCGGGATCGGGGTGGCCAAGCTCGATCCGCGCCTGTTTTCCTTTAACAGCAGGCAAGGCGCCTGCCCGCGCTGCGGCGGCCTGGGGGTCGAGGGGGAGGAAGACGACGAGCGCCCCGGCCGGACCTGCCCGGCCTGCCGCGGCACCCGTCTGCGGCCCGAGGCCCTGGCCGTGCGCATCGGCAAGGATTCCATCGGTGATCTGGTGGACCAGCCGGCCCAGCGCCTGGAGAAGACCCTGGCCCAGTGGCGTTTCCCGGCCCACCAGGCGGCCGTGGCCGACCCGGTGATGACCGAAATCCGCTCCCGGCTGGCCCTGCTCAATCGTCTGGGTCTGGGCTATCTCGCCCTGGGCCGCTCCGGCGAGACCCTTTCCGGGGGCGAAGCCCAACGGGTGCGCCTGGCCGCCCAGTTGGGCTCCAACCTGACCGGGGTGACCTACGTGCTGGACGAGCCCACCATCGGCCTGCACCCCAAGGACAACGGCATCCTGGTGGCGGCGCTGCAGGAACTGCGCGACCGGGGCAATACCATCGTGGTGGTGGAGCACGACGAGGAGACCATCCAGGCCGCCGACACGATCATCGACCTGGGGCCCGGGGCCGGGCGCCAGGGAGGCCGCATCGTGGCCCAGGGACGGCTGGCGGACCTGCGCAAGGCCGCGGATTCGGTCACGGGCGCCTTTATCGGCGTGCCCCACGGTGTTCCCGGATCGCGCCACCGGCCCTACCGCAAACAGCCCAAGATCCGCGTGACCGGTGCGGCCGCCAACAACCTGAAAAAAGTACGCGTGGATTTCCCGCTGGGATGCCTGATCGGGGTGACCGGCGTTTCCGGCTCGGGCAAGTCGTCCCTCGTGAAAGAGGTGCTCTACAAGAACCTGGCCAACAAGCTCCACGGCCGTGACGATCCCGCCGGGGCCTGCAAGAGCATCGAGGGTTGGGCGTATATCGACCGGGTCCTGGAGGTGGACCACAGCCCCATCGGCCGCACCCCGCGCTCGGTGCCGGCCTCCTACGTGGGATTTCTGACCGACATCCGCCAGCTCTTCGCCCGCACGCCGGAGGCCCGCTCCCGCGGCTACGCCCCGGGGCGCTTTTCGTTCAACGTCACCGGGGGGCGCTGCGAGGCCTGCCAGGGCCAGGGCCATCCCAAGGTGGCCATGAGCTTCCTGCCCGACGTCTACATCCCCTGCGAGATCTGCGGCGGCGCCCGCTTCAACCCCGAGACCCTGGCCGTGGCCTACCGCGGCCGGACCATCGCCGACGTGCTGGCCATGACCTTCGCCGAGGCCCTGCAGTTCTTCGCGGCCATCCCCGCCATCCGCCAGCCGGTGCAGTTCGTCTGCGACATCGGCCTGGGCTATCTCAAACTGGGCCAGCCCAGCCCGACCCTTTCCGGCGGCGAGGCCCAGCGCATCAAACTGGCCCGTCAACTGGCCAAACCGGGCCGGGGCAGCACCTTCTTCATCCTGGACGAGCCCACCACCGGCCTGCACGTCTCCGACGTGAGCCGCCTGCTGGATGTCCTTCAGAGCCTGGTGGACGAGGGCCACACCGTGGCCGTGATCGAGCACAACCTGGACCTCATCCGGGCCGCGGACTACCTCGTCGACCTGGGGCCCGAAGGCGGCGACCAGGGCGGCCGCATCGTGGCCCGCGGCGCCCCGCACGAATGGCTGCGCCGCAAGGTCGCCACCCACACCGCCCGCGCGCTGCGGCAGGTGGTGGCGGCCAAGCCGGCGGGGTAGGGCTGTCCGTTAAGAACGCGGGTCGATGAAATCGTCAAGCGCTGCGGATGGTCGTGTTTTGCCATCCCCGCGAAGAAGGCTGTGTCGCAATTCAAATGGGTATCCCGCTTTTGCCCGTCATGCCGGCGAAAGCAGGCATCCCATTGAGCTAACGGCATGCAATTGTGAGAGATCCCGGCTTTCGCCGGGATGACGTTTTATGACAAATGGCTTTCGTGCAAATTGCGACACAGCCTCTTCCGCCGGAAGAACGCATGCCGCTTGACACTTGTCACGTGACAGTTTACAGTAAGCCCATGTTAAAAACATTTGCCGACAAAGAAACACAAGAAGTTTTTGTCAACGACCAATGGCGCATTTGCTTCCGTTTCCGTGACGGTGACGCCTATGATGTCGAGATAACCGATTATCATTAGGAGAAGCATGATGCCGATCCCAAACACAATGAAGCGAGAGATTCCTCCAACCCATCCGGGAGAAGTTTTAAGGGAAGATTTCATGCCGGATTATGGGCTGACGACAGCCGCCCTGGCCGATGCCTTGAAAGTATCCCGCCAGACGATCAACGAAATCCTCAGAGAACGAAGATCCATCACCCCGATGATGGCGTTGCGATTGTCGCGACTGTTCGGCAATACGCCCGAATTCTGGCTTAACGCCCAAAATGCGCGCGATATTTGGGATTCCGCACAGCAGTATCGCAAAGAACTCGAACAAATACATCCTCTCGACGCGGCATAGAAAGGCGTGCCAAAATCACTAAAGATCGCGCGATTCGTTTCCTTTCGCGATCATTTTCATGTTACGTCCTCCAAAGCCGTCCCACCTATAGTTGCATGCGTGAAACGAAAACCCTATGCTTTGCTTGGAGCCTTTGGCCGGCGGCAATCATGAAGGTTATCGGATTCAACGGAAGCGCCCGGAAAGACGGCAACACTTCGGCTCTCATCCAGAAGGTTTTCGAGCCCCTGGTGCGTATTCCGCTCAAACTGACCAGTCATTCCGGAGGATAGTGACCACCTGTTCC
>CAYMQN010000024.1:0-8632 GCA_964392545.1 uncultured Desulfobacteraceae bacterium
GCCGTCGAACTTGAACTTGAACTTATAGGGGAAGGCCGGACGATGGAGTTCGTCCTGGTATTCCTGGGTCAGCGTGTAGCACAACGCCTGGGTATCGTAGCAGGCATACTCGCAGCGCGCCTGGCCGATGCAGTCGGCCGGGGTCCGCAAGTTGGAGCCGGAGCCCCCCAGGTCCTGGTTGAACTTGTGGGTCAGCTCATAGAAGACTTCTTCCAGCTGCGGCGTGGTGGTGCCGAGGAAGATGATGTCCCCGGTGGAGCCGTGCATGTTGGTGATCCCGCTGCCGCGGAAGTCCCACAGATCGCAGAGCTGGCGCAGATACTCCGTGGTGTAGAACTTGCCGCCCGGCTGAGCGACGCGCATGGTATGAAAGTGGGCCACCCCGGGGAACCGGTCGGGCTGGTCGCAGTAGCGGCCGATGACGCCGCCGCCGTACCCGAAAACGCCCACGATGCCGCCGTGCTTCCAGTGGGTGGTGCCGTCTTCAAAGGAGAGTTCCAGAATGCCCAGAAGGTCTTCCACCACGTCCTGGGGGATCTGAAATTCGATGTTAGCCTCGTTTTTGGCCCGGACCTCGGCGTGCTGCTTCAAGTCGGACACGAAGCTGGGCCACGGCCCAGTTTCCAGCTGGTCCAACAAAGGCGTTGCGTGTTTTGCCATCGTCTTACCTCCAGTTAAAATAGGAATTAACTACCCTTACACAGTCGTCATTGCTGCCAAAATCATTGATCGGGCTGTGCCTTCACCTCCTCTCATGATCGTTTATTTTTTGCGATAGCGTATCGTCGGATGCGGAATTTTCAAGACCATCAAGTCGTTTGGTATAAAAGCAAACCGCTTTCTTGTCAATAAAAAAGCATGGTTTCACAGGGTTAAGCGCGCCATCTCATTAAAATTCGGTTATCTTGTGAATGCTGGCGGGTAAATCCCTTTATCTTGTGGTTTTCAAGGCCGCTGTGACGCTTGAAGCACACGATTTGAAGACGGCCGGAGTTTACCCCTGCCAGGGCATCTTGCGGAGGGTTTCGTGGAGCAATTCGGCGTGTGGTGCCAAATTGGCATGAATCAGTTCGGTCTCCAGCGGCATGAGGCGATAGCGCTCGGCCACCGCTTCCAGCGTCTCGATCAGTTCGGGCACCCGGTAGGTCTTTAAAACCCCGGCCAAGGCTTTCGCAGCCTTCGCATCGAGAGCCTGGAAAACCCCCGTCACCGTGGCCGGCACCGCCACAGGAGCGGACCAGGCCGCAGGCCCGGTGCCGTCCAGGCGGTCGAGGCGGTTGCGCAGGCTCAGGTTGAGAAAAAACACCATCAGGGCCGTCAGGCGCGCATCGTCGTCCAGGGCAGCGTGGTCTCCCGCAAGCGTCGGCGCATATTGGCGAACCGTGATGAGGCGCAAGGCGATGGTCCCGCCGTCGACGCGCAGGATAAAATCACCGGCGGCGTGGTGCCAGGGGTAGATCTGTTCGGTGGACTCGGGCGCATAGGCCCGGGTCAGCAGGTAGGCGGTCTGCCGATAGACCTCGGCCTGTTGCTGCTCGGAGAGAAAGAAAAGGTCCCGGGTCGTATCCCAGACGATCAGGCCCTGCCGTCCGCTGCGGCGGTCGATGGACAAATGGAATTCATGGAACCCATCGAACCAGTCGGCCAGAAACAGGGCCAGAGGTGGTAGCGCCCCTCCCGCCAAAGCGGCCTGCCCGTGAACAACGGGGACACTTCCGGCTGGCAGGCGCTTGGCAACCCGCGGCAGCGCGGCCACTTCACTGGCCATCCAGGTTTGTGCGGCAGGGGTTGCGGCCACGTTGAGCACGAGGGAAATGGCCGCATCCGGCATCGCGAGGACAAGACGGGCCGGATGGTAGAATTCGCCGTGCTTTTCGAGGTTGATGGTGATGCGGTCCGGACCCGGAGAACGCGTCCGGCCGTCCGGGCGCGCGGACAGCGCATTCTCGATGTGCGCGCGCCCCGGACCGGTGACATAGGCCTGCAAGGCGAGAAAATAATCGGCATGGGTGATGGGCGCCGCCTCCGCCCCGGCGTTCGATGGTGACGCGGAAGCGGCTTTGGCGATCCCGGGCAGCGGCGTCTGCCAGAGGGGATGATCGGGCCCCAGGTCCCCCTCGTGGCCCGTGATGCGGAAACGAATGTCGATGGCCGTCCCCTCCGGCGCCGTGCGGCGGCGGCCGAAAGCCTGTCGGCCGCGGGAGCATCACGCTTGGCGATAGGGTTTCAGTTCGTCCAGGATTTGCGGCGCAACCTCGTAGCCCAATTCCAGGGCACGGTCGATGTGTTCGATGGCTGCCGCAAAATCACCTTTTTCCATATAGGCGATGCCCAGGTTGTTGTGGGCGATGGGGAAATCGGGGTCGATCTTGATGGCCTGGAGGCTGGCCTCGATGCTTTCGTCCACCTCGCCCTTCATCAAGTGGGCGGTGGCCAGGGAGGCAAAGGCCTGCACATAGCGAAAGTTGAAATGGGTGGCCCGCTTCAGGGAGACGATGGCATCGTCCACATTGCCTTTCTGCAGATGGATGAACCCGATGTTGCCGTGGCCCTCCGAAAAGCCCGGCCGCATTTTGACGGCCTGCTGATTCCATTTGAGGCACCCGTCCAGGTCGCCCCGTCGCAGGCAGAGGGCGCCCAGCTGAACATAGCCTTCCGCCAGCGACGGGCTGCATTCGACGGCTTCCAGAAGCTCTTTTTCCGCTTCGCCGTATTGCTGCGTCCCCATCAAGGCTACGCCCAGATTGTAGTGGGAGGTGCCGCAGTCCGGGTTCGAGGCGATGGCCTGACGCTGTTGCGCGATATATTCCTGTGCATTCTGTGGTTTATTCATGCGTGTGACCTCATCGTGTTGATGCCCCAAGGGTGTGGCCGGGACATTTTTCGCAAAAAGGAATGGGTAGTATGAGCCCCTATCTCCTGTCAAGCAAAAAGCAGGGACGCGGCGCTCGGAGAAACCGGTCCAGCGCTCTTTTTGCTTGACAGGGCCCCCTCATTTCTTTACCTCTTCGAAACCTGCACCCCCACACGCAACGACCCGCTTTACAATCTTAATTCTAGGGAGGACGCCATGCAACCAGGCTGCTATACCGCCATTATCACTCCGTTTGCCGGCGACGGGGTGGACTATGACAGCCTCGACCGGCTGGTCGATTTTCAGCTCGCCAACGGGATCACCGGCGTTCTGGCCGTCGGCACCACCGGGGAAAGTCCGGCCCTGTCCTGGGACGAACACAACCGCATCATCGAACGCATCGCCCGGCGCACCCGCGGCAAGAGCCTGTGCATCGCCGGTACCGGCAGCAACAACACCCGGGAAGCTCTGGAGGGCACCCAGCGGGCCGCCGCAGCCGGGGTGGATGCCGTTCTTCTGGTGGATCCCTACTACAACGGCCCCAGCTCCCTGGAAATCCGGCGGGAATACGTGGCGCCCATTGCCGAGGCCTTCCCGGCGCTGCAGATCATTCCCTACGTCATTCCGGGCCGCACCGGCACCCAGCTGCTGCCGGAAGACCTGGGTCTGCTGAGCCAGCACTACCCCAACGTCTCCAGCGTCAAGGAGGCCACCGGCAACCTGGCCAACATGAAACGCACGCGCACCTGCTGCGGACCCGACTTCACCATTCTTTCAGGCGACGACGGGATGACCTTCGACATGATGACGAATCCCGACATCAACGGCGGGGGGGTCATTTCGGTGATCTCCAACGTGGTGCCGGGGGCGGTGGCCGAACTGGTGCGGCTTCTGGCCTCCCACAGCATCGAAGCCGCCGAGGCGCTGAAGAACGACCTGAGCCCGCTGTTCGGTCTGGTCACCGTGTCGACCACTGAGGAAACCCCTTACGGCACCGTGACCGCCCGCTTCCGCAACCCCAGTGCCATCAAGGCCCTGATGACCCTTCTGGGGATGCCCTGCGGCGGCTGCCGCCGTCCCCTGGGCCGCTTGACGCCCAACGCCCTGGAGGTGGTGCTGGCGGCCGCCCGCAACGTCCAGGCCGCCAACCCCGCCATCCTGCAACCCTGCGCCGACTTTTTCGGGGTGGACATCGACGCACGCCTCAACGACCCGAAGCAGTGGAAAGAACTCGTATATTCGAAATATTAGAAGCGATCAGGCACTAGGGGATGTGCTTCAGATCGCTTATGAGCTTGACAGAGGGCTTGCTTGGAGACCCAGGTACTCATCATCGGCGGCGGCATCACGGGTACCGGCCTGGCCCGCGATCTGAGCCTGCGCGGCATCGCCTGCGTGCTGGTGGAAAAGCAGGACATCAATGCCGGTGCCTCGGGCGCCAACCACGGCCTGCTGCACAGCGGTGCCCGTTATGTCGCCTCCGATCCCGGTACCGCGGCCGAATGCCGACGCGAAAGCCTGCTGCTGAAAAAACTGGCCCCGCACTGCATTGAAGACACCGGCGGCCTTTTCGTCGCCGTGGCGGGTGACGACGACCAATACATCGCCGACTTTCCCGGCTTGTGCCGGGCCAGCGGAATCCCGGTACAGCCCTTGACCCCGGCCGAAGCCCGTAGAAGGGAGCCGGCCTTGGCGGAAAACGTCATCGCCGCCTATGCCGTGGAGGACGCCGCCGTCGATCCGTTCAAGTTGGCGCTGGACAATCTGGTCCAGGCCCGGTCCGGCGGCTGCCGGGTGATGTGCTTTACCGAAGTGACCGCATTCCGGATTCAGGCCGGACGCATTCAGACCGTTCAGTTGCGCCATGCCCTGACCGGACATGAAACGGAGCTTGGGGCCGAGGTCGTGGTCAATGCGGCCGGGGCCTGGGCCGGTCAAATCGCGGCACTGGCCGGTCTCAGGATTCCGATCCTCTATTCCAAGGGGAGTCTCCTGGTCACCCATCGCCGGATTTGCCGGCAATTCATTAACCGGCTGCGCAAGGGGGCGGACGGCGATATCCTGGCCCCCGGCGGCACGGTCTCCATTCTCGGAACCACATCCGAGCGCTGCGCTTCCCCGGATGGAATCCGCCCCGATATCGACGAGGTCGACCGCATCATCGACGAGGGGGCGGCCATGGTTCCGGCGCTTGCAACCACACGCTACATTCGCGCCTACTGCGGGGTCCGGCCCCTGATCGGCAACGCGGCTGACGGCGACGACCGCGCCGTCAGCCGCGGATTTGCGCTGATCGACCATGCCGAGGAGGATCCCGGTCTGGAAAATTGCATCACCATTACAGGCGGCAAGCTGACCACGTTCCGGCTGATGGCCGAGAAGACCGCCGACCGCGTCTGCGAACGACTTGGCATCCGCCGCCCCGGTTCGACGTACCATGCCCCGCTGCCGCCCAATGCCGCTGCCCGCTGGACCGAACCCGGCTTGACGCCCGGCGTGTGGTTCCGCGGCAACGATCCCGGCGACATGCTCCTGTGTGAGTGCGAAATGGTGCCCCGCAGCGTGGTCGACCAGGTCGTGCGATCCATCCGCGGCCAGGAGGGCCATCCCGGCTTCAATGCCATCGGGCTGCGCAGCCGCCTCGGCAAGGGGCCGTGCCAGGGCACCTTCTGCAGCCAGCGCCTGGCGGCCTATCTCTACGACCGTGGGGACCTGCATGCGGATAGAGGCCTTGCCGAAATCAAGGCCTTTTTGGAAAAACGCTGGCGCGGCCTTCAACCCTTGCTGTGGGATATTTCCCTGGCCCAGGCCGAGCTGCTGGAAGCCATGCACTGCGGCCTCTTCGGGCTGGAGCAGAGCGACGGGTCCGACCATCGCGGCCGGGCCCTGCAGCGGCCGTCGCACGACGATCCATGACCCCTCCCTTGCCGGACATTCACTGCGACCTGCTGATCATCGGCGCCGGCATGGCCGGCACGGCCACAGCCTTGTTTGCCGCACGCCGGGGTCTGGATACGGTGCAGGTGGGGATGTCCGGCGAGATCGACTTTGCCAGCGGCCTTATCGACCTTATGGGGGTGCATCCCATCGCGGCGGGACAAAACTGGCCGAATCCCTGGGAAGCCATCGCGCAGCTTAGCCGCGACTGCCCCCGACACCCCTATGCCCGGATCGGGGTCCCGACCATCCGAGCCGCAATGGTGGAATTCCTGGGTGCCCTATCGGATGCCGGTTTGCCCTACCACTGGCACCCCCATCGCAACCTTCAGGTCATCACGGCCCTGGGCACGCTCAAAACCACCTACGCCGTGCCGGAAAGCATGGCCGTGGTCGAGACGGTCCTCAAGGATCGTCCTCCCGGTTTGTTGGTGGATTTCCAGGGTCTCAAGGGCTTCAGCGCCCGCCAGATCACGGCCACCTTGGCCGAACGCTGGCCCACCCTGCAAACGCAACGCCTGCCGTTTCCCGGCCTCTCCGGCGATCTGCAGCCCGAGCGCATGGCCCGCCGACTGGAAACGCCCCAGGGCCGGGACGCATTGGTCCGTATCCTTCGCCCGCACCTCGGCGGCGCCCAGGTGGTCGGCCTGCCCGCCGTCCTGGGTATTTCGCGCAGCCATCAGGTCTTTCGCGCGTTGCAGGCCTCTCTCGGGGTACCCGTCTTCGAGATCCCGACCATGCTTCCGGCGGTTGCCGGTCAGCGCCTGCGAGACGGCTTCGAACGCGAACTGCGCCCGAAGGGGATCCGGGTCTTCAACCAATGGAAAGTGTTCCCGGTCCCCGCGGTTTCCCGTGACGGCATCGCAACCCTGGTCGGACGCCAGGCGCCCGAAATGCGGGTACGGGCCAGGGCAGCTGTTCTGGCCAGTGGGCGCTTTTTCGGCCGGGGCCTGCACGCCGATCGGGGCGGCATCCGTGAAACCATTTTCGATCTGCCCGTCTTCCAGCCAAGCCACCGGTCCCTCTGGCATCGGAAACACCTTTTTGACGCCGCGGGGCACCCGATCCACCGGGCGGGTCTGGCGGTGGACGATCACCAGCGGCCCTGCGACGCCCGGGGGAATCTTGTCAGTCCCCACCTGTTTGCGGCCGGTTCGATTCTCGCACACCAGGATTGGATGCGGCAAAAATGCGGCAGCGGCCTGGCCATCGCAAGCGCCTATGCCGCCGTGCGCGCCGCCCGGGTCCTGCTCGAAACGCCTTGACCGACGACGGCAAAAAGCCTCCCCCGCCGGAGAGGCACTTGCCTTTGGGCACGTGAAGAGCCATGTTGACGTCATCAACCTAGTTGGACAGATTATGGAGGGGGAAGACCATGGGTTCCTATATCGGCGCCGTCGACCTCGGCACCACCAGCAACCGCTTCATCGTCTTCGACCACCAGGGCCGCATCGCGGGCCTGGATCAAAAAGAGCATCGACAGGTTTTCCCCCGCCCGGGATGGGTCGAGCACGATCCCATGGAAATCTGGGACAATACCCGGGCCGTGATTCGCGGCGCTTTGGGCAAGACCGGCACCAAGGGGGGCGATCTGGCCGCCGTGGGCATCACCAACCAGCGCGAGACGGTCGTGGTCTGGGACCGCCGCACCGGGCAACCCTACTACAACGCCATCGTCTGGCAGGACACCCGCACCGACGGCATCTGCAACGACCTCGCGGCCGACGGGGGCCAGGACCGCTTCCGCGACAAGACCGGGCTGCCCCTGGCCACCTATTTTTCGGGGCCCAAGATCAAATGGATCCTGGACAACGTCCCGGAAGCCCGCCGGGCGGCGAAAGAGGGCCATGCCCTTTTCGGCACCATCGAAACCTGGGTTATCTGGTGGCTGACCGGGGGGCCCCAGGGGGGCGCCCATGTCACCGATGTCACCAACGCCAGCCGCACCCTGATGATGAACCTGAAAACATTGGCCTGGGACGATGAGATCCTCGAGGTCCTCGGTGTTCCTGCCGGCATGCTGCCGCGGATCGTCCCGTCCATCGACCACGACACATGGGGTCACACCCTCCTCGAAGGACCCTTCAGGGCGACCATTCCGGTCTGCGGGGCCCTGGGCGACCAGCAGGCCGCCCTGGTGGGCCAAACCTGCTTCGACATCGGGGAAGCCAAAAACACCTATGGCACGGGCTGTTTTCTGCTGCTCAACACGGGCCACGAACCGGTGGTCTCCCGCCACGGTCTGCTGACCACCCTGGCCTATCAGGTCAGCGGCGAAAAACCCGTCTACTGTCTGGAGGGATCCATCGCCATCGCCGGTGCGCTGGTGCAGTGGTTTCGGGACAACCTGACCCTCATCGAACAGGCCCACGAGATCGAGGATCTGGCGCGGTCCGTGGAGGACAACGGCGGCGCCTACATCGTGCCGGCCTTTTCCGGATTGTTTGCCCCCTATTGGCGCTCGGATGCCCGGGGGGCCATCGTAGGCTTGACGCGCTTCGTCAACAAGGGGCATCTGGCCCGGGCCGTTCTGGAGGCCAACGCGTTTCAGACCCGGGACATCGTGGAGGCCATGAACAAGGATTCCGGCGTGGACCTGACCCGCCTCAAGGTGGACGGCGGGATGGTGGCCAACGAGCTTCTGATGCAGTTCCAGTCCGACATTCTCGACGTGCCGGTGATCCGGCCCACCGTCACCGAAACCACGGCCCTGGGGGCGGCCTATGCCGCGGGCCTGGCGGTGGGCTATTGGTCGGGGCGCGAGGATTTGCGCAAAAACTGGTCCATGGACAAGACCTGGGAACCCAACATGCCCGCGGCGGATCGCGAGAAGGCTTACGG
>CAYMQN010000024.1:8642-26926 GCA_964392545.1 uncultured Desulfobacteraceae bacterium
TACGGCAACTGGAAAAAGGCCGTGGAAAGGACCTTCGACTGGATATGACGGCAGGGGCGCGGGAAACGGATTGCGCGGAATAGCGCTGAGGATTGCGTCGCCGGCCCTGCCGATGATCGGCGGGGCCGGTGGCGGCGGAGCCGGGGTCGAAACGCTGCCATCTGTGAATGGGCGCGCGTTTTTGCTGAAGGTTGTGTCAGGCCGAGGGGGTATCTGTCCGTACTTTGAAATCCCCGATTTTATAAAGGATGAACTTGAGCCAGCGCATGCCGAAATTGAGCAGTTCGATTTCGTCGTTTTTGATCTTTTCCCGGGTGGCGGCATCCACCTCGTAGCGCTGCAGGAAGGAGCTGTTGAAAACGAAATCCCGGAATTTATCGATATTGTAGCTGACCATGAAAAACATCTGTTTGCTCTGTTCGCTCAACTTGATGTTCTGGGGAAAGGAGCGTTTGCGCACCAGGAGATCGGTCCACTCGGCATTGATCTCGTCATGGCGATCCACGCCTTGGTCGCGGCGCCACTCCGCCACGGTCCAGGTCTTGTCTTCCTCGAACCCCTTGCAGTGGGCCTCGTCCACGAAGAAATAAAACCCCTCGTCGTCGGCGCCCTCCTTGTGGGTCAGGGAGGCCACTCCCAAGGGATAGTAGCGGCAGGTGGTCGGACGGTCCTGGTAGACCAGGCAGCCGTCCTCCCGCACGAACGGGCAGGATTGGGCCTCGTCGTCGACGAGCTTGAGGGTCACCACCGGCAGATCGGTCTTTTCCATCATGTGCGGCTCGGTGTAAATGGCTAAAAATTCCTCGGATGAGAGCCCCAGCCTGTTTTTCAATCGAATGACGTCGTAGGGGGTCAGGATGATGTTGATGCCCCGGCAGCATTTGGTAAAGCAGGAGACGCCGGGATGGCATTGAAATTTAAAGCGGCTTTTAAGGCCCACGCGCATGGGGGCGATCTGGGCCATACTGTCTTTTTCCGTCATGATATCTGTTTATCCTCCTCCGCCGTGCGGTTTTCGGCATGGGCCGGGTGTGCAACAAATGAGAGCGATTCTTATTTAGCAGCAAATGCCCTCCCTCCATAACGGAGTTGTCACGGGAAGTCAAACCGCCTCAGGGGGTTTAAGGCCCGCCCACCGGTGGCGAACCGGCCGGCCGAGACCCGCCTTCTGGAATTAATGCTTGATTTACAACCCGAACATGTTATGAAATTTCGTTTTGGGATAAATAAGCGGTTAGTATCCTTTGGAATTCGCCAAGATGGGGGTATGGCACAGCTACCGGACCGGACGACGCTATATCGGGCGCCTAGGCGGTGACGAAGATCTGATCCAGGCCGTGACCGAGCTGGGGATCAGGGAGCGCATCGCCACGGCGGCCGTTACGATTACCGGCCGTGTTACGCGCTGGACCGTCGGGACCTTCGATCCTCGGCAGCAGGTTTACGTCACCCGAACGGAAACCCGCCCCATGGAGATCGTCGTCTGCCGGGGGCTTCTGTCCACCGGCGGGAACCGGCCCTTTTTTCATGCCCATATCCAGCTGGCGGATGAAAATACGGTCGTCGGCGGGCGCCTGTTTTCCAAGACTCTGGCCGCCGACGCCGAATGCATCGTCGAAGAATTCTGCGGCCCTGCAACGGAACGTATCTATGATGCCGACATCGGACAACTGGCATTGACATTCCTGACCGCCGGCGGTCGGCAGGCCGGGCCTTGTGCCGGACCATTCAAGGAGGGAACCATGGAAATCACCATCACCCGAGCAGACACGTTAAAGGCCAAGCCGGACCCGGAGCATCTCGGGTTCGGCAATCTTTTCACGGATCACATGTTCAACATGGATTACGATCTCGAAAAGGGTTGGCACCAGCCCCGCATTGTGCCCTATGGGGCGATTGCCATGGATCCCTCCACCATGGTGCTCCACTACGGCCAGGGGGTTTTCGAGGGTCTCAAGGCCTATCGTGCGGCCGACGGCCGCATACAACTGTTCCGTCCGCGGGACAACTTCCGGCGCCTGAACAACTCCTCTCGCCTCTTGTGCATTCCCGCGTTCGACGAGACTTTTATGCTGCAGGCCCTGAAGACGCTTCTGCAGCTCGAAAAGGACTGGGTTCCGGCGGCTCCCGAAACCTCCCTTTACATTCGCCCCACCATCATCGCCATGGACCCCTTCCTGGGGGTGCGCGCGTCGCATACCTATCGCTTCTTCATCATTCTGTCGCCGGTGGGGGCCTACTACCCGGAGGGCTTCAATCCGGTCAAGATTCAGGTTACCCGGGAGCATGTGCGGGCCGTTCGGGGCGGCGTGGGCGAAGCCAAAACCCTGGGCAACTACGCCGCCAGCCTGTTGGCGGGAAACAAAGCCCACGAGGAAGGCTATACCCAGGTGCTCTGGCTCGACGGGGTGGAGCTCAAATACGTGGAAGAGGTGGGTTCCATGAACATTTTTTTCGTGATCGACGACGAACTGGTCACCCCCGCCCTCAACGGCAGCATCCTGCCGGGCATCACCCGCGACAGCGTGCTGGCCCTGGGCCGCAAGTGGGGCCTCAAAGTTACCGAACGGCAGATCAGCATCGACGAGGTTATGACCGCCCACGACAACGGTCATCTGAAAGAAATTTTCGGCTCGGGAACCGCGGCCGTGATCTCACCGGTCGGCGAGCTGAACTATGCGGGCCGCACGATCCAGGTCGGCGACGGTCACGTGGGTCCCCTGGCCCGCAAGCTTTACAAGGCGATCACGGACATCCAATACGGCACTGCGCAGGACGACATGGGGTGGGTGGAGCCGGTGTGATACCAGAACCCGGCGCCGCGGGACCGGTCCGGGGCGCCTTGCCTGCCCCATAAATAAGGAGACGTTAGGACACGCTTTATGCCCAACGACCAGCAGCCCCCCCATCATCTGGAGCGTTTCGAAGCCAAAATGCGCGATAGTGGACTCGACCCCATCGTAATCGCGCTCTTCGGCGACTATTACCGCCAAGTGGTGGAAGGCCAAACCGGCATCATCCCCGATGAAGCCATCCGCCCGCCGCAAGAAAGCGAGGTGGCGGATGCGGCGCGTCTGGCGGCCTACCGTGAGGCCGGACGCGAAGCCCTGCCCCATACGGTTCGAATCACCCTCAACGGCGGCCTGGGCACCAGCATGGGGCTGACCGGCCCCAAATCCCTGCTCCCCGTGAAGGACCGTCACTCTTTTCTGGAAATCATTCTCGGTCAGTCGGAGCACCTCGAGATCCAACAGGCCCTCATGAACAGCTTCAGCACCCGGGAGGCCACCGAGGATGCGCTGCGGGCCCTTGCGCCGGCCCATCCGCCGCTGCTGTTTACCCAGAACCGGTTTCCGAAAATTCTGCGGGACAGCCTGGCGCCGGCCTCCTGGCCGGCCAACCCCGACCTGGAATGGAATCCGCCGGGGCACGGCGATGTCTATACGGCCATGACCACCTCCGGCATTCTGGACCGCCTCCTCGAAAAGGATATCCGTTATGCCCTCATCGCCAACTCGGACAATCTGGGCGCCACCGTGGACGCCGCGATTCTGGGCTTTTTCGCCCGGGAGGGCCTGCCGTTTCTCTTGGAAGTGGCCGAACGAACGCCCGCCGACGCCAAGGGCGGCCATCTGGCCGTGGATGCGGAAGGCGGTCTGCTGCTGCGGGAATCGGCCCAATTTCCCGAAAACAGCGACGGCCGCGATATCGCGCGCTACCGTTTTTTCAACACCAACAATCTCTGGGTGAACCTCACGGCCCTGAAGGACCTCGTGACCCGTGAGCATATCCTGCGGCTGCCGCTGATCCTGAATCCCAAAACCCTCGATCCGCGGGACCCCGAAAGTCCCGCGGTGTACCAGGTCGAATCCGCCATGGGCGCCGCCATCGCCCTGTTCGAAGGCGCCCGGGCGGTCCGCGTACCCCGCACCCGTTTCTTCCCGGTGAAAACCTGTGACGATCTGATGGCGGTGCGCTCGGATGCCTTCCGGCTGAACCGGAAGCTGGTCCTTGAACCCCATCCGGACCTGATCGGCCCGGGACCCGTCATCAGCCTGGACAAACGGTTTTATAAACACATCGATATGTTCGACGCCCGCTTTCCGGAGGGCGTTCCCTCCCTGGTGCAGTGTACCGGCCTGAGGGTAACGGGCGATATCCTCTTCGAGGGAGGCGTCACCATCGTGGGTGACGTCAGGATCACAAACCCCCACGACCGGCAAGCGACGCTGACCGCCAACACCGTTGTCGATCAGGACTTGCAACTTTAGATCCGGGACCTACTTTGCACCTGTCGCATGGCCCCGCGGCCGTTTCCTGAGGTCCATCGCATCGTTTTGCGTTGCGCGGGACACGCCGGCCGGGCCGGTCGCCCTTGATGGCGATGAATTCTTGATTTCGCTCGCCGGCCATACAACCGTGTCGTCCAAAGGCAAGCAAATTGAAATACATCATTGACATGCGCGCCTCGCCCTGCCCATCGACGCAGGCCGGCAGGCGATGGCCGACGACAAAGTTCCCATGACCATGACCCTTCATCAGGATCCCGCCCCGGATCGGCGGCTTCTCCGTACCTGCGGCGACACGGTGACCTTCACCCTGCGCCTGCCCAAGCCCCTTCAGGGCCGGGCCTGGCTGCGGTCGAATCTGGGACACGCCCAAACAACCCGCCAGGAAATCGTCCGCCAGGCCGAAGCCGACGAGACCCCCTTGCATCGGGACTGGTTCGATCGCCCCATGCAGCCGGTGGACGCCACCGGCTTTCGTCTCGTGGTGCCCCTCCGACAAGTGGGGCATTTCGAGGCCAAGTGCTACTTTCTCGCGGACGGCCGCCGCACCCCCCTTTGGCCGGAGGGGGCCAACACCGTCCTCAATGTCGAACCGGCGGTCAACGGCGCGGCCAACATCATTTACAATGCCTTCGTGCGGCAGTTCGGCCCCAACAAGGACGGCCGGGTCGGTCACCAGTGGTCCCGGGACGCCGTGGCCGAGCTCGACGGTCAGGGATTCGCCGTCATCCCGCCCTCGGGCACCTTCCGCGACCTGATCGACCACCTGGATTTTATCATCGGCGAATTGGGCTGCACCATTCTGCAGTTGCTGCCGATTCACCCCACCCCCACCACCTATGCCCGGATGGGCCGTTTCGGCAGCCCCTATGCCGCCTTGAGCTTTCTGGACGTGGACCCGGCCCTGGCGCGCTTCGACCCGGCCGCAACGCCGCTGGAACAATTCGGCGAACTTGTGGATGCCGTGCACGCCCGGGGCGCCCGCCTTTTTCTGGACATCGCCATCAATCACACCGGGTGGGCGGCGCGCATGCACGGGATGCATCCCGAATGGCTGGCCCGCGACGACGGGGGGCGCATCGAAGTCCCCGGCGCCTGGGGGGTTCAATGGGAAGATCTGACCCGACTCGACTACCGGCACAAGGCGCTCTGGCATTTCATGGCGAACATGTTCCTGACCTGGTGCCGGCGCGGGGTGGACGGCTTTCGCTGCGATGCGGGCTATATGATCCCACAGCCGGCCTGGCGCTACATGGTGGCCAAGGTGCGCCAGCAGTTTCCCGACACGGTCTTCCTGCTCGAGGGCCTGGGCGGCAAGATCGCGGTCACCCGCGCCCTGCTGAACCGCGCCAATTTCAACTGGGCCTATTCGGAGCTGTTTCAAAACTACGACCGGCGCCAGATCGAGGCCTATCTCCCCGGTGCCCTGGATATCTCGGCCAGCGACGGTCTGACGGTGCACTTCGCCGAAACCCACGACAACCCCCGCCTGGCAGCCCGTTCCCGCATCTGGGCCCGCATGCGCACCGCCCTGTGCGCCCTTTTCGCACCCCAGGGCGCCTTCGGGTTCGCCAACGGGGTGGAGTGGTTTGCCACCGAAAAGATCGACGTCCACGACGCGGCCTCCTTGAACTGGGGCGCCGAGCGCAACCAGGTGGCCGCCATCCGGCGCCTGACCGACCTGCTCAAGGCACATCCCTGTTTTCGCAGCGGCACCCGCCTGGCGCTGATCCAGGCCGACGGGGACAACGTGGCGGTGCTGCTGCGCCATCACCGGCCCACGGACCAAAAGGTGCTGGCCGTGGTCAATCTCGATGACCAGGCCCCCATGACGGCCAGTTGGCCGGCGGCCCCGGTGGGCTGGGCGGCCGGGGATGCCACGGATCTGCTGACCGGGCACAACCGAACTCTGGGAGAGGAAAACGGCCTGATCCGCTGCCCCCTGGCGCCCGGCGAAGTCCTTTGCCTGGCCCCGCCGAACCAGCCGGCCGCAGCGCATTCGGACGGGACGGAGCACGTACCTTGGGTGGAGCACCAGCGCCGGCGGACCAAGGTGCTGGATCTGGTGGCGCTCTGGTGTGACGACCAATGCGGCGATCTGGACGTGGAAGCCCTGGCGGAGGCCTTGTGGCAGGATCCTGAGGCCCTCTGCCGGCGCCTGCGGCCCGAAGGCAGCGAACCCGGCATCACCCGCTGGACATGGCCCCGGGACCAGCGCCGGGAGGTCATGATGCCCCCCGGCCATGTGCTGCTGATCAGCGCGCCCCATGCGTTTCAGGCACGCCTTGTGCGGGACACGGTTGTCCTGGCCGTGGAAAATTCCCTTGTCACGCGCGACGGCCGCCACGTGGCGCTGATCGCCCGGGGCGCGGCGCCCGCGGCCACGATAGCGGCCACGCTGGAACTCTTTCACCACGCCCCCGGACAAACGGAGCGTGTCCGGGCGCCCCTGAAGCTGCTCGCGGCAGGGGAGCGGTCGCGGATTCGGACGTTGTGGCCGCGCCGGTCCCTGCCGGACACCCCGCTCACCTGGCTGGGCACCAACGGCCGCGGGGGCATGTCCCACACCCCGGTGCGGTGGGCCACGCTGCACAGCCGCTACGACGCCCTTTTAGCCGCCAATTTGAACCCCGACGTCCCGGAAGACCGCTGGATCATGCTGACCCGCCTGCGCGCCTGGGTGGTCTTCCAGGGCTATTCCCAGGAGATCCGCCATGACTGCCTGGAAGCGTTTCAGGAGGACGCCGACGGTCGGGCCGTGTGGCGCTTCCGGATGCCCACCGGCCAGGGGCAGTCCGTTCGCCTGCGGGTGATCGTGCAATTGCTGGAGGGGCGCAACACGGTTCACATCGTCTTCGAGCGCGAGGCCGCCCGGAAGGCGCCGGACGCGCTGCCGGACGTGCTGCCGGACGTGCTGCCGATTCGCCTGATCGTGCGGCCCGACATCGAAGACCGCAATTTTCACACCACCACCAAGGCCTACCTGGGCCCGGAGATCCATTTTGGCGCTTCGATAACCGCCCACCCCGACGGTTTCGATTTCAGCCCCGACCCACAGCGGCGACTGCGGGTGAGGGCTTCGGCAGGCGCCTATGCCCACGAACCGGAATGGCACTACATGGTCCAGCGCCCGCTGGAAGCGACGCGCGGCCTCGATGCCGCCTCCGACCTGTTCAGCCCGGGTTATCTCACGGCCGATCTGCCCGGCGGCGCCCGGCAGGCCATCACCGCCGCGGTGACCCACGGCCCAGGCGCTTCCGCCGGGGCTTCGGCCAGGATCCACAGCGCCGCGCGCCGCAAACGGCCCCCGATATATCGCGAAACCGCTGCCGGGCTGGAGCGGGCCATGCACCAGTTCATCGTCAAACGGGGGAAGTTTGCCACCGTCATCGCCGGCTACCCCTGGTTCCTGGACTGGGGTCGGGATACGTTGATTTTCTGCCGGGGCATGATCGCCGCCGGGCTGACGGAGACCGCCACGGCCATTCTGCGCCAGTTCGCGGCCTTCGAGCAGGACGGCACCCTGCCGAACATGATTCGCGGCGACGATGCCTCCAACCGGGACACCTCCGATGCCCCGCTCTGGCTGTTTGCGGCCTGCCGGGACCTGATCCGCGAGGGCCATGCCGACATCCTGGAGATGACCTGCGGCCACCGGCGTCTCGGCCAGGTGCTGGTGGACCTGGCGCACGCCCTGGTCCGGGGAACCCCCAACGGCATCGGCATGG
Organism: uncultured Desulfobacteraceae bacterium; assembly: GCA_964392545.1. GTDB lineage: Bacteria > Desulfobacterota > Desulfobacteria > Desulfobacterales > UBA5852 > JABZFP01. Next base: position 16,660 of record CAYMQN010000024.1, read on the forward strand.
ACCCGGCCTCCGGCCTGCTCTTCAGCCCGGCCCACTTCACCTGGATGGATACGAACCATCCCGCCGGCTCTCCGCGGGAGGGCTATCCGATCGAAATCCAGGCCCTCTGGCACGCAGCGCTGGAGCTGCTGGCGGACATCGGAGCGCCCGCCCAGGAGACGGCTTGGCATGCGCTGGCCGATCGGGTCCAGGCCTCCATTCGCCGGTTGTATTTCGATTCCCGTCGCGGCTATCTCGCGGATTGCCGCCATGGCAGGCGGGGTCAGGCGGCCGAAGCCTGCCCGGCCGACGATGCCCTGCGGCCCAACCAACTGTTTGCCGTCACCCTGGGGGCCGTAAGCGACCCCCGGCAGGCCGCCCGGATCGTCGAGGCCTGCCAGACCCTGCTCGTCCCGGGGGCCATCCGCAGTTTGGCCGACCAGCCGGTGGCCTTTCCCCTGGCCATCCGTCGCGACGGGCGGCTATTGAACGACCCCCACCACCCCTATCAGGGACGCTACCGAGGCGACGAGGACACCCAGCGCAAACCGGCCTATCACAACGGCACGGCCTGGACCTGGGTTTTTCCTTCCTATTGTGAAGCTTTGGCCATGGTCTACGGGGAAAGCGGCAAGCGAACGGGGCGGGCCTTGCTGGCCACGGCCGTTGACGCGATGAACAGCGGCTGTCTCGGCCATATTCCGGAGATTCGGGACGGTGACGCGCCACATGAGGATAGGGGCTGCGACGCCCAGGCCTGGTCGGTCAGCGAAGTCTATCGCGTCTGGCGGCTGCTGGCCTGAGACCGCGACCGGCGCCGCCGTTGTCAAGGTATGGCTTGAAATTGCCGGCACAGTCGCATTACAACACGCAACGAAAACCATCCCGTGCCTCCTGGCGGAGGCCGCCGATACGAACCTTTACGGAGATCCGTGCATGCGAAATATTCAAACCTTTCAGGTTTTTCCTTACATACCGGAGCCCTTGGCGTTTCTGGAGACCCTCACGCGCAACCTGTGGTGGTGCTGGCAGCGGGATGCCTTCGAGCTGTTCCGCCGCATCCATCCCGGCCTCTGGCATCAATGCCAGGGCAACCCCATCGCTTTTTTCACCCGCATCCCCCAGGACCGCCTCCAGGAGCTCGCCCGGGACAAGGGCTTTCTGGCGCACTTGGCTCGCGTGCGCGATCATTTCGAAACCCAGGTGACAAGCCCGCTGCCCGCTGACAGCCGTTATGACGCCCAGACCACCATCGCCTATTTTTCGATGGAGTTTGGTCTGCACGAGAGCGTCCCCCTGTATTCCGGCGGCCTGGGCATCCTGGCCGGCGATCACCTCAAAGCGGCCTCCGACCTCAAGCTGCCCCTGGCCGGCATCGGGCTCTTTTACCGGCAGGGCTATTTCCGTCAGTTTTTGAACGACGACGGCTGGCAGCAGGAGGCTTATCCGGAAAGCGACATCTTCATGCTGCCCATCGATCGCGCCCGCACCCCCGACGGCCAGGACATCCTGGTCACCGTGGACGGTCCCGACGGGCAGATCCACGCCATCGTCTGGGTCATCCAGGTGGGGCGTATCCCGCTCTATCTGCTGGACACCAATATTCGCGACAACCCCCCGGGGCTGCGGGATATCACGGCCCGCCTCTACTCAGGGGGCAGCCGGCGGCGGCTGGCCCAGGAGCTCGTTCTGGGCATCGGCGGTATGCGCGCCCTGGACATGCTCGACCGCCGGCCCCAGGTGGTTCACATGAACGAAGGCCACTCGGCCTTTGCCAGTCTGGAACGTCTCAGCCAGATGGTCCAGGCCAACGGGATGGACCTCAAAACAGCGATGGAGGTCCTGCCGCGAACCACCGTCTTCACGACGCACACGCCGGTAGCCGCCGGACATGACGATTTCCCGGTGGACATGGTGATTCCCTGCCTGCGCGCCTTCGAGCCCCAGCTGGGCACCAACGTGCACACGATCATCGGCTGGGGCCAGCCCCAGGGGTCGGCCCCCGAAACCCCCTTGTCCATGTTTATCCTCGGCAAGCGCATGTCGGCCTACTGCAACGGCGTCAGCGCGTTGCATGGGGCCGTGGCGCGCAGGATGTGGCACCACCTGTGGCCCGGCATCCCGGAAGACGAAGTGCCCATCACCCACGTTACCAATGGGATTCATATCCCCACCTGGACGTCCACCGAGACCATCCTGCTCTTCGAGCGTTATATCGGACCGGATTGGCACCAGGCCATCAGGCAGAGCGACAACGGCCACCGGCTTGAGGAAATGTACGACGAGGAGCTCTGGCATGCCCACGAAACCAACCGCGCCCGACTGATCCGGGCCTGCCGCCGCCGCATGGCCGACCAGTACGGCCGGCGCAATGCGCCCATTACCACCATGAAGGAGGTGGAATCCGTCCTGGATCAGGATGTTCTGACCATCGCTTTCGCCCGGCGCTTCGCCACCTACAAGCGCGCCAACCTGCTTTTGCAGGATCCGGACCGCCTGGAGGCCATGATCACATCCGCGGAACATCCGGTCCAGTTTATCTTCGCCGGCAAAGCCCACCCCCAGGACAACGAAGGCAAGGAACTGATCCGCCGCCTGGTGGAATTCGGCCGGCGCCCCAGCGTGCGCCACCGCTTCATCTTCATCGAGAACTACGACATGCAGCTCGCTCGCCGTCTCATCCAGGGCGCCGATATCTGGCTCAATACGCCCCGCCGGCCCTTCGAGGCCTGCGGCACTTCCGGAATGAAGGCCGCCGTCAACGGCGTTCTCAATGTCAGTGTGCTGGACGGGTGGTGGTGCGAGGGCTACGACGAGCAGCGGGGCTGGCGCATCGGCAACGGGGAAGAATTCGAAGATGCCGACTACCAGGACCGCATCGAAGGCCAGGCGCTCTACAATGCGCTCGAAAACGAGGTGGTTCCCTGCTTTTACGAGCGGGAAAGCGGCGGTCTGCCCCTGCGCTGGCTGAAAAAGATGAAGGCTTCGATGAAGATGGCCATGCAGGATTTCAGTGCCCAGCGCATGGTCGGCCAATACAGCGCGCGCTTCTATGCCGAAGCCGCCCGCCAGCACCACGAACTGCTGGCCGACGGCGCCGCGCGGGCCGTCGAAATGAGCCGCACCAACGCCCGCCTGGCGACCCTCTGGAAAGACGTGGTGGTCGATTTTCCGGTGCTCCAGACCGAAGGGCCCATGCGGGTGGGGGATCTGCTGGAGGTCTCGGTCCTTGTCAACCTGGGGGCCATCCAGCCCGCCGAGGTCGAGGTGGAGCTTTGCTACGGGCCGCCCAAGACCGTGGACCGCCTGGAGGTGACCTATCGGAAAACCATGACCGTGCTGGAAGAACTCAGCGACAACCGCTATCTTTATGGATGCACGCTGCCCTGCGACGCGGCCGGCCGCTATGGCTTCACCGCGCGGGTCACCCCCAAGGGCGACATCTGGACGCGCTATACTCCGGGGCTGATTGCCTGGGCTTGACGCCGGGCCGGGACCGGGGGTTTCCGATCCCGGGCCACCGGTCCTCCCCAAGGGAGCTTGACATGCCGAAATCACTCCGCAATCCCACCGTTTTGGTCATAACCCCGGAGGTGACCTATCTCCCGGAAGGTATGGGCAACATGTCCAACCAGCTCACCGCCAAAGCGGGAGGGCTGGCCGATGTTTCCGCCGCACTGATCAGCGCCCTCTACGATCTGGGCGCCGATGTCCACGTGGCGCTGCCGGATTACCGCGAAATCTTCGCGGCCCACACAGCCCCCATTCTGAAAAACGAGTTCCGGCGGATCCGGGACAAAGTGCCCAATGAGCGCGTCCACCTAGCGGAAGACCGGGCCTTTTTCTACATGAGCACGGTCTATTCCCATTACGGAGCGGACAACATCAAACTTGCCCTGGCCTTCCAGCGGGAAGTCATCAACAACATCATGCCCCGCGTGAAGCCGGACCTGATCCACTGCAACGACTGGATGACCGGTCTTATACCCGCCGCGGCCCGGGAGATGGGAACCCCCTGCCTGTTCACCCTCCATAACATCCACACCGTCAAAACGCCCCTGGCCGCCATCGAGGACCGCGGCATCGACGCCGCCTATTTCTGGCACCACCTTTATTACGAACGCATGGCCGAGGAATACGAGGAAGTACGCGAGACCAACCCGGTGGACTTTTTGGTGAGCGGGGTTTTTGCGGCCCACTTCGTGAACACGGTCAGCCCCACCTTTCTCCAGGAAATCGTGGAGGGGCGCCACCCGTTCGTGGCGCCCCCCCTCAAACAGGAGCTGACCAACAAAGTGCTGGCGGAATGTGCCACCGGCATCCTGAACGCCCCCGATCCATCCTACCGCCCCGAAACCGACGAGGCGCTCGATACCCCGTATAGCGCCGACGATCACACCGAGGGCAAGCGCGCGAACAAGCGCTACCTGCAGCGCACCCTTGGCCTGTTGCAGGACGATCAGGCGCCGCTTTTTTTCTGGCCCCACCGCCTGGATCCCATTCAGAAGGGCTGCCAGCTTCTGGCCGAGATCCTCTATCAGGTCGTCGCCACCTTCTGGGACCGCCATCTGCAGATCGTCTTCGTGGCCAATGGCGAGTACAAGAAAATTTTCCACGAGATCGTGGCCTACCACGAGATCTACGACCGGGTGGCCGTCTGCGGTTTCGACGAGAAGCTCGCACGGGTGGCCTATGGCGGGGCCGACTTCGTTTTGATGCCATCACGCTTCGAGCCCTGCGGCCTGCCCCAGATGATCGGCCCCCTTTACGGCTGCCTGACCGTGGCCCACGATACCGGCGGCATCCATGACACCGTGACCCATCTGGCGCCGCAACAGGATAGCGGCAACGGCTTCTTGTTCGAGATCTACGACAGCCAGGGGCTTTTCTGGGCCATGGAGCAGGCCATGGTCTTCCACGGATCGCCCGAGGTACAGCGGCGGCGGCAGATCGAACGCATCATGCGGGAAAGCGCGACGACCTTCACCCATGACGTCACCGCCCGCAACTACATGCGCCTTTATGAGAAAATGCTGCAGCGTCCTCTGATCGCAGCGCGCCCCCGCTGAGGGGAAAAGCCGGGAAGGCGCCGCAATCGATCCGCCCTTCCCATTGGAAGCGAGGTTCTTGAAATGGCATCCGCCCCCGGATCCGACACCCCCCCCTGGCTGGAGCGACTCCTGGCCAAAGACCCCTGGCTGACCCCCTACCGCGAGGCCCTGCTGCAGCGCAGGCAGACGTTGGAGGCCGCCCGCCGCAAATTGCTGCGCCCGGATGCCTCGCTCATCGACATCGCGCGCGAGCATGCCTACTTCGGTCTGCATCGGGAGGCGGAAGGCTGGGTTTTTCGGGAATGGGCTCCCAACGCCGACACCATCTATCTGATGGGCACTTTCAACGCCTGGCGGGAGGACCCCGCCTTCGCCCTGCAGCCGGCCCCCGGGAGAGACGGAGCATGGGAAATCCGCCTGCCGGCCGACCGCCTGGCGCATGGCGATCTCTATCGCCTGCGGCTACTCTGGCCGGGGGGCGGCGGCGACCGCATTCCGGCCTATGCCCACCGGGTGGTACAGGATCCGGATACGCATATTTTCAATGCCCAGGTCTGGTGCCCGCCGGAGGCCTATGCCTGGCGCCACGCCGCACCGCCGCCGCCGGAAGCGATCCTGATCTACGAAACCCATGTGGGCATGGCCCAGGAAAAAGACGGCATCGGCACCTACCGCGAATTCGCCGATATCGTGATTCCGCGCATCCGCCGGTCGGGGTACAACAGCATCCAGCTGATGGCGGTGCAGGAACACCCCTACTACGGGTCCTTTGGCTACCAGGTCGCCAACTTCTTCGCCGCCGCGTCGCGCTTCGGCACCCCCGACGACCTCAAGTACCTGGTGGATACGGCCCACGGCGCGGGATTGCGCATCATCATGGATCTCGTGCATTCCCATGCCGCCTCCAACGAAGTGGAGGGGTTGAGCCGCTTCGACGGCACCCTCTACCAGTACTTTCACGACGGCGGTCGCGGCCGCCACCATGCCTGGGACTCGCGCTGCTTCGACTACGCCAAGCCTGAAGTGCTCCGCTTTCTGCTCTCCAACTGCCGTTTCTGGCTGGAAGAATACGGCTTCGACGGCTTCCGCTTCGACGGCATCACCAGCATGCTCTATCTGGATCACGGGCTGGGCAAGGCCTTCACCAGCTACGACGACTATTTCAACGACAATGTGGATGAGGATGCTGTCGCCTACCTGACCCTGGCCAATGAACTGGTCCATGGTGTCAACCCAGGCGCCGAGACGATTGCCGAGGACATCAGCGGCCTCCCCGGCCTGGCGCTGCCCCGGGACGCGGGCGGCATGGGCTTCGACTACCGCTTTGCCATGGGCATTGCCGACCACTGGATTCGTCTGACCAAGGATACCGCCGACGAAGACTGGCATCCCGGACGCCTCTGGCACGAGCTGACCAATCGGCGCCCCCACGAGAAGTCCATCAGTTATGCCGAATGCCACGACCAGGCCCTGGTGGGGGATAAAACCCTCATTTTTCGAATGGCCGATGCCGGGATGTACCACCACATGCACCGGGACGATCCGGATCTGACCGTAGCCCGCGCCGTGGCCCTGCACAAGATGATCCGTCTGGCGACCCTGGCCACGGCCGGCCATGGCTACCTGACCTTCATGGGCAACGAATTCGGCCACCCCGAATGGGTCGATTTCCCCCGTGAAGGCAACAACTGGTCCTATCATTATGCCCGGCGGCAATGGCACCTGGCCGACCAACCGGACTTGAAATACGGCCAGCTGGCCGCCTTCGATCGCGCCATGCTCGATGTGGTGAAAACCCACGCGGTTTTCAAGGACCCCTGGGCCCACTTGGTTTTCGAGCACGGCGAGGATCAGGTGCTGATCTTCAGCCGCGGGAGCCTGCTCTTCGTGTTCGGCTGGCATCCGACCCGCTCTTTTACCGATTACGGCTTCCCGACCGCGCCGGGGCACTATCGGCTGGTCCTGGACAGCGACGCACCGGCCTTCGGAGGCCACGGGCGGCTGTCTTCCGATCAGCGGCATGTCACCCTGGCCGCCGACGGCCAGGACCGGCTGCAGCTCTATATTCCCAGCCGCAGTACCCAGGTTCTGGAAAAGGTGGCGTGAGCCGTCAGCGCGTCCGTTGAGGGCGGCTATCCCGCCGCGCGGCGCCAACGGCCGGCATCGGGACCGGCATCGAAAGGATGGAAGGGTCAGGTGCCGTTTTTGTAGTTGCGGTAGTAGTGCAGGACCTTTTCCACATACCGCTCGGTTTCGGGAATCGGCGGAATACGCTGGTAGCGGTCGACAATCGTGGGACCGGCGTTGTATGCTGAAAGGCTCAGGGCCAGCTTGCCCTCGTAGCGCTCATGAAGCGCGCGGAAATAACGCGTGCCGCCCATGATGTTCTGCTGGGGATCGAAAGGGTCTTTGATATTCAAAGAAGCGTAGTTTTCCGGCATGATCTGCATCAGGCCGCGGGCGCCTTTCTTGGACACCGCACGGGGATTGAAACTGGACTCGGCCTGAATGATGGCCTTGACCAGAAAAAAATCGATGTCATGCCGCCGCGCAGCCTCCTGGATGATGCGGTCGTAGGTGGTGATGTCCCGGGGCCTGTAGAAACGAGGCTTGTGCGTGCGGATGTAGACCTTGTAGTGGGAGGAGGAGGGGGTATTGGTAAAATGCATGACCCCGTCGGGATCGCGGTACATGTAGATGTCGCCCAGAACCGGGGCCGCGGCAACCCCCAAAAGGACGAGAACGGCGATCCACCGCCGGATATGTCGGAGCGCTGTCGCTTGCATGAACCCAGATCTGCCCGCAGGTGAAAACCGGTTACCGATTCGAATCCCCCTGGTCCGTATGAAAAAAGTATAGGATTATTTTTCCGGAAACTCAAGGCCCCCGACGCACGGGGTTTTCCTAAACCCTGACCCGCCTATCGGCACTCGGCACCGAAAACTTGAGCGTCTCGGTCATCACGTCTTCTCCATTCCTTTATGGGGCGGGGCGGGAACGGGGGTCAACTGATCGGCAGCATGTAGTCTGCCAGGCGACTGGAGGTTTTGCGCAGGTTGTTGCTCAGCAGGACGGCAATCCCCTTCAAAAGCTTGATGCCGATGTTGGCGTGGCGCGTCAACAGCAGGTCGAAGGCCGCCTGGGACAGAATAAAGAGTTTGGCTTCCTCGCGGGCCTTGATGGTGGCCGAGCGGGGCCTGTTTTCGATCACCGACATCTCGCCGATGGACTGCCCTTTGCGCAGGGTCGTGATGACGATTTCCTGGTCGGCGGCAATGGGCTGCTTGATCACCTCCAGCGTGCCGTGGGCGATAAAACACATGAAATTGCCGCGGTCGGCTTCCTGAAACAGGATTTCGCCCTGCTGCAATTCGATCACGTTCATATGTTTGGCCACCATTTTGACTTCCTCGGCGTTCATCCGGCTGAAGAGCGGGATGTTCATGAAGAATTCGACGATCGCTTTTGACAGATTGGGATCCATACTCTAAAACGCTCGGGGTGAATCGTATTGGGCCAGGCTAAGGGTCGGCTCGATCCGGCCCCGCTTGGTTAATAGCAAATTAATCACCGTAAATGAAGCATTTCTTGTTTCGCCAAGCTCAAAGGAGGCCTGCCATGGCAGAGGCGCTGCCCACGCGTGAAGACGCCTGGAATCTGTTGACCACCTATAACAGCAGCGCGAGTCTGCGCAAACATGCGCTCGCGGTGGAGGGGGTCATGCGTTATTTCGCCCGCAAATACGGCGAGGACGAGACCGTATGGGGCATCATCGGACTGATTCACGACCTGGACTACGAGCAGTATCCGGATGAGCACTGCATCAAGACGGAGGCCATTCTAAGGGAAAACGGCTGGCCGGAGGTCTACATCCGCGCGGTGGTGAGTCACGGCTACGGTATCTGCACGGATGTGGAACCACGCACCACCCTGGAAAAAGTGCTCTACGCCGTGGACGAGCTGACCGGACTGGTCGCCACCACCGCCCTGGTGCGCCCTTCGAAAAGCGTCATGGATCTCAAGGCCAAGTCGGTCAAGAAAAAATGGAAAGACAAGCGCTTCGCCGCCGGGGTGGACCGCACGATCATCGAAAAGGGCGCCGCCATGCTGGAAGTCGAGCTTTCGGAACTTATCACGGACACCATCATGGGCATGCAGGAAGTGGCCGACGAAATCGGGTTGCGGGGTCGGGAAGCGTAGATCGGTTTTACAAAGAGGGCGTGAGAATAAGGTAAGGATGACGTTGGGTCGCCGCCCGAACTCACGTCGAAGGGTTCGTAACAACAGCGCCAGTCCACTTTCGTAAGCCGTTCTCCCTTGGGCGGCAGCCGCGGTACAATTCCATCGCTTCCCCTAAGCGCTGTTGCAACGATCCCTACGACGTTCAGACAGCGTCCGACCACCCAACCTCACCCTTACCTTCAATGGGTTTAGACCGTAATAATCCAAAAGGGCCCCCGGAAATCCGGGGGCCCTTTTGGATTAATTGACTTCTTCGAACTCGGCATCCACCACGTCTTCCTTGGCCGAAGGCTCGGATGGGGTTGCTTCGGCCTGGGCGGCGCCGGCGGACGCCGGCTGCTGGCCGTAGGCCGCCGCGGCCACCTGCTGGGAAATACGCTTGAGATCCTCGCTCAAGCGGCGGATTTCACTTACGTCATCCCCCTGCATGGCGCTCTTCAGGGCCTGGACCGCGTCCCGGGCCTGCTGGCGTGAAGCCTCGTCCAGGCGGCCCTCCAGTTCCGACAGGGTCTTTTCGGTCGTGTAGACCAACCCGTCGGCCTCGTTGCGGGCATCCACGAGGCCGCGTTTGCGCCGGTCGGCGTCGGCGTTGAGTTCGGCATCGCGTACCAGGCGGTCGATGTCCTCGTTGGAGAGACCGCTGGAAGCCGTGATCTTGATGGACTGCTCCTTGCCGGTGGCCTGGTCCTTGGCCGAAACGCTGACGATGCCGTTGGCGTCGATGTCGAAGGTGACCTCGATCTGGGGCACGCCGCGGGGGGCCGGAGGAATGCCCACCAGCTCGAAGCGGCCGAGGGTCTTGTTGCCGCTGGCCACTTCCCGTTCGCCCTGCAGCACATGGATTGAAACCGCCGGCTGGTTGTCGGCCGCGGTGGAAAAAATTTGACTCTTGCGGGTTGGGATCGTGGTGTTCTTCTCGATCAGGCGTGTCATGACGCCACCCAGGGTTTCGATGCCCAGGGAAAGCGGCGTCACGTCGAGCAGGAGCACGTCCT